>DYET01000019.1 GCA_020725625.1 Desulfovirgula sp. | reverse complement strand
TTGTTCGTGGTGCCGCTTATAGCGGCATGAGGGTCTGATTTGAAATCAGTACCGGAAAGGTAAATTGAAAGTCCGGGGGATGTTGCGCCGGGGGGTGGGGTCGCCCTTGGTCCGGAAGTGAAACCGTAAAATGGGTCGTGGGCGAAATTACGGCAGCCGACCGTGGCCCGTCCGGTCAGCCGGGCCGTGCGGGCAGCCCGGGTTGCATAATGAAACATCCGGGATTCCTTTTCCAATCCCGGAATTTTTTATTTAGCCGGCACTAACAAATTTTTTTAATCAAGACCGAATGGCACCTTATTTGCTAGTTATTTATGACAGTTTCAACAGACAGGGAGGGGTTCCATACTAATGGCGGAGTTTGTATATGACGTCAGGGACTTGAAATTCATCTTGAACGAGTGGATCGACATGGGAGAGGTCTTCAGCCTCGACAGGTTCAAGGACAATTACGGGCCGGAAGACGTGGACTTCATACTCAACGAGGTATATAAACTGGCCAGGGAGGTCGTCTTCCCGATAAACAGAGAAGGCGACCAGGTCGGGCTCAAGTTTGAAAACGGCAGGGTAAGGGTTCCCCAGGGTTATGTCAGGGCCTACAAATTCCTGCAGGAGAACGGGTGGGGCACGGCCAACGAATCCCTGGCCTCGGATGCCATCATGCCCCTGACCCTTTACAGGGCCTATAATGAAATGCTGATGGCGGCCTGCCCGGCCCTCACCTCCTACATAAAGCTCACCACCGGGGCGGCCAACCTGATTTACAGGTTCGGGACGGACAGGGACAAGGAGAAATTCCTGGAAAACATGGTGAGCGGAAAGTGGAGCGGCACCATGTGCCTGACCGAGCCCAACGCCGGATCGGACGTCGGGGACGCCGTCACCAGGGCCTACCCCACCGAGGACCCCCGCATATACAAGATCAAGGGGACCAAGATGTTTATCACCGGCGGCGAAACAGACCTGACGGAAAACATCATTCACATGGTTCTGGCCCGGCCCGAGGGCGGGGCACCGGGGTCGAAGGGCCTGGGCCTTTACATCGTGCCCAAGATATGGGTAAACGACGACGGCAGCCTCGGGGGTCCAAACGATGTCACCTGCATCGCGGTGGAGCACAAGATGGGCCTGAAGGCGTCGGCCACGGCGATGCTGAGCTTCGGGGAAAACGACAATTGCCGCGGCATCCTGGTGGGTGACCCCCCGGACAGCCGGGGCATCTCCAAGGGCCTGGCCATGATGTTCCACATGATGAACGAGTCCCGCATCGGGACCGGGCATAACGCCCTGGCCCAGATGGCGGCCGCATACTACTTCGCCGCCCGGTACGCCACCGAGCGCATTCAGGGTCGTCCCTTCACCGACCCCAAGGCCGGCCGGGTTCCCATTATCAAGCACGAGGATGTAAGGCGAATGCTGATGGAAATGAAGGCCCAGGTTGAGGCAATCAGGGCTATGGTTTTCAAGGGGTTTTACTATATCGACATAGCCGAGCACGGCCGCGACGGGGTGAAGGCGGCCAGGTGCCAGGGGCTGGCGGACATACTGACCCCCCTGATCAAGACTTATGCCGCCGAAACCGCCTGGGCCATGATCGGGCAGGCCATCCAGGTCTACGGGGGTGTCGGCTACACCGAGGAGTACCCGGTCTCCCAGTACGCCCGGGACGTAAAGATTCTCTCCATCTGGGAGGGGACGTCATTCATCCATGCCATGGACCTGGTGGGCCGCAAGATGCGGATGGAGAACGGGCGGCCCTTTGCCGACTGGATGGATGACAGGAAGGAGTTTATAGAAAAAAACAGGGGTGCGGAAGGGTTCGGGAGGGAGATGTCCAAACTGGAAAAGGCTTACCGTTGCGTGGATGAAATCAAGGACATATATGCCTCGTACTATCAGAACATGGCGGAAAAGGGCCGGCTGATTCCGCTTTTCGCTCCCAGGGTGCTTTCCTGCTGCGCACAGCTTTTTGCCGCCGAGTCCATACTGGATCAGGCCCTGGTGGCCAGGCGGAAAATGGCCGCAACGGCCCCGGATCACCCCGATTATTCGTACTACGCGGGCAAATTATGCTCCGCCAGGTATTTTGTCAACAGTATTCTGCCCAACGTTTATGTTCTTGCCGACCTGATCAGGGAGGCCGACACAACGGCCCTGGAATGCCCTGAAGAGGCCTTCCTGGCCGGTTGACCTGCGGCGTGATAATCACCGGCGAGGGGGTTTGGAAAGATGAGAGAGGTCTACCTGGTTGAAAGCGTCCGCACACCCATGGCTTCAAACGGCAGCTTGCAACCCCCGGGTATTTAATTTTTACAAAGGAGTGTTTGGTGATGGAAGTTAAGACCATTTGCGTGGTGGGAGCCGGAAACATGGGGCACCAGATTGCCTTGAGCGCCGCCCTGGCGGGGTACACGGTCACCTGTACCGACATTGACGGGGAAATTTTACGCAAGGCCGAGAATTTTGCCGATACCTACCTTCCCGAGCGGGTGGCCAAGGGGAAGTTGACCGGGGATCAGGCCGGGGCCGCCCGGGCCAGGATATCGTTCACGGGGGACCTGGCAGAGGCGGCGGGGGGCGCCGACCTGGTTATCGAGGCGGTGATTGAAAAGCTGGACGTAAAGAGGAAGCTGTTCGCCCAGCTAGATAAAATATGCCCGCCCCACGCAATCCTGGCCACCAACAGCTCCTACATAGTCAGCTCCAAAATCGCCGATGTCACGGGGCGGCCGGAAAAGGTCTGCAACATGCACTTCTTCAACCCGGCCCTGGTCAATAAGCTGGTTGAAGTGGTCAAGGGGCCCCACACCTCCGAGGAGACCGCCGGCACCGTCATGGAAGTGTCCAGGCAAATGGGAAAAATACCCGTCCTGCTGCAAAAGGAAATCTACGGCTTTTTGGTCAACCGGATAGTATCGGCCGTTAAAAACGAGGCCATCTACCTGTACGATATGGGCATCGCCTCCTATGAAGACATCGACACGGCCGTGGTTCACGCCCTGGGATACCCCATGGGCCCCTTCAGGCTCATGGACCTGACCGGGATCGATCTCACCTACCACATAGGCATGGAGCGTTACCAGGAAACCGGGGACCCCAGGTACAGGCCCTCGCCCCTGATCGTGGAAAAGTACCTGAAGAAGGAATGGGGACGGAAAACCGGCAAGGGGTTCTATGACTATAAATAGCAGTTTTCTACCGGGTATTAGATAACCAAAAACCAACAACCAACAGCCGGCAGCTTTTTTCTGTGTTCTACAGCTTAATTTTACAAGGAGGGTTTTCAGGGTTGAAAGAGGATGTTTTCATCATCAGCGCGGTGCGAACCGCCATCGGCCGTTACGGCGGGACACTCCGCACGGTGACATCCGGGGACCTGGGATCGATAGTGATCAAGGAGGGACTGAGGAGGGCCGGCATATCACCGGACCAGGTGGACGAGGTAATCATGGGGGAGGTGCGCCAGAGCACCGAGTCGGCCAATATGGCCAGGGTGGCCGCCCTGAGGGCCGGCCTTCCCGAGGAGGTTCCGGCCTTCACCGTAAACCGCCTGTGCGCCTCGGCCATGCAGGCCATGTACAGCGGCTACCTCCTGGCGGCCTCCGGCGAGGCCGGGGTCGTTGTCGTGGGCGGGGCTGAAAACATGAGCCGGGCACCCCATTACATCCGCAACGCCCGCTGGGGGGACGGGCAGGTGCAGCTCATCGATTCCAACCTAGAAGGGGGCCCTGGCGCCCAGCCCAATGAAATCTACGGCCCGGACCTGGGCATGGGCATGACCGCGGAAAACGTGGCCGAAAAGTACAACGTCAGCCGGGAGGACCAGGACGCCTTCGCCCTGCGCAGCCACCGGCTGGCCGCCAGCGCCATCAACGAGGGCAGGTTCAGGGAGGAAATCGTCCCGGTGGAGATAAAAGGCAGGAAAAAAACCGTCCTCTTTGACACCGACGAGCACGTCCGCCCCGACACCACCCTGGAGGTCCTGGCCGGTTTAAAACCCGCCTTCAAGCAGGGCGGTTCGGTTACGGCCGGGAATTCGTGCGGCAGGAACGACGGGGCGGCGGTAATGGTGCTGGCCTCGGGCAGCGCGGTGAAGAAACTGGGACTGGCACCGGCGGGCAGGCTGGCGGGCTTCAGCGCCGCCGCCGTTTCTCCCCGTTACATGGGCATCGGACCGGTCCCGGCGGTGAAAATGCTCCTTGGCAAGCTCAGCCTTTCCCTGGCGGAAATAGACCTGGTCGAGTTGAACGAGGCCTTCGCCTCTCAGGCCCTGGCCTGCATCAGGGAACTGGGCCTGGACCTGAACCGCGTCAACGTCAACGGGGGCGGGATTGCCCTGGGCCACCCCCTGGGGGCCACGGGCTGCAGGCTCTGCGTAACCCTGCTGTACGAAATGAAGCGCCGGGGCCTGGCCCGGGGCCTGGCCACCCTCTGCGTGGGGGGCGGGCAGGGAATGGCGGTTGTTTTGGAAAATATTTAATAGGGGGGATTGACCTCATGGATTTTCAAAATATTCTCCTGGAGAAGGACGGGCACATCGCTCTGATAACCCTGAACCGGCCGGAGGTGCGCAATGCCCTTGACCCCAGGACTTGGGCCGAGATACGGAGCGCCGTCAGGGACTGCCGCTTTGACCGGGACGTCCGGGTGGTCATCATCACCGGGGCCGGCGGCAAGGCCTTCGCCTCCGGGGCCGACATCCGCTCCCTGAGGGAGCGCGAGACCCTGGATGTTTTGCGGGCTGAGGCCCAGGAGTCTTTAAACGACATAGAAAACCTCGACAAGCCGGTGATTGCCGCCATAGACGGATTTGCCCTGGGCGGCGGCTGCGAGCTGGCCATGGCCTGCGACATCAGGATTGCCACGGCCCGGTCCAGGCTGGGCCAGCCCGAGGTCAACCTGGGCATAATTCCCGGTGCCGGCGGAACCCAGAGGCTGCAGAGGCTGGTGGGCATAGGGAAGGCCAAGGAGCTGATCTTTACCGGGGAAATTATAAGCGCCCAGGAGGCAAGGGAAATCGGCCTGGTCAACAAGGTAGTGGAACAGCCGGAGGACCTTTTGCCGGCAGCCAGGGAAATGGCCCAAAAGATAATCTCCAAGGGGCCGGTGGCTGTAAGCCTGGCCAAGGCGGCCATCAACGTGGGCGCCAACACCGATATCAATTCCGGCCTTTTGTTTGAGAAATTCGCCCAGACCATTGCCTTCTCCACCGGGGACCGGATTGAGGGTACCACTGCCTTTCTGGAAAAGCGCCAACCGGATTTCAAAGGCAAGTAAACACTCTTTCAAAGCGGATTTCTGCGGTGCCTGTAACCATTAAACGAAAGAAGGTGTGAATGAGTGCAAGGCGTGGCCATCATCGGTGCCGGGCAAACCCGGTACGGTGACTTCCCCGACCTGGGCGTCAAGGAGCTGTTCGCCCAGGCGTATTTTGAGATGCTGCGGAGCGTGGACCGGGGGCTTGACCCTGGGATGATCCAGGCGGCATATATAGGGTGCCTAAGCGCCGGCGGCGGGTTTCAGCTGGGGCAGCTGGCCCCGCTGCTCATGGGGCACGTGGGCCTGCCCGGCGTCAACGCCGTCAGGGTTGAAAACGCTTGCGCCTCCGGGGGATACGCCCTGTTCAACGCCGCCTGCGCGGTGGCTTCCGGCAAGTTCGACCTGGTTCTGGCCGCCGGTGTGGAAAAGATGCGGGATGTTTCCTCCAGCAAGGGGAGGTACTGGCTGGGTGTGTCCGGGGACACGGAGTACGAGCGCCTGGCCGGGTCCACCTTTGCCGGGATTTATGCCCTGATGGCGGCCAGGTATATGCACCAGTACGGCCTGAAAAGGGAACACCTGTCCATGGTGGCGGTCAAAAACCACCGGCACGCCGTGAACAACCCGAAGGCGCAGTTCCGCAGGGAAATCACCATTGATCAGGCCCTGAAGGGGGCCCCGGTAGCCTACCCGTTCAACGTTTGGGACTGCAGCCCCACCAGTGACGGAGCGGCGGCCGTTCTGCTGTGCAGCGCCAAAATGGCCGCAAACTTCACCGACAGGCCGGTATACCTCAGGGGATTCGGGGCGGCCAGCGACTACCTGGCCATTCACGACCGCGACTCCATCACCGGCCTGGCCGCCACCCGGAAGGCGGCCGCGGAGGCATACAGGCAGGCCGGCGTTTCCCCCCGGGAAATAGACTTTGCCGAGGTCCACGACTGCTTTACCATTGCCGAAATACTGGCTTACGCCGACCTGGGCTTTTGCGAGGAGGGGCGCGCCCACCACCTTCTGGAGGAAGGGGTCACCCAGCTGGGCGGGAGGCTGCCGGTCAACGTCAGCGGCGGCCTCAAGGCCAAGGGCCACCCCATCGGGGCCACCGGATGCGGGATGGCCTGCGAGATATTCAGGCAGCTCAGGGGAGAGGCCAGTGAACCCTCCAGGCAGGTTAAAAACGCCAGGCTTGCCCTGTCCCACAATGTCGGGGGATCCGGCGGGACGGCCGCCGTTTTCATCTATCAGGGAGGGGGTCAGTGATGGCTAAAAGCGTGGTGTCTTACGGATCCTACATCCCCTTCCTGCGCATCAGGAGGGAGGAGTATATAAGCGCCCTGGGAAGCTGCGGCGCCGATATAAAGGAAAAAGCGGTCATGGATATAGACGAGGACACGGTGACCATGGCCGTGGAGGCGGCCTCGGACGCCCTGGCGGGGGTCGACCCGGCCCGGGTTGGGGTCCTGGCCCTGGCCTCGGCCAATTTTCCCTACGGGGAAAAATTTATCGCCGGTACCCTGGTGGAGGCCCTGGGGCTGAGCGGCAGTGTTCTGACCAGCCATCACGGAGGTTCCGCCCTGGCCGGTTCCGAGGCCTTCCTGGCCGCGCTGGGCCTGCTGGACCAGACCGACCGGGAATACGCCCTGGTGATTGTCTCCGACGCCCCGCAGGCCAGCCCGTCGTCGGGGCTGGACCACGGCTTCGGGGCGGCCGCCTGCGCCTTTGTCCTGGCCAGGGACGGTTCCGGCCTGGAGTTTGAAGGAGCGTGCTCCCGCGCCGGCGAGTTCATGGGCCTGCGCTACAGGACAGCCGGTGAGACCGGCGTCAGGGACATTGGTGTAGGTGCGTACTCCTCCATGGCATACAATGAGACGGTAAGCGCTTCGCTTTCGGGAATCCTTGAAAAGATGGGCAGGATACCGGGCCACTACCGGTGCCTGGTGATGCCTCAGGCGGATGTCAGGGCGGACACGGCCCTGGCCAAAAAAATGGGTTTCGGCGAGGACCAGACCAGGGACGGCCTGGTTTACAACCTGGTGGGCGACGCAGGGTGCTGCACTCCGTTCCTGGGCCTCTGCAGGGCACTGGAAAGCGCCGGCACCGGTGAAAAAATTCTGGTCTGTACTTACGGGGCCGGGTCCGGAAGTCATTCCATGAGCTTTTGCCTGAACGGCCCGCTCCCTGCCTCCCCGAGACCGGTCGGGTCGCTCCTGGAAAAGAAGAGGCAGATCGGCTACATCCACTATCTCAAGCTAAAAAGGATTATCTGAGGTGATGTCATGGGCGCCCATATATCCATTCCCATGTACCGGCGGACTGTTCCCCAGCGCTACCGCCTGGCCGGGCAAAGGTGCACGGCGTGCGGACGGGTGAATTTTCCGCCCAAGGCTGTCTGCAGGTACTGCCGGACCGGGACAGGGTTCGACAGCGTGCGGCTCAGCGGGAGGGGCACCGTATACTCGTACACTGTTATCGCCGGGGGCGGCGCCCCGCCGGAGTTCTCGGAGGAAGCCCGCTGCAAGGGCAGTTACCCCGTTGTCCTGGTTGAACTGGAGGAGGGCCCCAGGATCATAGCCCAGCTGGTGGATCCCCCTGAGGAGGGAATAACCGTGGGCATGAAGGTGGAGGCCGTTTTCCGGAGGATTTACGAGGAAGAGGGAGTTATCCGGTACGGGTTCAAATTCCGGCCGGTATGATCAGGACGTAACCGGGAATTGCAGTGACGCCTGTGTATGCCTGGGTACGTGCATCAGCGCACAGCTTTTGCATTTTTGCATACAGGACGGCTAATGGCGGGCAGGGCCGGCGGGCCGTTGCCCGCCTTTTCCGCCCCGCAGCCGCGCCGCCGTCAGCGGCCGAGGGGCGCTGCTATTCCCAGGGGACAGGAACCGGCGCAGCTGCCGCAGCCCAGGCACTCCCCGTCATAGCCCCCCCTGGCCAGGGCCCAGCAGCTGTTGAAGGGTGCGGCCCTGTGTTCCGGGAACACCGGCCCCCTTTCCCGGTAGACCCGGCATGCCCCGAGGCAGCACCCGCACTCCATGCATTTCAGAAGGTCCCTGTCGGGACCGTTCCGGGCCGAGGACCTGCCGTTGTCCAGCAGTATGACATGCACCTCCCGGGGGCCGTGCATGCCTTTCACGGTTATCCCCTGGATGTCGGCGGTGGCGCTGGGGCCGCTGATGAAAAAGATATTCCTGGCCATGGCCCTGCCGGCCCCGTACCAGGAAATCCCCCTGGCCACCAGCAGGGCCTCCCCGATGTCGTGGACGATCCTGTCCAGGCCGGCCACCACGACGTGCACGGGCGGCAGGGTGGAGGCGAGATGGGCGTTTTCCTCCTGCTCGGTGATTAGAACGGTTCCCTCCTGCGCCGCCAGCGCAGTGCAGCCGGTGATGCCGGTCCCGGCGGAGGCCAGGAGATTGAAGTGCATCTCCCGCCAGTCCCCGATGGAAACCCATTCCGGCCCGTAGTGGGATTTTAGCCTTTTGTATATCTGGTTTTCTTCATAGAGAAACAGGGGGAAAAGGGGGTGGCTGGGTATGAGGCCCAGGATGCGCAGGGCGCGGTTGGCCTCGCCCGGGTCGACCACCGTCCGGCCCCTGGCCGACAGAAACCCGTACAGGTCCAGTTCCCTGTCCACGCCGGTCCCGGCCAGGAGGACCGGGGGGCCTGCTTCCGCCAGGGAAGCTATGTATTCCGCAGCCCTGCGGGCGGATTCCGCCACCTCGACGATAAACCCGTTTTCCCTGAGTTTCATTTCCGCCAGGCCGGCCAGCCGGTCCATGTCGTTTATGCACTTTTCCTTGATCCCGCCGATTTTCCGGCCGAGGTCGTGCCGGCCCGCGCCCTTCACAGGCCGTTCGCCGCCAGTCTGCCTTCGGCCGTGAAAAACGCCCTCAGGTAATCGTCCGGGATTTTCAGATAGGGACTTTTGACCGCGTATATATACGGGCAGAGGCCTGCACAGGCCCCGCAGCCTGCGCACAGGTCTCCGGCCGGAACCTCGTCCCCCGGTTTGCGGGGGCTGCCTGACGTTTCCACGGTAATACCTCCAGGAAGATTTTTCGCGCGGGGGGGGCGAGAATATCCCCCGGCCTGCCCGGCCGGGCTGTTTTTTCAGTCGGCGATGCCGGCCAGGTACTTGGCGATTTCCTTTTTCTCCTCGATGTCGTACTGGGCCATGATGGCTATTTTTTCCATCACCGGCGACCCGCCTCCGTGAATTCCGCTGATCTGGGAGGCAGCCCCCGGGGCCGAGGCGATCAGGTTTTCAATCAGCCTGTAGCAGCGGTGAACCTTTTCACTGGGAACGCCGCTTTTTCTCTTGATGTATTTGTTCAGCAGGGGCCCCACCGTGGGCTCCACAAAGTCGTCCTCAAGGGGCAGGGTTGCGGCCAGCCCTCCCGCCAGGTCGGCCAGAATCTCAAATTCGGGATAGACGTGAACGCCGGCGTGGTACCTGCCCACATTGGTATAGACCACGTCGGGAACCTGGGTTCCCGAAGAAGCCCTGGTGCTGTTCACGGCTGCGGCCACCCCGGCGGCATAGACCAATTCGGCCACCGTCACCAGCTCAGCCAGCTTGTCGCGGACGTGGGAGGCCTTTTCAATGCCGTTGTATTCCGACACCAGGGCGGCGGCGCCCATCAGTATATCCGTCAGGGCCGGCTTGCAGCCGGTGTAACTGTGGCGGTGGTAGGTGGCGAACAGGCCCGCCAGCTGCCCGGCGTACCTGGTTTCGCCGCACATGAACACCCTTTCCCGGGGAACAAAAACGTTGTCGAAAATGGTTATGGAATGGGCGGTCCCGGTCTCCCCGATGGGCGCCTTGAAATGCTTTCTGGACCGCTGGTTGTGGGCCACCGACACCAGGTACATGCCCTCGGTGTCTGCCGGCAGGGCAAAGGCCACCGCGTAATCGGCGTCCTGGGGGGTCATGGCCCTGGTCGGCACGACGATTATCTCGTCGGCGTATGGAGCGATGGTGTTGTGGGCTTTGGCGCCCCTGACCACGATGCCGCCGTCTCTCTTCTCCACCACCCTCAGGTACATGTCCGGGTCGTCCTGCTGGTAAGGCCTTAAACTCCTGTCGCCCTTGACGTCGGTCTGCGCCGCGTTGCCCACCAGGTCGTTTTCCTGGTAGTACTCCAGGTATTTTACAAAACGGCTGTAATAATCGGTGCCCAGGTCGTCGTCCATGCGCCTGGTCACCACCGACAGCGCGTTCAGGGCGTCGACTCCCATGCACCGCTGGACGCAGCGGCCCACCCGACGGCAGTACAGCCTGGTCATCTTCTGCTTCTTCAGCAGGTCGTCCTGGCTTTGGTGAATGTGGGTGAAGCGGTTTATCGTCTTGCCGGTGAGGTGGGACTCCGCCGTGAAAAGGTCCCGGTACCCGGGGTCCTTCACCAGCTCAAAAGTCGTCCCTATCACCTTGATCCCGGGCAGGAAAACCGGGTCGTCCCTGGGCACGATCCTGCCTCCCAGGTAGACGTTGGGGCGCATCTTTTTAAGCCCCTCGAAGTACTGCTCAAAAGTTCTCATTGGTCAGCCCCCTTACTTTTAAAACATTGACCCTCGATTCAAGCACTCCCATTCTGGATCCTGGATTCTGAATACTGACAGAATAAGTCACTCAGTATAAGCATTTCAGGGTAGTCGCCCATGCCGCAAGCGCCACCACGAACAATGAAAATTCGGGGCCGGGAGTGGATTAAAGCCCCGCTACTCGATCCTCCGGCTTAAACCGGCTCTATGCTCGTCGCTTACGGCCTGCCGACCGCCTCCGTACGTTCCATGCACACTTAAGCTGCGGCTGCATCCTGCAGCCTGCCCGGCATCCCGTATGCTCCGTCGCCAAGTGTCGGTAGCCAGCCTCCGGAATATCCGCTCGGCTTTGAAATCCACCCCCTCCGTACACTCCAGCACTGTTGGGATAACCCACAAAGTAGGGCTTTCACATTCTGTCTCCTGTCTCCTGTCTCCTGACCGGTAGGATTTTCAGGATAGATCACGCCCCGATGTAGGCCTTTTTGACCTGAGCGTTGCTTAGGAGGCCCCTGCTGCTGTCCTCCAGGACTATTTCGCCGTTTTCAATGACATAGCCCCGGCCGACCAGCCGCAGGGCGACGTTGGCATTCTGTTCGGCCAGCAGTACCATTGTTCCGGCCCGGTTGATTTCCTTGACGACCCGGAACACCTCCTTTGTCACCAGGGGGCTTAAGCCCAGGGAGGGCTCGTCCAGCAGAAGAAGCCTGGGCCTGGACATCAGCGCCCTGCCGATGGCCAGCATCTGCTGCTGGCCCCCGCTCAAAGACCCGGCGGGGTCGTTTTTCTTCTCCTCCAGGATGGGGAACAGCTTGTAAATTTCCTGCAGGGTCTCGGCTGTTCCCTTTCTGTCCGCGCTGCGGACGTAGGCGCCCAAAATCAAGTTCTTGTAAACCGACATCTGGGGAAACAGGTGCCTGCCTTCCGGGCACTGAGAAACGCCCAGGCGGACGATTTGATCCGGGGGCAGGCCGTCGATTCTTTTGCCCATGAACTCGATGGCGCCGCCGGCGGGCTTGATCAGGCCGCTGATGGTCTGAAAAATGGTGCTTTTGCCGGCGCCGTTGGCTCCCAGGAGCGCGACCATTTCCCCCTCGTTCACTTCCAGACTGATCTTTTTCAGGGCCCGGAAGTGCCCGTAATTCACCGACACGTCAATCATCCTCAGCATCGTCGTCACTCCCCAGGTAGGCTTCAATGACCACCTTGTTGTTGGCCACCTCTTCCGGCGTGCCTTCCGCAATTTTCATCCCCTGGTTGAGCACCATGATGTGTTCGGCCAGGTTCATCACCATCTGCATTTTGTGTTCGATCAGGCAGACCGTAAGCCCCCGCTTTTGCATTTTTCTGACCAGTTCGGTTATCCCGGCTGTTTCATCGAAATTTATCCCCGCGGCCGGCTCGTCCAGCAAAACCAACTGGGGGTCGGTGGCCAGGGCCATGGCGATGGCCACCCGCTTCCGGGCTTCCTGGGGGATGTTCTCCACCGGCCGGTCCGCCAGGTTGCTCAAGCCGGCGAACTCCAGCACCTCCAGGGCTTTTTCCCGGCACTTCCTTTCGTCCTCCTTAAAGCGCCGGTTCCTGGTCAGCACGTCCCAGAACCCGGTTTTGGTGCGCAGCCGGTGGCCGACGATGACGTTATCCAGGACGGTTGCGTTGGAGAAAAGGGTGGTTGTCTGGAATGTTCTGGCTATCCCCTTAAGTGTCCTTTCGTAAACCGGGGCGCCGGTTATGTCTTCGCCGTTGAAAAAGATTTTCCCCGCGGAGGGCCTATGGATGCCGCTGACAACGTTGAAAAAGGTGGTCTTCCCGGATCCGTTGGGGCCGATGATGGCTACGATCTGCCCCTTTTTGATGGAAAAGTCCACACTGTTGACGGCCATCAGGCCGCCGAAACTCTTGCTCAGGTTTACGGTGGAGAGGAGCAATTTCAGCACACCTCCTCTTTGGCGCCCTCCGGGGCTTCCCTGGCCGGAAGCCGCCGCCGGATCCTGTCGCGCAGGATCTCGTAGCCTCCATACAGTCCCCTGGGGAAGAAGATGATCAGGACAATGAGAATGGGCCCGAAAATGACCGTCCGGTATTCCTGGACCACCTGCAGGGACTCGGTGATTGTCGACAACACCAGGGAACCGATCAGGGGGCCGGCGATGGTGCCGTTTCCTCCCACAAACAGGTAGAGGAGCATGTCAAAGGTCATGCTGACACTGCACATCTGGGGACCGAGAAATTTTATGTAGCCTGCGTACAACGCCCCTGCCAGGCCGGCGAAGAAAGTTGCCAGGACGAAGGCAAAGATTTTGTTTTTCATCGTATTGATGCCCAGCACCTCGGTCAGCTCCTCGCTGGTTTTTATGGCCGTCAGCGTGCGGCCCACCAGCGAGTTGACCACCCTGCCGGCCACGAAAATGGTGGCCAGGAGAAAGAACAGGACCAGGTAGTACTGGGCCTGAAGGCTGTCGAAGGAAACGGGCCCGGCGGGAGGCGGCCCGCTGATTCCGATCAGCCCGTTCATGCCGCCGGTCAAGTCGTCCCACCGGGTTATGACCACATGGATGATGACTCCCACGCAAAGGGTGAAGATTGAAAAATAATGGCCCCGGGTCCTGAGGGAAACAATTCCCGCCAGCCAGCCGAGAAAGGCCGTAAACAGACAGGCCAGAACCATCGCCGGCCAGAAAGACAACCCCAGCTTTAAATTCAAGAGCCCGGCGGTGTACGCCCCTATACCCATGAATCCGGCGTGGCCCAGGGCTGTCTGTCCGGTGTAGCCGAGGATGATGTTTAGCCCGTATACAGCTATCGCCCAGATGTAGCCCATGATGATTACGTGCATGAAGTATTTATTGGTAATCACAAGGGGCAGAATTAATGATAAGATGACCAGGGCCAGAGCCGGGCAGTTTTTTCTCGTAAAAAGCGCCAAGTTACTTCACCCCCCCGGAAAGAAGGCCGGTGGGCCGCAGCGACAGGATCAGCACCAGGATGGCGAAGGCGATCAGGTCCTTGTAGGCCATGGAGATGTATGTAGCTCCCATGCTTTCGGCCAGGCCAAGGATGTAGCCTCCCAGGACCGCCCCCGGCAGGCTTCCCATCCCGCCCAGCACGATGATGACAAAGGCTTTCAAAATGACTATGTGCCCCATGGAGGGGTAAACCAGGTTGATGGGGCCGGCCAGCGAGGCGGCCACCGCGGCCAGGCCGGTGGCGATAGCAAAAGTAAGCATCGATACCCTGCTCACCTTAATTCCCACCAGGGAAGCCCCTTTGCGGTCCTGGGACATGGCCTCGATGGAGGCCCCCACCAGTGTCTTTTTAAGGAACAGGTAGAGCCCGGCCAGTAAAACCAGGGTGGCCGCGACGATGAACAGCCGCTGCTGGGTGATAGTCAGGCCCAGGAACTGCACCACCCGGTCGTAAGGCGTCGGCAAC
This sequence comes from Desulfovirgula sp., assembly GCA_020725625.1. Lineage (GTDB taxonomy): Bacteria > Bacillota > Desulfotomaculia > Desulfotomaculales > Desulfocucumaceae > JAILZP01. The sequence goes on along the minus strand of DYET01000019.1, from coordinate 36,455 downwards.
TGCCAGAATTCCGGTCCCCAGATGACGTGGGCCAGTCCCTCGAGGAACAGCAGCAGGCCCACCGCAGCAATCAGGTTGTTGGCGTGAGGGGCGTTTCTCAAGGGATGGAACACCAGTCTCTCCGCGGCTATACCAATGGCGGCCAGGGCAACCGCTGAAGCCAGCATGGCCAGCCAGTAGTTGAGGCCCGAGGATTTAATCAGGGTCAGGGTTATAAAGGCTCCCATCATGTAAAGGCTGCCGTGGGCGAAATTGGGCAGGTGCATCACCCCGTAAACCAGGGTCAGACCAAGGGCCACCAGGCAGTAGATACTGCCCGTCGTCAGCCCGTTGATAATTTGCTGGAGAAAAAGATCCACCGGCATCGACCTCCCGTATCAAGTCACTGGGTTTCAGAAAAATAATTCAGCGCCGGCCCCGCACCTGGAGGGGACGGGGCCGGGCGGTTCAAATCAGTTTAACGGGGCTGGACCTTTTTCGCCTTGTATTCCGGCGGGGCGAACATGGTGAAGGATTCGCGCTTGCCGTTCTTGACGTGGCAGCCCAGGGTCACGTTGATGAATCCGCCTGTGTCGGAAATGCCTTCGATCACCCGGGTCATCTGTTCATCCGGCAGGGCCTCTATGGCCGCAGGCAGCTTGGCGTAGATAGCCTTGGGGTCGGTGTAGGTGCCGGCCAATTCTATGGCCTTGGCGATGATAAACATGGTCATGTAATGGTAGCTGGCCTCGGAGGTAGGCTCCTTGTCGCCGAAGCGCTTTTTCCATTTTTCCAGGAAGACGACGGCGCCCTTGTTGGTTTTACCGACCTTGGTGGCGTAGTCCGAGGAGGTGGCATAGTCCTCGACGGCCCCCGTTCCTATAAACCCTTCCAGGTACTCCATTTTCAGGAAGCGCTCGATTTCATTTTGCTTGGCCTGATCCATGACTACAAATCCGCCCTTGAAGCCCAGTTCCCTGGCCTGCTTGATAACCAGGCCGGTAGGCTCAGACGGGCCGCCGATGAACATCACGTCGGGCTTGCCGGCCAGCGCCTTGCTCACCGGGGTATAAAAGTCGGCCTCGCTGGTGTAATCCACGGGGTAATTGCCCAAGATTTTACCGCCCTTTTTCTCCCAGGCCTTGATGAACACGTCGGTCCAGGCCTTGGCGTATTCGTGCACTCCGGGAACGCAGACGGCGTTCTTGCCGAACCGCTGCATGGCCTGGTCGATGAAGCCTCCTTCAACCAGGTACCAGGTGAAGGGAGTAGGTATCCTGATCAGAAGCTTGTTGCCGAGTTGCTCTGCCGCGGGACTGGAGGTGTAGCCCGCGATCAGGAAGTTTTCCTTTTCATTAAACTGCGCCAAGGCGTTAATCCCGCCGGAGTGCGGGCAGAATACTACCGAGGTCTTGTTTTGCTGGACAAGCCTCCGGGCGTTGGTTGCAGCCTCATTGGGGCGGTAGCGGTCATCCAGGACGGCTACTTCCAGCCTGTACTTCTTCCCGCCCACGGACAGCCCCTTGCTGTTGATTTCCTCGAGGGCGAGATTCATTCCGTCGATGCAGTTTTGCCCGTATTTGGCCGCCCCGCCGCTCGTGGGGCCGGTGAACCCTATGTAGATGGTTTCCATTTTGGCCTGCTGGCCTTCCCCGCTCTTCTGGCCGGACTCCTTGCCCCCGCAGCCGACCAGGGCCAGTGCAGAGAGGACCAGTACACAGGCAACGGCAATTGCTTTCCGGTTAATCATGCGTTCAATTCCCCCTTTTTAATGAATTCCCGTACAATTAATTCCGTGTGCAATCCGGTTGACGCCCCTCCGGAAAATAACCGACCCCGATTACCACCTCCCCGAAGATGGTATCCTTAACCCAAATCAATAGCCTCTTTCAAGGTCGATCAGGTTGATGAAGTTCCGGCCGGTGCCGAGGTAAACCGACAAATTGTGCCTGAATATTTCCATCGCCCGCTCCATGTAAACGGGTGACACCCCCGCGATGTGCGGTGTAAGGATTACATTTTGCATCGCCCAGAGCGGGCTGTCGGCCGGCAGGGGCTCCCTTTCGAAAACGTCCAGGACGGCCGCCCTAATTTTTTTTCTTTCCAGGGCCCTGATCAGGGCCTGCTCATCCACCACCCGCCCCCGGGCAATGTTTATGAAGCAGCTGTCCGGTTTCATCATGGCGAATTTCCGGTCGTCCATGAAGTGGCGGGTGGCTTCTGTCAGGGGGAGGGCCATCAGGACGAAATCGCTTGAGGCCAACAATTCACTGATCCCGCCGGGCGGATATACGCGGTCGAAGTGCGGCACGGGCCTCCCCGTAAAATTTATGCCCAGGGTGTACATACCGAAGGCCTTTGCCTTCCTGGCCACTTCCCGGCCGATGCTGCCGGCCCCGATAACTCCGATGGTTTTCTGGAAGAGTTCCTCCCTGTTTATGTTGCGGAACCAGACTTTATCCTTCTGATTTTCCCGGAAGGCGAAAAGGTTGAGTGAAAGCGACAGGATACAGCCGAAAACGTACTCGGAAACCGAGTTGCGGTGGATGCCCCGGACGTTGGAAACCAACACCCCCTTTTTTTGCAGTTCCTTTAACGGCAGGTTGTCCACACCCGCTTTGAAAACCTGGAGAAAGTTAAGCCTGGGCATGCTTTCAATAATCGCGGCGTCGAAATCTTCACCGAAGGTGGCCAGGACCTCGCATTCCGAGAGAAGCTGCGGGTCCTTGGAGTTTGAGCTCGGCTGAAGGTGGAAGGTCACGTTCGGAAAGGTGTCCACAACGCTGTTGAAAGCGCTCTGCTGTATCGGGGCCGTAATCAGGACCTGAGTCATGGCCATCTCCCTTTTAAATTTCAGGGGCACCGGAAGTACCTCCCGATGTTCCGGGAACATTATGTTCCCCGGTCTGTTCCCGTTGCTGGGAAGTTTACGAATATAAAGATTATTTAGCAAAATTGATTCCAAGGACAATAGACAAAAAAAAGGCCGCCCGGGCCCCGGATTTGTTCAAGCCGATGCCGGCGTGCATTGCCTCATGCCCGCCGGCATCACAATTAAAAATCTAAATACCGATAATACTTTACTTTCAACGCATTCAGACAATTCGTTATTCATTCCCGCCCGGGACAAACCGGGCGGGAATGCAGGAAATTACGGCCCGAAACCGATGCAGCGGCGCATGCGTCCACTCACGTGGCGCCGTATTTCTGGATCTTTCTGACTATGGTGGACTGGTTGACGTCCAGGACCTTGGCCGCCTTGTAGGTGCTCCCGTATTCCTTGACTGCCTTGACGATAAGCTGTTTTTCCAGCTCGGCAATGGCTTTTTTCAGTGGGATGAGATTGTTGACCAGGATGGGGTGGCTGGTGTTCAAATCCTTCTTTAACTGCACGGGCAGGTCGGCCAGGGTGATCTTCCTGTGGGGCGCGGTGACCAGGATCCTTTCCACCATGTTTTCCAGTTCCCTTACGTTTCCCGGCCAGTTGTAATCCAGGAAGTAGTCGATGACCTCCTGGGACAGATCCTTTTTTAGTCCGTACGCCTTGTTGAATTTACGCACAAAGGTTTCAGTCAGGCTTATAATCTCGTCTTTCCGCTCCCGCAGGGGGGGGACCGTGAGGGGCACGACATTGAGCCTGAAATAAAGATCTTCCCGGAAAGCTCCCTTTTCCACCATGGCCTTAAGGTCCTTGTTGGTGGCCGCCAGGATGCGGGCGTTGATTTGTATCGGCCGGGACCCGCCCACCCGGTATATTTCCTTGTCCTGGATGGCCTTCAGCAGCTTGACCTGGAGGGGAAGAGGCAGGTCCCCTATTTCATCAAGCAATATCGTCCCGTTGTTGGCCAGCTCAAACAACCCGACGTGCCCTTTCCTGCTCGACCCGGTGAAGGCGCCGGGCTCGTAGCCAAACAGTTCGGATTCCAGGAGGTTTTCGGGTATAGCCCCGCAGTTGATCTTGACGAAGGGGCTTTTGTTCCTCCTGCTGTTTTCGTGAATTATCTTGGCCAGGACTCCCTTCCCGACGCCCGACTCGCCCAGTATGAGGACCGTTGAGTCGACCTGGGCCACCCTCAGGGCCAGGTCCAGGAGCCGGCGCATGGGCAGGGAGTGGATCACCAGTCCCTCCTTCTTCAGTATTTTTTCTTTCAGGTGGCTCACCTCGGCGTGGTAGCGGTGGGTGAGTTCCTGGCTTCTGGCCAGCTGCATGCGCAGGCTGTTCAATTCAGTCAGGTCCCTGATGTTTACCAGGACCCTGAAAAGCTTTCCTTCGCCGTCCAGCACGGGGGTGCCGGTCAGCAGGAGCTGGTTGTGGTTTGTGTTGATGGTGCAGTTGACAATCCCCTTTTTGGCGATGACGTCGTTGATCAGATTTTTCTGAATTCCGTCGAGCCTGGTCTTGTCCGGCGCGGTGATGATGGAGGCGTTCCGGCCGATCAGGCGCCAGTACGCGTTATTGGCCCGGATAATGATTCCGTCCGGGTTGGCGATCAGAATGCCGTCGTAGGAAGCCTCGATCAGGGCCTCCAGTTCCTTGTTAAGCTGCTCGAAGGCTTTCAGCTTGTGCGATATCGAGTCGAGTTCCTCGATGCTCTGGAAGGCGCTGACGGCCCCGGCAACCCTGCCGTTTTCTATGATGGGGGTGCGGTGGGAAATGAAGGACTTGGTGGATTTATTGAAATATTTGGTGGTGTGCTCGTAGTTGATTTGAGGTTTTCCCGTTTTCAGCACGTCAACCAGGCCGGTGGTGTTGATTACCCTGGAAATGTGCTGTCCTACGGCGGCCGCCTTGCTGGTGCGCAGTATTTTTTCCGCGGGCCTGTTTAAAAAGGTCACCTTTTCACTGATATCTATGGAGATGACGGCGTAGTGAATCGATTCCAGGATCTTCAGGTAAAGGTCGTTTTCTGCGGCCAACTGCCGGGACATGTACCGGTCGATCATTTCCCGGGTGATTGTTCCCAGGACCCTTCTTTTATAAACCACGAAAACCTCCCGGCTGTTTTTTTGATGCAGCAGGCGCACCGGCACGTTGTCTTTCACCAGTTCAATCTCCACCAGGAAGTTGTCAACGGGGGCAGTTTGATCAAACTGCGGGTGGAGAATTATGGACTCCGGGGTTACTGCGCCCACAGGCTTGTTTTTGCCGTTGACCACGGGCAGGGCTTTGACCTTGAGTTTTCTAAACATCTCCAGCGCGGCAGAAACCGGATCTCCGCAACAGAGGGGCGTGTTACAGTGCTCCATTATGTGACTGGCCAGCATTGTACTCCCTCCTTGACTTAAGCGTTATTAAAAATGCTTGTACACCATTAAAAATATTCTATATTTTAATAAAAAAATCCTTTTCCTTACGTTTTATGAATTTTGGCACAATTCTTGTAATAAGTTTTATACAACGGCTTAAAGACAAGGTTGCTTCGCCGGGAAAGGCGGGGAGTTCCGCCTCAAATCGCTGCGCGGGGGGTGACTGATGGGGACAGAGAGGCTCCTGGAAGTGGAAAATCCCGACATAAAATAAAAAATATGGGAGGGAATCATGGTGAAGAAGGATAAAATTCTTGTGGCTGCAGCCGCTCTTGCGGTTTCCCTGGTCCTGGCGTTAACCGGCTGCGGCGGCAAAAGCCCGGGCGGAACCGGCGGCAAGACCGAAAAGCGCGAGACGGTGCAGCACGTGACGGCCTCGGGCCCCAGCGGATCGGGGTGGTACCCGATTTCGGTGCTGTTCTCGGACATCTGGATGTCGGAAATCAAATGGCTGAACGTGACGGTAATAGAGGGCGGCGCCGTTGGCAACGTGAAGACGGTGAACCAGGGAACCAACGCCCAGTCGGGTCTCACCTTCGGGTCGGACTTTGCCGACGCCATAGCAGGCCGGGGGGCTTTTGAAAACAACAAGCAGGAGAACGTAATGGCCCTGGCCGCCCTGTATCCCACCTTCTGGAACTTCATTACCCTGGACAGCAGTCCCTACAAGACATTTGAGGAATTCATCCAGAAGAAGGGGCATATCGTTCCCGGCAAGCCGGGCGACGCTGCCGAGCAGCTGACCCGGAGGGTTTTGGATTTGTACGGCTACGACTATGAAAAATTCAAGAAGGAAGGCGGCAAGGTGTCGCTGGCCACGTACGGCGACGGCGCCAAGATGCTGCGGGACGGGATTGCCGATATCGCCGTGGGAGGCGGGGCGCCAAACGTGATCGCCTTCTCGGAAGTGGATGCCACCAAGCCCGTCCGCCCGCTGCCCCTGACCCAGGAGACCCTGAAAAAGCTGGACGAAAAGGGATACGGGTACTCAATCGACCAGAAAATTCCCGCCGGCACTTACAAGAACCAGAAGGAAGACGTGCCCTGCGTGGCCACCATGGGGGTCCTGATCGTGAACAAGAGCGTCAGCGAGGAACTGGCCTACGAGATGACCAAGGCCCTCTGGAAGAATGTGGAGCGAATCAAAAAAGAGCAGCCCGCCAGGGGAAAATGGTTTGACCCGGCCACGGGTTACAAGGGAATATTCAATCCCGACAAGAACATTCACCCCGGTGCGCTTAAATACTACAGGGAAATCGGCGTGGCGAAATAACCCGGCTGGAATGGGGGGGTATTCCCCCTCCTATTGTTAAAAGGCCGGCTTCCGGGTTAAAGCGCGGCGTTACGTGACCGGCCGGGCATGCATACCCCGGATATTTGGCATCGAAATTGAAGTGAATAGCGACGGGAGGGATGAAAAAATTGACGGATGCCAGCAAAGCCCGAACGGAAACAGTTGAAAAAATAGACCTTTCCATACCGAAGCCGGTCATGGCCACCGACCTTGAAAAAGCCGTGTACAATCCGGACAACGCGGCTTTCCTCCTCCGCCTGTGGCGGTTGCTGATTTCTTTTCTGTCCATCGGGCTTGCTTTGTACATAATCTTTTCCACCTGGTACGGCGGCCTTCCGGCGTGGCAGCACAGGGCGGTGTTCACCGCGGTGGGCCTGGTTCTGTGCTTCAGCTGGTTTCCATATAAAAGGGGAAGAAAGAAGTTTCACCCCCTGTTCGACCTGTTGCCGCTGATGCTGTCCATCGGCCTGCTGGTTTTCACCCTTACCGCCTACCCTGACATTTCCCTGCGGGAAGGCAACCCCTCGGTTTTGGACATGGTGGCCGGAACCGCCATGATCCTCCTGATCGTGGAAGGGGTCAGGCGAACCAACGGCTGGGCCATGACAATCATCGCCTCCTTTTTTCTGGCGTACATCTTCATAGGCCCTTGGTTCCCCGGGCTGCTGAGCCACCCGGGCTTTACCTATACAAAAATGATCGACTCCCTGTTCATTACCACCAGCGGCATTTTCAGTGACCCCATTTACGTGGCCTCCACCGTGCTGATCATGTTCCTCCTGTTTTGCTCCCTCCTGCTGAGGACGGGGGCCGGGCAGTTTTTTATAGAATTTGCCTTCAGCCTGACCGGCACCATACGGGGAGGCCCCGCCCTGGCCGCGGTTCTTTCCAGCGCGATGGTGGGGACCATCACCGGCAACGGGGCGGCCAACGCCACCATGACCGGGTCCTTCACCATACCCCTGATGAAAAAGGTGGGCTACCGGCCGGAGTTTGCCGCCGGCGTGGAGGCCACAGCCTCCCAGGGCGGCCAGATAATGCCTCCCATCATGGGGGCGGCGGCCTTCATCATGGCGGAATACATCGGGATACCCTACATCAAGATTGCCGGGTATGCCGCCATTCCCGCCGTTCTTTACTTCCTGGTGGCCGGCATGGTCATTTACCTCCAGGCCCGCAAGCGGGGGCTGACCGGTCTGTCCAGGGAGCAGCTCCCAAGCTTCAGGGAGGTGATGTTCAGAGGGGGGTACCTTTTACTGCCCCTGATCATGATTATCGCCCTGATGATCGTCGGATACAGCCCGATGATGGCCGGCCTCTGGGCCCTTCTCCTCACCTTTGCGCTCAGCTTCATCCGCAGGGCGACAAGGATGAACCTGATGGGTCTGCTGGCCGCCCTGGAAGACGGGGTACGGGACTCTGTGGTCACCACCATGGCCTGCGCCGGCGCGGGCATCATCACCGGTGCGATTATGCTGACCGGGCTGGGAGTCCGCTTTTCCCGGCTGGCCATTGAACTTTCCGGCGGGGAACTGCTGCCCATGCTGCTGCTGATCATGATTGCCTCCCTGATCCTGGGGATGGGCATGCCGACGGTTTCGGCCTACGTGGTGCTGGCCACCGTGGCCAGCAGCGCCCTGATCAAAGTCGGGGTTACACCCCTGGCCGCCCACCTGTTCGTGTTCTATTTCGGCATTGTATCCGGGATTACCCCGCCGGTGGCGATCACCTCCTATATCGCGGCCGGCATAGCCAAGGCCGACCCGATCAAGGCTTCTTTCCAGGCGTTTCGCATCGCCATCGCCGGTTTCCTCCTGCCGTTCATGTTCGTATACAACCCCGCCCTTCTCCTGCAGGGCGACATCGTAACGGTAATCCGCAGCTCGGCCACGGCGGCGTTCGGCTTGATGGCCTTCGCCTCGGCCCTCCAGGCCTATCTGATCCACGCCACGCCCCTGTGGCAGAGGGTCTTGCTGCTTGTTTCGGCCGTGGCCCTGGTGGACCCGGGGCTCGTCACCGACATTGTAGGGGTCGTCCCGGCCCTGGTTGTCGTTGTGATCCAGTGGGTCAACGAGAAAAAGAGGTCCGCGGCCTCAAAAGGTACCGGCCTTCCCATGAGTTGAAACCGCGGCCCGGACCTTTTTAAAAGACGTCTTTGGAAGGAGGTCCCGTGATGATCCGGGCGGATGACCTGGATGGTAAAATTGCATTGATAACCGGGGGAAGCAGGGGCCTGGGCAGGGCCATGGCCATATTCCTGGCCCGGGCGGGCTGCCACGTGGCGGTTGTCAGCCGGAACCGGGACGAGGCCGGGGAAGTTGCCCGCCAGGCCCGGGCCCTGGGCAGGGACGCCTTGGCCGTAAGGGCCGATGTGACAAAAAAAGAGGATGTCGTTGACATGGTGGGCAAAACGCTGGAAAAGTTTTCACGCATTGACATCCTCGTCAACAACGCCGGAACCAATATCAGAAAACCGCTGTTGGACCTGTCGGAGGAAGAATGGGACACCGTGGTGGACACCAACCTGAAGGGAGTTTTCCTGGTCGGGCAACAGGTGGGGAAAATAATGGCCGCCCGGAGGAAAGGAAAAATAATAAACGCCGCCTCGGTGGCCGGGGTTAGGGGGCGGCCCGGCCTGGGAGCGTACTGCGCCTCCAAGGGGGGAGTCATCCAGCTGACCAAAGTGATGGCCCTGGAATGGGCCGATTACAACGTCCAGGTCAATGCTGTGGCCCCTACCTACGTAAAAACCCCCATGACCGCAGAATATCTCAGGCAGGTTGAGGCCGAGGTGGTCAGGCGGATCCCCGCCGGGCGCCTGTGCACCGAACAGGACCTGGAGGGGTTGGTTTTGCTCCTGGCCTCGGAGGCTTCGGACTTCTTGACCGGGCAGACCTTTTTCATCGACGGGGGGAGTACGGCTTTCTGATGTCCAGGGCTGTAAGGAAAAAACTTGACCGGCGGCTTGCAGCGGCCCTTTTGGAAGCCGGGACTGCGGATTTCAGGAGCAGGGTGTTTTCGCTGCGCCGGCCGAAGGTGGACGCCTTCCGCAGGGCCCACCCGGAGGCTGAAGTCAGGCTGCGGCAGGTAAAGGGGCAGGCGCTGGCGGGCCTGGCCGAACTGGTGGCCCAGGCGGCCGATCGGATGAAGGGCAACGGCTTTGCGGTTTTCTTCGCCGGGTCCCCGGAGGAAGCCCTGGACTACATTGACGGCATCGCCGTAAAAGGCCCGGTGGTGAAGACAAAAAGCAACGCCGCCAAGGAGATAAACCTTTCCCGCCACCTTGAGAAAAGGGGGATAGAGGTGGTGGAAACAGACCTGGGCGACCGCATCTGCCAACTGGGGAAGGTGGACCCCGCCCATCCCCTGGGGCCCGCCGCGCACCTCCCGGTGGCGAGGGTGGCTGAAATTTTAAGCAATCACGCAGGGGAGAGGCTGAGCCCGGATCCCCCTGAACTTGTGCGCTGGGCCAGGGAGAGCCTGCGGGACACGCTGCTAAAGGCCGATCTGGCCATCACCGGGGCCAACGCCATCGCCGCCGACACCGGATCGGTGGTACTGACCGAAAACGAGGGCAATATCCGCATGGCGGTCAGCGTTCCCCCGGTGCTGGTGGTGGTGGCGGGAATTGAAAAGATTGTGCCCACCCTGGAAGACTGCCTGGACGTGGTCAAGTGTACGGCGGGGTTCGGGGTGGGACAGGAAATCGGGACATATGTTTCGGTGATCTCGGGCCCCGCCGGCAAGGACTCGCTGTTCCGGCCCAGGGGGCCCGTGGAGGTCCACGTCGTACTGCTGGAAAAAGGACGGCGCGAAGTTGTCGGGACGCCCCTGGAAGAAACGCTGAAGTGCATCAACTGCGGCCACTGCCTGAGGGTCTGCCCCGTTTTCTGCGAACTGGGGGAGCTGTACGGAAAACCTTTTTACGGGGGGATCGGCGTTCTCAAGGTGGCCGCCAAGGGGGACCCGGATGGAGCATACCTCTCGGGGCTGGACCTGTGCCTGGGCTGCAGGCGCTGCACAAGTGCGTGCCCGGCCGGAATTCAAACGCCCGACCTGATCGCCCTGGTTCGCCGGCAGCGGGTGAGAAAGCACGGCCTGGCCGCGATTAAAAAACACCTGGTCAGGAACCTGATCAACCTGTCTCCCATGAAAAGAAAGGTTTTCTACAGGATCCAGGGGCTGATCGGGGTGAGGCACGGCCTCTACCGGAAGACCAGGGTGAAAGTGGCGGGCAGGAACATTGTACCGGACCTGGCCGCCCGGCCCCTCACAGGCATGTTAGGCAAGTATGAGAGGGAAGCCTGCAGCGGCGAGACGGTGATTTATTTTCCGGGCTGCATGCACAACCTTTTTTTCGTCCGGACGGGTGTGGCAGCGGTGGAACTGCTGAAAAAAACCGGGGCCCGGGCGGTCCTCCCGCCGGACCAGGCCTGCTGCGGATATCCCGCCCTGGCGGCAGGAGACATAGGCGCCGCCAGGGCGGCGGCCGCCCGCAACCTTGCCTTTTTCATGGATATGGGCTGCTCCCCGGTGCTGGTGGACTGCCCCACTTGCAGAACCGGCCTTTCCCGCTACCACGAAATTTTCGAATCTGACGCGGGAGGATGGCTTAAGGCAAGCCGGGTGCTGGCCGGAAGGGTGCGGAGCCTTTCCGCTTTCCTCGCCGACCGCCTGCATCAACTGGGGCCTCTTTCCCTTCCCGGAACATCGGCCACCTACCACCGCCCCTGCCACCTTGACGACGAGGGGGCCGCTGCGGACGAACATATTTTAAGAAATATCACCGGGCTTGCGTACAGCCCCGTTAAAGAGGCCGGCTGCTGCGGGTTCGGGGGTGCTTTCAGCCTGGATTTTTACAGCCTGTCCGGTGCTATCCGCCGGCGCAGGCTCGGGGAGCTCCTGAGCTGCGGGCCGCAGCTAACGGTCACCTCCTGCCCGGGCTGCGCCTACCACCTTTCCGAGGGGCTGTACCGGCAGGGCAGCCGGGATCAGGTCCTGCACATTTCCGATCTGTTGATTATGTCGGTTAACAATACCGGGGGTGAAAAGCGATGGGCATCGAAAACGTGAAGCTGGAATCCCCGGGCCTGGAGGTGCTTCTGACCGGAAACGAGGCCGTGGCCCGGGGGGCGCTGGAAGCCGGTGTCAGGTACGCCGCCTCCTACCCAGGATCCCCCTCCGCCGAGGTACTGGACACACTGGCGGCGGTTTCCGCGCAATTCGATTTGTACGCCGAGTGGTCGGTCAATGAAAAAGTGGCGGCCGAGGGAGCCGCGGCGGCCTCCTTCGCCGGGATCAGGTCGCTGGCCGTAATGAAGCCGGACGGTTTCAACGTGGCCGTCGATTTTTTTACCAGCCTCAGCCTTTCGGGTGTCAGAGGCGGCATGGTCCTGATGGTCGGCGACGACCCCGGTGCCCATTCCAGCATTAAGGAGGAGGACTCCCGCTACCTGGCAAGGCTGGCCCACCTGCCCGTGTTCGAGCCGGCCACTGTTCAGGAAGCCAAGGACATGACTTTTGAGGCCTTCGACCTCTCTGAACAGATTGGGCTGCCGGTGGTTGTCCGCTGCGTGACCAGGATCTGCCACGCCAGTGCGGTGGTCAAGCTGGGAAGGCTGTGCCGCCCGGAGGCAAGGCCTGGATTAAAGGAAAAATTTTTTTGCACGCCCCAGGCCCACTCCCTTCTTGAGGAAAAGCTGAGAAAACTGGCCGCCGCCGGCGGGGGCTGTTCATACACCGGGCCCGAAGGCGCCCGGACCGTAATTGTTACTGCAGGCCCCGCGTACGCCTATTGCCTCGAGGCCCTTGAAATCTTAAAGCTGGACGGACTGGTCGGGATTTTAAAGCTGGGGCGGACCTGGCCCCTGCCCGAAAGGGATCTTCTCAAATACTTGGGGCAGGCCCGGGAGGTAATTTTTGCGGAGGAGATCGAACCCTTTATCGAGGAGAACGTAACCAGTTTTGCGGCTTATCACTGGCCGGATCTCAGCCAGCCGCGCTTTTTCGGGAAGCGGTCGGGCCATGTGGCCGGGCCCCTTGGACCGGGTATAGGGGAATTAACCCCGGACATAATGGTTAATTCCCTGGCCGGGATAATGGGACTGAACTACCCGGGGAATCTCCCCGGGAAAGAACAGCCCGAACGGGCCGGCCCCCTTCCGGGACGGGACCGCTCATTCTGCGCCGGGTGCCCCCACAGGGCCTCCTACTGGGCGATCAAATCCGCCCTGGCCCTGGACGGGAGAGACGGCTTCGTGCTGGGGGACATCGGCTGTTACGCCATAGGCCGGGGCCGGACCGGGTTTTACCTGCTGTCCTCCGTCCATTCCATGGGGTCGGGGGTCGGCCTGGCCAACGGATTCGGCAAGCTGGGCAGGTTTTCCTTCAGCCAGCCGGTGGTGGCCGTGGTCGGCGATTCCACCTTTTATCACGCTGTGGTGCCCGCCCTGATCAACGCCAGGGCGAACAATTCCGACTTCCTGTGCGTAATCCTGGACAATGAAACCACGGCCATGACCGGCCACCAGCCCCACCCCGGCAGCGGCCGGGACGCATCGGGAAACCCCTCGCCCCGGGTGGGCATGGAGGATCTGATCCGGGGGCTGGGGCTGCCGGTTCTCGTCTGCGACCCCTACGACATCCCTTCTACGGTCGGGCTGATCACTTCACTGCTGTCCGAAAGCGGCCCCCGGGTGCTTGTATTAAGGCGTGCCTGTGCCCTGGCGGCGGCCAGGGGGGAAAGGCGCCCCAGGGCCTTCGTCGACCCTGAACTGTGCCTGGGGGACGGTTGCGGATGCAACAGGTTCTGCAGCCGGGTGTTCGGCTGTCCCGCCAACATATGGGACCGGGAGGCCGGCAAGGCCCGGATAGACGAGGCCGTTTGCGTGGGCTGCGGCGTGTGCGCAACGCTTTGCCCGCAGGGGGCCATCAAGCTGGAGGAGGCTTAATCATGACCTCGGGAATGCAGCCTTACAATATAATCTTTGCCGGCGTGGGCGGCCAGGGCAATGTCATCGCCTCCAAGATAACGGCTCTGGCCGCGGCCCGGTCCGGGCTGAAGGTGACGGTGGGGGAAACCTTCGGCGCCTCCCAGCGGGGAGGTACGGTCATGAGTCACGTCAGGGTTTTCCGGGGTGACAGGACAGTGGGGCCGCTTATTCCCGCGGGCAGGGCCCACTTGATCGCGGGATTCGAGCCGCTGGAGACCCTGCGCATCCTGATGCTGTACGGCAACCGCGAGACCCGGGTGATTGTCAACGACCGGCCGGTTTACCCCCTGAACGTCCTGGCAGGGGAGGAAGACTACCCCGAGCCGGGCGGAATCATCGACAGGATCCGCGGGCTTGCCGGCCGCGTAGAGGTAATTCGGGCCACCGACCTGGCCTTCCGGGCGGGGAGCGCCATGTCGGCGAACATTGTCATGGTGGGCGCCCTGGCCGGCCTTAACTGCCTGGACATCCCGGCCGCAAACTTCGAGCAGGTTATCAAGGACTTCTTCAGGCCCGGGTTTAAGGACGTCAATCTGGCCGCCTTCAGGCTGGGAATGGAGGCGGTTGGAGACTCGAACCAAGAGGCTGGTGCTGCAGTATTCACGGGCTTCGGGATTCCGGAATCGCAAGTATGATTGAAAATTATTTTCCGGGGGGAGGGGTTAGGTTTGTTCAGCTGGTTCAAGGTGAGACAGGCGGTTTACGGCGGCAGGTTACCCGACGCGGCCCGGGAAACCAACCAACAACTGGCGAAATTGCTGCCCTCCCTGAAAAGGGGCGGCCGCGTCGGGGTGGCCGTGGGCAGCCGGGGCATTGCCGACCTGGCGGTGATTGTCCGGGAAACGGTCCGGTGGATAAGGGAGAGCGGGGCCTTCCCCTTCATTATTCCGGCCATGGGCAGCCACGGCGGGGCCACCGCCGAAGGACAGGCCAGGCTGCTGGAAAGCTACGGAATCTCCGAAGGGAAAATGGGCTGCCCGGTTATTTCCTCGATGGAGGTGGAACAGATCGGAACCACCTCCCGGGGGGTCCCGGTTTACTGGTCCAGGACCGCCCTCTCGGCCGACCAGGTGCTGTTAATAAACAAGGTTAAGCCTCACATGATATTTTCCGGCCCGGTGGAAAGCGGCCTGATTAAAATGCTGGTCATGGGGCTGGGCAAGCACCTCGGCGCGCTGGCGGTCCACCAGGCCACCGTGGATCACGGCACCGGCAGCAGCCTGCTGCTGGAAGCCGCCGCGGTGATCAAGAAAAGGGCATCCCTGCTGGGAGGGGTGGCCGTGCTGGAGAACGGCCATGACCAAACCGCCCAAATTACGGTTGTCGGGGCGGCAGACCTGGAGACGGTGGAGCCCCTTTTGCTGGAAAGGGCCCGGGAAATGACGCCCCGGATTCCCCTCGGCCACCTTGACCTGCTTATAGTGGACGAAATGGGCAAGGACATCAGCGGGGCCGGAATGGATCCCAACGTGCTGGGCAGAAAGGGCGGCGAATACTGCGGCGGGCCGAGGATCGCCAGGGTCTTTGTGCGGGACCTGACGGCAGCCAGCGCCGGCAACGCCATAGGTCTGGGAAGGGCGGACTTCACCACCACCCGCCTGGTGCGCAAGATAAACCTTCAGGCCACGTACACCAACGCCCTGACCGCCATGAGGCCCTCGGCCGCCTTTATACCCGTCCATTTCGACACCGACAGGGAAGTCCTCGAAGCCGTCCTTTCGACCCTGGGCGGCAAAAGGCCGGAACTCGTGGAGGCGGCCTGGATTCGAAACACGCTGAGCCTCTCGGAGTTCTGGGTTACGGACCGGGTTATAGAGGCTAACCAAGGCGCACCGCTGGAGATTGTCGGGGGCCCACGGCCGGCGGAATTCGACGGCTGCGGAAACCTGGTCAGGCCGTGCTGCAAGGCGTGATTCGCGGGAATAACGGCGCCCTGAAAAGAGACCTGATTTATGGAGGATGAACGAATGGAAAAACCTTGGCTTAAAATTCACCGGCAGGATGAAGGGATACTGGAACAAGCCCGATGAAACCAGGATCGCCCTCCGGGACGGCTGGCTTTACACCGGGGACCCGGCCCGTATCGACGACGAAGGCTACGTTTACATCGTGGACAGGAAAAAGGATATGATCATAGCCGGCGGCTACAACATCTACCCCACGGAGGTGGAGCAGGTCATTTACGAGCTGCCCCAGGTCATGGAGGCCGTCGTGGCGGGGGTGGCCCACCAGTACAGGGGGGAGACCGTCAAGGCATATGTCGTTCTCAAGGAAGGATCAGGGATTTCCGAAGAAGAAATTATAAATTACTGCAGGGAAAGGCTTGCTCCGTACAAGGTGCCGAAACAGGTGGAATTTAGGCGGGAACTGCCAAAAACCGCGGCCGGCAAGTTTTTGAGAAGAAAGCTGGTCGAGGAGGAAAAAGAAAAGGCGGGGTCCTGATCAGGCCGGGGGCGGGCCGTCACATTAAATCTTTTAAGGGGGGTTATCATGTCCGGGGCTGTTTCCGTCGTCAGGCACGGGGACACCTACCTGTCATTGAAAAAGGCGCTGGAAATCTGCGACGGGCTCAGGGACTTCAGGCCTGGAGACAGGATCCTGATCAAGCCGAACCTGGTGTCGTGGGATTTCGACCTTCCCTTCCCCCCCTACGGGGTTGTCACCACCAGTGCGGTGATGCACGCCCTGGTGAGGGTTCTCCACGAGGGGGGATACACCAATCTTACAATCGGCGAGGCCTCGCTGGGGATCAAGGGGTCGGTGGCCGGGAAGATTTTCGGGGTTCTGGGTTATCCGAAGCTCCGTGACAGGTACGGGGTCGAACTGGCAGATTTCAATGAAGGCAAATTCGAAAAAATTGACCTGGACGGGATTACCCTGTCCGTGGCCGTGAAGGCCCTGGAGTCCGACAGGATAATCAGCGTGCCGGTGCTCAAAACCCACAACCAGTGCAAGGTTTCCCTGGGTATAAAGAATTTCAAGGGCTGCCTCAACCGCAAGTCGAAGATACACTGCCACGGCAGGGACTGGGAACTGGATCACACCTTCCCCCGCCTCGTGGAAAAACTGCCCGCGGCCCTTACCGTTATCGACGGCATTTTCGCCCTGGCCAGGGGGCCGGCGGCCACGGGGAAGGCCTATAGAAAGGACATCCTGGCGGTCTCCAGGGACGTCTTTGCCTGCGACCTGGTGGGGGCAGCGCTGCTGGGCTACGATGCCGCGGAGGTGGAACACCTGGCGTTTTACGCCCGGCGCAACGGCCGCAGCCTGGATTTGTCGGAGGTTGAGGTGCGCGGGGAGGCGGTGGAGGACCACCGGCAGTATTTGGAAAACGACTGGGAATGGACGGAAGACAACACCGGGCCGGTGGGCTTCAGAAAACGGGGCATCACCGGAATCGCCCTGAGAAAATACGACAATTCCCTCTGCACCGCCTGCTCCAAGCTGTACAACCCGATGCTGGTCCTGTTGATGTCGGCCTTCAGGGGAGATCCCTTCCCGGGGGTTGAGGTAATCACCGGCAAGAGGCAAAAGGCTTCCCCGGGTTTCAACATCACCGTCCTGTTCGGCAAGTGCGCCTGCGACCAGAACACGGGCAACCCGAACATCAGGAAGGCTGTCGCCGTCAAGGGGTGCCCGCCCGACTTGCAGGAATTTGAAAGGCTGCTGGCTGAAGAGGGCATCCGGTGCGATTATAACCAGTACGTCCGGTTCCGGCAACACCTTTACGACCGTTACCTGGGCCGGGAAGGGTTCGACATGGCACTTTTCCAGGTCCCGGATGATTAAAGGTGCCGGTTAAGGCGGGGACGAAACGCCGGGACGCCGTATACGGGCAAAGGCAGGTAAGGTTTACAGCCATTACCTGCTTATTATTTTTTCCGGCTGTGCTATAATTACTTGTTGTTGCATCCTTTCGGCCGCCGGCTGCCAGATGAAGTTGCGGGGGGAAGGTTGGCATGAAGTGGAATGGAATCCGCATCCCGGTCGTGGTCATGGCCCTGGTGGTGGGACTTGGCACTTTTTGGGGAGCCCAGTGGCTGTACAACAGGTTTAATTACGAGCGTCCCCTGGCCCAGCTTCTCGAGGAAAACGGGGATGTTGCCGAGTACAGGATAAATGACGGCGGGCCGGTGCTGGAACTGGAGGTCAAGCTGGGCAGAGTGGACAACCTCCAGCAGTCTTACAGCAACCTGCACCGGTCTTTGCAGGAGGTTGTGGGGCGGCGCAGCTTCAGGATAATATTGCGGGACCAGCGCGACCCGGCCCTGGAGGGAATATACTACCACACCAGGCTGGCCGCCTTCGAGGCGTTGGAACGGGGCAATTTTCTGGAAATGGAGGCTTACATTTCACAATTGGCGGCCCGGGAGGGGGCCCGCGCCCGGGTCTTGATCGATCAGGACCGCCTCTACATCCAGGTTGATCGCGGCAGCCACTACCTTTACGAGATAATACCCCGCACCAGGGCATTCGGGGTAGTATCCGGCGAAGGCGGGGAAAGGAGGAATCCGTCCTGATTAAGGAGGTTGGGATAGGCTTCGCACTGGCCGCAGTAATTTTTCTGGCTGCGGCCGGTTATGACATTTTCCCGCTTATATTCCTGGCCGCGGCCGGAACCGCCCTTTATTTCATAGCCAGGTCCAGGGGGTTGGTCGCCAGGAGCTTTGCCGGCGGCGGCAGCGGGGTAAAGCCCGATGTCACCTTTGAGGACATCGGAGGCCAGGCCACCGCCATCAAGGAATTGAAAGAGGCCCTGGAATTTATCAAAAACCAGAGCGATATCCAGAAACTGGGCATCAGGCCCCTCAAGGGCATACTTCTGACCGGCCCTCCCGGTACCGGGAAAACACTGCTGGCCAAGGCCGCCGCCGGGTACACCGACGCCGCCTTCGTAACCGCCTCGGGCAGTGAATTCATCGAGATGTACGCCGGGGTGGGCGCCCAGAGAGTCAGAAAAATCTTTCAAGTCGCCCGGGAAACCTCCCTGCGCATGGGCAAAAACAACTCCATCATTTTCATCGACGAAATCGAAATTCTAGGAGGAAAGCGCGGCCAGATAACCAGTCACCTGGAATACGACCAGACCCTGAACGAGCTCCTGGTGCAGATGGACGGCCTCAAGGTGGACGACAGGGTGCGGGTTCTGCTCATCGCGGCCACCAACCGGGTGGACATGCTGGATCCCGCCTTGCTGAGGCCGGGGCGGTTTGACCGCCAGGTAAAGGTGGAGCTGCCGGACAGGGAGGGGAGACTCGAAATACTTAAGCTTCATACCAGGAACAAGCCCCTGGCCGGCGACGTCAACCTGGACGCCATCGCCCGGGAAACCTTCGGCTTCAGCGGGGCTCACCTGGAAAGCCTGGCCAACGAGGCCGCCATCCTGGCCATGCGGGAAAAGCTCCGCCAGGTCCACCACAGGCACTTTCACGAGGCCGTCGACAAGGTCATGATGGGGGACCGGCTGGACCGCCAGCCGGCGCCGGCGGAGTTGAAAAGGGTGGCCATTCACGAGGCCGGCCACGCCTTCGTCAGCGAGCACCTGCGCCGGGGTTCGGTTTCCACCCTGACCATCACCCCCAGGGGACAGGCCCTGGGTTACATGAGGCAGACGCCGGAGGACGACACCTACCTGTACACCAGGGATTACCTGGAGAACCAGGTGGCGGTAATGCTGGCCGGCGCGGTGGCCGAGGAGATGATGCTGGGGGGGCGCAGCACCGGGGCGGGCAACGACTACCTGCAGGCGACTAAAACCGCCGACCAGATTATCAACTGCGGCATGTCGGATCTGGGTGTCATCGACCCGGAAATGCTGCCCAGAAGCCTGCGCTACAGAACCCAGAAAAAGATCCTGCTGGCCCAGGAGCAGCGGGTGCGGGACTTTTTGGAGATGAAGAAAAAGGAACTGGGCCGGGTGGTGGACCTCCTGCTGGAGCAGGAAAAAATTTCAGGACACCAGTTAAGATCGATCCTGGATCAGGAAACCGGGTGTGCATAAATTGTCTTTGCACCGGCAAAACTTCGCCGAGGGCTGTAAAGACGGCCTCCCACAAGGCGCGGCAAGCCGGTTTTCCATTTCGCGCCGGAGGCCGGTCTTTTGCAGCTTTTTTTTCAAGGCGACCGGGGGCAGAACTCTTGTTCTGTCACCTGTTCTCAGGTATAATATAGCTACCCCGAAAACCTTACCGGTCAGGAGTCAGGAGACAGGAGACAGAAGACAGAATGTGAAAGCTCTGATTTTTGGGTGAATCACGTCAGATTTCCGGGGTGAGGGAAATGGATTGCCGTTGCGGCGGCAGACCGGAGGAATTGGCGGGAAGGCTCCTGGAAGGCCGGGGAATGTCCCTGGCCCTGGCCGAGTCCTGCACCGGCGGTATGATTTCGGCCAGGATTACCGAAATTCCGGGCAGTTCGGCCTATTTTTCCGGGGGCGTGGTGGCCTACGACAACCGGGTAAAAGAGAAGGTTTTGTCCGTACCGGCTGAAGAACTGGCCGTATACGGCGCGGTCAGCGAGCAGGTTGCCCGGTCCATGGCCTCGGGGGTAAGAACCCTTTTAAACACCAGTATCGGGCTGGCTGTGACCGGGATTGCCGGGCCGGGCGGCGGGACTCCCGGCAAGCCGGTGGGGCTTGTGTATGCGGCCCTGGACGGCCCCTGGGGAACCCTCTGCAGAGAGCTGCGCCTCAGGGGCAGCCGGGCGGAAATAAGGACGGCCACTGCCGCCGCCGCTCTGGAGATGCTCTACTTTTACTTGCTGAAAGGACAGGACGGCCAGCAGGAGTCGGGGAGACTTTTCTGTCTCTGACCTGTTTTTGGATCGTAAAAGGAGTGTTATTTTGCCTATCGAGTATGTTGATTTCGGATGTTTGAAGATTAGCCGCAAGGTTGCCCAGGCGCTGGCAGACATGGGGTTCGAGGAGCCGACGCCAATTCAGACCAGGGCCATTCCCCTGCTCTCCGAGGGAAGGGACATCATCGGCCAGGCCCAGACCGGCACTGGCAAGACCGCGGCCTTCGGCATCCCCATTGTGGAAAAGGTGAACATGAGGGAGGGCGTCCAGGCCCTGGTGGTGACCCCAACCAGGGAACTGGCCATCCAGGTGGCCGAGGAGATTTCCCGTCTCGGCCGTTACCGGAGGGTAAGGACACTGCCTGTATACGGGGGACAGTCCATCGACAGGCAAATCAGGGCCTTGCAACAGGGTGTCCAGGTGGTCATAGGCACCCCCGGAAGGCTGCTGGACCACCTGAGGAGGGGCACCCTCAACCTGGACCGGGTGGGGACGGTGGTGCTGGATGAAGCCGACGAAATGCTGGATATGGGCTTCATCGAGGACGTGGAGGAGATATTGAAAGCCGTGCCGGAAAACAGGCAAACGCTGCTTTTTTCCGCCACCATCCCCAAAGAGGTAGAGGACCTGGCCCGGAGCTACCTAAAGGACCCCCGGCTTGTCACCGTAAGCCGCGAGAGCATCACGGTTCCCCAGATCGACCAGGTATACTATGAGACAAAGGATCGCAACAAGCTGGAGACCATGACCAGGCTCCTGGACACGCTGAATGTCTCCAAGGCCATCGTTTTCTGCCGCACCAAAAGAGGTGTGGACGACCTGGTGGCCAGGCTGGAGGCCAGGGCCTACCCGGTGGCCGGGCTGCACGGGGACATGAGCCAGTACCAGAGGAACCAGGTGATGAGGAGGTTCAGAAACAACCAGGCGGAAGTGCTGGTGGCCACCGACGTGGCCGCCCGGGGACTGGACATAGAAAACATCTCCCACGTCATAAACTACGACCTGCCGCAGGACGTGGAATTCTACGTGCACCGCATCGGCCGCACGGGCAGGGCCGGGAAGGCCGGGGTGGCAGTTACCCTGGTTACGCCCAGGGACTATGCCCAGCTGAGGCTGATAGAAAAACTGACCAAGACCCGGATCCGCAGGGAATATCTTCCCGGCCCCGCCGACGTCGCCGAGCGCCAGATGGAGGGGCTGAAGGAAAAAATCCGGCTGGTCATTCAGGAAGGCAAGCTGGGATACTACAGGACCGCAATCGACCCCCTGCTGGATGACTATAATCCGGTGGACATCGCAGCGGCAGCCCTGAAAATGATCTTTGACCCGGAGGAGGCACCTCAGGACGGCGGAAGCGCCGAAGCCGCTCTCAAGGACACGGGAGCCAAGCCCGGGATGGTCAGGCTCTTCGTAAGCATCGGGCGTGCGGAAAACATCAGGCCCGCGGAACTGGTGCGGATTTTGTGCAGCGAGACCGGAATCCCGGCGAACCTGGTCGGCGACATCAGGATTCATGAAAGATTTACATTTATCGAGGTGCCCGAGGAGTGGGCCAACTGCGTCATCGGCTACATGCACCGGCAGAACATCAAGGGGCGCCGGATCAGCGTCGAGCCGGCCAGGCACAGACAATAAATCGTGCAACGTGTAAACCGGTGGAAAGGATGCCTGAATGGAGTCAAAACGGCTAAAAACATGCTGATAGCTGACTAATAGTGACTGATTACCGCTAAACGGCGGCTGAAAAAGAGTGGACGGCCGCTGAACCATAGGGTAAAATATTGGTAATTGATTCCCGCACTTAAGCCCGGAAAAATGGTTTCCGTGCAAATCCCGGAGCCGGTCGACCAAACCGGGGACTGAGGAGGTAAGCCATAAACCATGGCAGCTATGGACAAAACAAGAGCCCTGGACACGGCCCTGGCCCAGATTGAACGGCAGTTCGGCAAGGGAGCGATTATGAAGCTGGGGGATTCCCCGGCCAGGCTAAATATAGAAACCATCCCCACCGGGGCCATTTCCCTGGACATCGCCCTTGGGCTGGGCGGGGTGCCGCGGGGCCGGGTCACTGAGATATTCGGGCCCGAATCCTCCGGCAAGACCACCGTGGCCCTCCACGTCATTGCCGAAGCCCAGAAGCTGGGCGGGATTGCAGCCTTTATCGACGCCGAGCACGCCCTGGACCCCAATTACGCGAAAAGTATCGGCGTCGACATAGACAACCTGCTGGTGGCCCAGCCGGACACCGGCGAGCAGGCGCTGGAGATTTGCGAGCATCTGGTCCGCAGCGGGGCGGTTGACATCGTGGTCATCGACTCGGTGGCCGCCCTGGTGCCCAAGGCCGAAATCGACGGTGAAATGGGGGACGCCCACGTCGGCCTGCAGGCCCGCCTAATGTCCCAGGCCTTAAGAAAGCTCACCGGAATTACCAGCAAGTCCAGGGCGGTGGTAATCTTTATAAACCAGCTCAGGGAAAAGGTGGGGGTGATGTTCGGCAACCCGGAAACCACCCCCGGCGGCCGCGCCCTCAAGTTTTACGCCTCGGTGAGGCTGGAGGTGCGCAAACTTGAATCTCTCAAGCAGGGTAACGACGTGGTTGGCAGCCGGACCAGGGTCAAGGTGGTAAAAAACAAGGTGGCCCCACCTTTCAAACAGGCGGACTTCGACATCATGTACGGATCCGGTATTTCCCGGGAGGGTGCTGTTTTGGATGTGGCTGCCGACCTGAACATAATCAGCAAGAGCGGGGCCTGGTATTCTTACGGGGACGACCGCCTGGGCCAGGGCAGGGAAAATGTCAAGGAGCTGATGAAAAGCCGGCCCGATTTGCTGGGCGAGATCGAGCGAAAGATCAGGGACCAGCTCAACCTGCGGCCGGACCCGCACGGCGGCGGTGCAGATCACTCCGATGAAATTTAACTGGGTGATTGAATGGAGTACGGCGATCAGTTCGAAAAGGCCCGCAAGGCAGCATACAGGATTCTGACCCACCGGGCGAGGAGCGAGTACGAGATTGTCGAGAAGCTTTCCCGGAAGGGCTTCGACAGGGACACCATAAGCCAAGTCATCAAAAGCCTGAGGGATTACCGGATGCTGGACGACAGGACCTTTGCGGAGGATTTTGTTTCCAGAAGGGGATCCTGGTCCCGGGCCGTGGTGGCGGGAAGATTGAGGAGTCTGGGAATCCGGGAGTCGGTCATTGAAAAGGCGCTGGAGGGTCTGGACCCGGAGGCCGAATTCAGGATCGCCCTGTCCCAGGCCCTGAACAGGCGGAAGCGCAGGGGTGGCGACTATCCGCTGGAAAGCATGGCCGTCTTTTTGAGGAGAAGGGGTTTCAACCAGGAGGTTGTGGACAGGGTCTGCAGCTACCTGGAGGAGCATCAGCCACGGGATCTTGACAGTTAGGAGATAAAAATGTACAATGTTTTGTGGGAGAAAATAGAATTGGATTTCTACTACTTGCCGGTTTGAAATATATTCAACAGAATAAGCCGTGGCTTTTGTATTCCCCCGGGGTAGAAGCCGCAGTCTTGCTTGTGGAGTTAAACCTCCGGAATTTGCGATGGTTTTCTCCCGCCCATTGCGGACAAGTAAAAGTAGATCCTAATTCATTTTCTGCCGAGTAAACTCGGTTTTTTTTATTTTTTGTGCCGCAGTCACTTTCGGTTGAAGCCAAGATTATACGGGGAGGTGAAAGGGTGGAAACAAATTACGTCATTTTGCTAACCATAGCAGCAATACTGATTTCTTTTACGATTGGATATTTGGTAAGAAAATCGATAGCAGAGGCAAAAATTGCCTCGGCTGAGATTCAGGCCAGGAAAATCATCGAGGAGGCCGAAAAGGCATCCGAGGCCAAGAAGAGAGAGGCGCTGCTGGAGGCCAAGGAAGAGGTCTTAAAACTGCGCAACGAGGTGGAGAGGGAGAACAAAGAGCGGCGTTCGGAGCTCCAGCGCATGGAGCGCCGCCTGATGCAGAAGGAGGAAAGCCTGGACCGGAAAACCGAGGCCATTGAGAAAAAGGAGGATATTCTCAACAGGAAGGAAGCCGAGGTCGACAGGATCAAGCAGGACCTGAGCCAGATATACAGCAGGCAGGTTTCTGAACTGGAGAGGATTTCGGGCATGACCTCCGAGGAGGCCCGCCAGACCCTGCTGGCAGACATTGAAAAAGAAATGCAGCACGAGGCGGCCAAGCTGATTAAGGAAATCGAGGACCGGGCCAGGGAGGAAGGGGAAAAAAAGGCCAGGGACATCATCTCCCTGGCAATCCAGAGGTGCGCCGCCGACCACGTGGCCGAGACCACGGTGGCGGTCATACCCCTGCCCAGCGACGAGATGAAGGGGCGTATAATAGGCCGGGAGGGCAGAAACATCAGGGCCTTTGAAACGCTTACGGGGATTGACCTGATTATCGACGACACGCCGGAGGCCGTGATCCTGTCCGGCTTTGACCCGATACGCCGGGAGGTGGCCAGGATCAGCCTGGAAAAACTGATCGTGGACGGCAGGATTCACCCGGCCCGCATCGAGGAAATGGTCGAGAAGGCCAAAAAGGAAGTGGACATTCAAATCCGGGAGGCGGGGGAACAGGCCACCTTTGAAACAGGCGTGCACGGCCTGCACCCGGAACTGGTCAACCTGCTGGGAAGGCTGAAGTTCAGAACAAGCTACGGCCAGAACGTACTCAAGCATTCCACCGAGGTGGCCCACCTGGCCGGGCTGATGGCCGCCGAACTGGGAGCCGACGTGCAACTGGCCAAGAGGGCCGGCCTGCTTCACGACATCGGCAAGGCCGTAGACCACGAGGTGGAGGGTCCCCACGTTGCTATCGGGGTCGACCTGGCCAAAAAATACCGCGAAAACCCCGAGGTTATTCACGCCGTCGCGGCCCACCACGGGGACGAGGAGCCGAAGACCCTGGTGGCGGTCCTGGTGCAGGCGGCCGACGCCATATCGGCGGCCAGGCCCGGCGCCCGCAGGGAGACCCTGGAAAACTACATCCGGAGGCTCCAGAAGCTGGAGGAAATAGCCAGCGCCTTCGACGGCGTGGAAAAGTCCTACGCCATCCAGGCCGGGCGGGAGATCAGGATCATGGTCAAGCCCGAACGGGTCGACGACCTTGGGGCCATCAAGCTGGTTAGGGAGATTGCAAAAAAAATTGAAAACGAGCTGGACTACCCCGGCCAGATCAAGGTGACGGTAATCAGGGAGACCCGGGTGGTGGACTATGCCAAGTAAAATTTAGCGGCCCGCGGAGGGCCGTTAAATTTTTGCCGCCGCTGCCTTAAAAGGCTGGCTCCTCTTTGACCTGTACGGCGTTGCCTGTTCGGGTGCGGCAGGGAGGCCGGCAGCGGGGGTTGAGATGGAATATTTTTTTACCCTGGATAAGCTTCATTTCAGGCAGGAATACGCTCATAAAAAAAGAAACTTATGATGAACGGCAGGATGAGGAGGATGACAGTTTTGGGCTTTACATACAACGGGAAAGAGGACGTCACCGACAGCGTGGGGCTGTTGATTTCGATCCTGGTGCGCTACCCCGAGGTTGCCACCATTAATTTCGATCCGGACCAGCAGGTACTGAAATTCAATTTTATTGCCTCCGGTTCCCTGGAACCCGGCGAAATGGCTTCTTTCAGCCGGACGCTGCTGGACAGCGTGGAGGTATTCAACAAGCTGGAAAACAAGGTCACCAGGCTGAGCATGATTGATTACCGGGAATGCGGAAACTTCACGATGATCGAAATCCAAAGGGACGTGGAGACCCTGGTGCGGGAAGAAATAGCCCTGATTGTCGCCCTGTTCCGGCAGCACCTTGAAAACAGCCTGATTCTGGATGACGGCGGATCCTTTTACGAGGAAGACCTGGTGATTCAGGAAGAGATAATCGATCACATGCTGGAGAGCGTAAAATACTGCGCCGGGGACAAAAAGCTGTTCGCCTTCAGGGAAGAAGGCCGGGTACTGGTGTTTAACAAGTAGTGGGGGGCAGGTTCCTTGCGCTTGTTGATGATCGGTGATATCGTGGGAAGGCCGGGGCGCCGGGCGGTCAAACAAAACCTGCCGGCCCTGGTGGGCCAGTTCGGTATAGATATGGTGATTGCCAACGGGGAGAACGCCGCGGGCGGAAATGGAATCACCAGGGAAATTGCACAGGAGCTTTTTTCCTGCGGCGTGGATGTAATCACCATGGGCAACCACGTATGGAACCAGAAGGAGATATACACGTACGTAAACCAGGAGGCCAGGATTATAAGGCCCGCCAATTATCCCCCGGGGACTCCGGGCCGGGGGTGGGGATCCTTCAGGGCCAAATCGGGACTGGAAGTGGGCGTGATAAACATCTCGGGCAGGATTTTCATGCAGGAGCTGGACTGCCCCTTCAGGAAGGCCGATGAGCTGGTGGGCCGGTTTGGAAGCAAGGAGGCCGTTGTTCTTGTAGATTTCCACGCCGAGGCCTCTTCGGAAAAAATGGCCATGGGGTGGTACCTGGACGGGCGGGTCAGCGCGGTCTGCGGCACCCATACCCACGTCCAGACGGCGGACGAGAGGATTTTGCCGGGGGGTACGGCCTACATCACCGACGTCGGCATGACCGGCCCCGCGGATTCCGTAATCGGGGTCAAAAAGGAAATGGTTATCGAGAGATTCCTGACCCAGATGCCGAGGCGTTTTGAGGTGGCCGAAGGCCTGTACCAGTTCAACGCCGTGCTGATTGATGTCGACGAGGAATCGGGCCGGGCGTCGGCCATCAAGCGGATACAAAATTACGAATAATGCGGCGGATTTTTATTATTATTGGCTGAATTGGCATAAATTCTTCGCAAGAAGAGAGGAATTATCCGTAATTTATAGAATATAAATTTTACAGGTCGTCTTCGCAAACGAAATACCAGGCAGAAGGAGGTACCACAGTGGATGTATTAAAGGTTTCAGCAAAATCCAATCAAAATTCCGTAGCAGGAGCCCTGGCGGGCGTAATCAGGGAAAGGGGCTGTGCGGAAGTGCAGGCCATTGGAGCAGGCGCCCTGAACCAGGCAGTGAAAGCCGTAGCCATTGCCAGGGGTTTTGTAGCCCCCAGCGGGGTTGACCTTATCTGCATACCGGCGTTTACCGACATAATGATTGACGGAGAGGAAAGGACAGCCATCAAGCTTATCGTAGAACCCAGATAAAGACTAAATCCCGGGCCCGTGCGAACACGGGCTTTTTTGCTTTGCACCGGCAGGGCAAATTCCAAAAATTCCGGTGTGGGACCACGCCGCGCCGGCCGGGGACGACCGCGCCGCAACAAAAAGGGGGTCGATCGGGATGGAAAAACAATCGGCATTAAATGACCTTCACTTTTCAGCGCCGGTGGTGGACGCCCACTGCGACACCCTGACGGTCCTCGGGAAACAGGGCCGCAGGCTGGCAGAGAAAAGCGGGGCCGGGCATTTGGACTTGCCCCGTTTGTTTTTGGGGGGCGTGAAAGTCCAGTTTTTCGCGGCCTTTATCGGCCCTGAATACAGGGACAATCCCCTGGCCAGGGCCATGGAAATCATCGACACTTTTTACCGGGAAGTCTGCGCCAGTCCCGACCTGGTGGAGCCTGCCTTCACCTATTCCGATATCACCAGGATAATTTCCGGCGGCAGGGTGGCGGCCCTCCTCACCGTGGAAGGGGGAGAGGCCCTGGCCGGCCGTTTGGAGGTTTTGCGCATGTTCTACCGCCTGGGGGTGCGCGGTATTACTCTGACCTGGAACGGGAGAAACGACTTGGGGGACGGGGTGGACGAGTCCGGAACGGGGGGCGGCCTGACCCGGTTCGGGGTGGCCGTGGTCAGGGAAATGAACCGGCTGGGGATGGTCATCGACGTGTCGCACCTGTCGGCCCGCGGCTTTTGGGACGTGATGAGGGAATCGGCCGCCCCGGTCATCGCCTCCCACTCCAACTGCAGGGCGCTATGCGATCACCCCAGAAACCTTGACGACGACCAGATCAGGGCCCTGGCGGCCGCGGGCGGAGTGGTGGGCCTGTGCTTTTACCCGGATTTCGTCCACAGGGAGACCCCTTCCCTGGAATCCTGGCTGGACCATGCGGAGTACGTGGCCGGCCTGGCCGGTGTCGACTGCATCGGTTTAGGATCGGACTTCGACGGGATGGATGCAGCGATACCCGAACTAGCTGATGCTGCCTCCCTGCCCCTGGTCACCGAGGGGCTTTTAAGGCGGGGTTTTTCGGCAGGTGAGGTCCGGAAGATACTGGGTGAAAATTTTTTAAGGGTCCTGGCCCGGGTGCTGGAAAAATAAAAAAGCAGTCCACCAGAAAAACTGCAGATGCGTTCTCCACCGGGGCTTTCGCCCGCATCAGATTCACCTGTAAGAAACCCTGTCCGCCCCCAGGGGAATTCCAAACCTTTATTCGGGCGAATACTGCGTCAAGTGAAAGTGGTTGTGGCCGATACGCAGCCGGTGCCTCCTGCCGCAGCGGGGGCATTTCTTTTCCTCCCCGTCCTTGAACCTTATTTCCCCTATGTGTTGGCCACAGCACTTGATTTCAACGCTGATGTTGGTGTTATCCCTGGTATTCACCCGGTAATCGGCCTGGCGGTTATCCCGGTTCAACGGGCATCCCCTCCTTTAGGATGTTATGGCGGTCTGGTTCCTGGACGGCATATTATTATTATACTATTATATAACCTGATCGGGTTTTTCCAAATCATTCTTTGAAAATATTTTTCCGGTCCGGCAAGGGACTGCCGGAGGGCATCTGCTGCGGGACAAATCAAGTTTTTTATTGATTCATTTGCTTAAAAATAGTATATAATCATAATGTGCGAGATGCGGGCCAGTGAAAGGAGAAAAAACTTGTTTGCGGGAGAAAAGCCGAGGCAGAAAACAAAGCGCCGCCCGTTCAGGCGCGATTCCGGCAGGGCCGTTCCGGCAGGGCCCATCCAGCTGGATCCTTTTCAACAACTGGCCATAAACTTCCTGGCGGAGGGCCACAATGTGCTGGTGGCCGCACCCACTGGGACGGGCAAGACCCTTATAGCCGAAAGGCTTATCGGTCAGGTTCTGGACGGCGGCCGGGGGATTGTCTACACTTCTCCCATCAAGGCCCTGTCCAATCAGAAGTACCGTGATTTTACCGGCATGTTCGGGGTGGAGAAGGTCGGCCTGATCACCGGCGATGTATCGGTGAACGAGAGGGCGCCGCTGTTGGTTATGACCACCGAGATATTCAGAAACTGGTGCTTTGCCAACCCCGAGATGCTGGACGGCATGACCCACGTCATTTTCGACGAACTGCACTACCTGGATGACAGGGAACGGGGCACCGCCTGGGAGGAGAGCATAATATTCGCTCCGCCTCACATTAGGATTGTCGGGCTGTCGGCCACCGTCCCCAATGTCCGGGAGCTGGCTTCCTGGATTGCCGAGGTCAGGGGCCGGCCGGTGAAGGTGATCGAGGAAAGGTGCCGGGCGGTCCCGCTGGAATTGGGCTGGATTACCCCGGAAAGCGACGTTTTGGATGAAGGAGGGGCCAGGGAATACATCAGGCAGCGTTTGGAAAGGCGCCGGGGGCGGTGGGCGGCTCTGCCGGAGGGCGGCGACGAGGCCCTGGCCTGCGACTGAGCAGGTGGATTCTCGGCCGCAGGCGGCTTCCGGCCTGTGACCGGCGGAATGACCTTGAAGTGTTTCCCCGGGGTCGATTGTCCCGGGCGCTTTCTTTAATAGTGAAGTCCTCGGGCTGTCAGCCCAAGACATTGACGTCTGAAGGCTTACGGCCTAAATTGGTGGTGAACAGAATGGCCCAGACCGGCGGGAACCCCTCGTGCTCGGAGGTAATCAACGCCATCCAGAATTACCTGCCGGCCCTTTATTTTACCTTCAGCCGGGGAAAAACAGAGCTCCTGGCAGATGAATTGAGCAGGGAATGGGATTTTCTTTACCAGAGGGAAAAGGCCAGGGTCAGGGAAATAATCAAAGAGACCGAGGATACCCATCCCGGCTTGTTCGGACCGAGAAGGGGTAAATTAAAGCAAATTCTCACCCAGGGTATCGCCTACCACCACGCCGGCCTGTCCCCCGCCCTGAAGGACCTGGTGGAAAGGCTGTATGAAATGAGATTGATATACGTGCTCTTCTGCACCGAGACCTTCGCCGTGGGTGTAAATTTTCCCGCTGCCAGCACGGTTTTTGACACCTGCAGGAAATGGGACGGCCGTGAATTCAGGGGGCTTTTGAACCGGGAATTCTTCCAGATGGCCGGCAGGGCCGGCAGAAGGGGATTTGATCCGGTGGGAAGGGTTTATGTCCGGATTGACCACCGCTTTCCGGATCAGGCCGGATTCTACAGTGAAGAGGAAATCGAGCCGGTCAGGGGCCGCCTGGTAATCTCCCCGAACACCGTCTTAAGCCTTCTATACTGGAAGACCGACGAGGAAATTAACCGCCTGCTCGACCAAAACCTGGCGGTCTACCAGAACAACCGGGAGGGCAGAAAAATAAAGGAGGATCTTGCCGGCTTGGAAGAGAAGCTGGCTGCCCTTGAAGGTGTTTTTTGCCCGCAGGTGGACACGCCGGCCTGCTATATGATGAGGTCAAAGCTGAAAAAGGAGCTGCGTTCCCTGGCCCGTAAAAACAAGCGGGGAAGGCCCGGGATGCGGGAGCGCAGGGAGGAAATCCGGGAACTGCTGAAAACAGCCCAGAAGAAGTGCCATCACCGGCCCTGCACCGAGGCCAGGAGGAAGCAGACTGACCTGGCCGAGAGAAAAAGCAGGCTTGAACGGAGGATGAGGGTTCTGGGCAGCCATGCCAGGGATTACGAGAGGGATTTCAACAGGGTCTGGGACCTGCTGGAGGACATGTCCTACGTTGAGGGGAGAAAGCTTCTGCCCAGGGGCGTCTTTGCCCTGCACCTCCACGTACAGGAGATACTGGTGACCGAGCTTGTTTTCAACGGCCTAATCAGGGATATGCCCCCGGCGCTGGTGGCGGCCATCCTGGCCGGCGTGGATTACGTGCCGGGCCGGGACGACAGCGTGGAACCCGGCCCCTACAGCCTCCGGGAGGTTGAAACACTGAGAAAGTCGCTGCTGCGGAGCGGCGTTCCCGAAAATTTTTGCGTCTGGTCGCCTTTGCCCGGGCCGCTTGCTTCGGCCTGGTACGAGGGGGCCTCTTTCGAGGAACTGCTGTCCATGACCAATCTCCAGGAGGGAGATATCTTCTCCATAATCAGGCGGGAGATAGATCTTTTGAGGCAGATTGAAAGGGCTGCCGGTGACGACACCGGACTGCGCAGGCAAATCGAAAACATTAGGCTCAGGCTGGACCGCGACGAAATAGCCATACCAGGTATCTAAAGACTATCGAAAAGAGGGAACTCCCTAGTCCGGCGTTGGGCCCAGGCCCAGGACAAAGCGGGACCTCAGCCTGTACCTTTCGGCCATGGCCCGGAAATCAGCGGCTTCGCCGTGTTTTAGCGGCCTTATGATTTTGGCCGGCAGGCCCATTACCAGGTGCTCCGGCGGAACCTCCATGCCCTGAATAACCACCGACCCTGCGCCCACCACCGATCCGGCCCCTATTTTCGCCCCGTTGAGGATCACGGCGCCCATACCCACAAGCACGTCATCCTCCACTATGCACCCGTGCAGTACGGAATTGTGCCCGACTGAAATTCTGTCCCCCAGTACCAGGGGAAAACCCTGGTCTGCGTGCAGGGTGCAGTTGTCCTGAATGTTGGTGCCGCTGCCGATGACTACCCTGTCGGCGTCTCCCCGCACCACGGCGTTGTACCAGATGCTGGACTGGCTGCCGATCTTGACCTTTCCCACCACCTTGGCCCCCGGGGCCAAGAACACCGATTCGTCCACCTCCGGGTAAAATTCGCCGTACCGGTAGATTTGTTTTACTTCTCTCATTTTGTCCTCCTAGAAATCGTATATTTTTGGCCCATATATATTAAAGCAGAAAAAGGTAAAAAAAACATCCAACAAATGCTGTGAACCCGGAGGGGAAGCCGGGAAGAAAAGTGAAAAAGATAGCATGTAGAAGGGTTTTCGGGAAAGTTGTTACTAATTTCTCAAACTTTGATCCCTGTCTTCAAACGCTCCCAAATTTAAAATTATGGCCAAAAAAAAGCCCCTATACGGGGTGTGGGAAAGGAGAGGTGGGTTATTATCTTTGAATTGCAAGATTTATGCAGGGTTGCTGACGGAGTATGTGAAATATTAAACAAATCCTGATCGAAGAATATCATTATGTTATATATTTCTCAAACCCCGTATACGCTCCTGGCCGGTGATTTAACGAGTATATTGCCTGCGTTCTTTTAATAAGGCCGGTTCAGTTTGAATTGCTATTTATTTGATGGTTTGGAACCCGGCAGGAAACCCAAATCGGAAATAAGCTCCCCGTGAATGAGACCGTTGCTGGCGGCGATGGAAACGTGGTTTTCAAGCAGCAGGTCGTTACCGCACAGGTCGCTGATTCTTCCGCCGGACTCTTCCACCAGGACTATCCCGGCGGCCACGTCCCACGGCCTCAAACATACTTCCCAGTACCCGGTTATTCTTCCGCAGGCTATGTAGGCCAGCTCAAGGGCGGCTGATCCAAAGGCCCTGACGTCCACTGCCTTGGAAAATATGGCCGTGAAATTTGCCCTGAGCATTTCCCCCTTAAACCGGTCGGAGGATGGAAACCCCGTCGCAATCAGGCTTTCGGCCAGTTTTTTCCTGGTCCGGTCCACCCGTATCCTTTTTTTGTTGAGGTATGATCCACTTCCCCTGGCGGCGGTGAAAAGCTCTTCCCTGAAGGGATCGTAGACTGCTCCCAGAACGGGTCTCCCGCCTAAGGCAAGGGAGACCGTCACGGCGCAGATGGGAATGCCGAAAACGAAGTTGGTGGTCCCGTCCAGCGGATCAATAAACCACACCGGCCGGTCGTCCAGGGCCAGGTCATCCTCCGTGAAATCCTCCTCGGCCACCAGGCGGTGGTCCGGAAAAGCCTTGCCGAGGCCCTCCAGGATAAAGGACTGGGAGCGCCTGTCCACTTCGGTGACCAGGTCTGCCGGGCAGGACTTGAAGCCTGTTGAAAATCGGCCTCCCAGGTTTGCCCTGACCATTTTTCCAGCCTCCACAACTATGTCGGATGCCTTTTCAAGGGCTTGGCTTGCGTCCTTCAAGCTATCGGTCTCCTTTTCCAAATCCTTTTCCAAAAATTCGGACTGTATCGGGCTGTATTAGTATTGTCCGGAAAAAAATTGATCATCATATCAACTGGAGGTGTTTTGATGGAGGAAAACAGCGGTGAAAAGAAGGTAATCACCAGGATGAGGCCGGACCCCGACTTCAAATACCTGACCCGGAGGGCCCGGCAAATGGCGGATACCGGAACTCCCCTGGCCCGGGGCTTGAACAGGAATCCCGGAGAAATACCCGGTTTTTACACCGAGAAGCACAATGAATAGCGCGTTAACCTCCTTTTTCCTTATTAAGCAGGGTGATGAGCGCGCGGGCCAGGGCCTCTTCCAGGGAATTGGAATAGAAATCCTCGCTGGCCG
The DNA here is from genome assembly GCA_020725625.1 of Desulfovirgula sp. Lineage (GTDB taxonomy): Bacteria > Bacillota > Desulfotomaculia > Desulfotomaculales > Desulfocucumaceae > JAILZP01. The sequence continues at coordinate 2,536 of DYET01000019.1, read as the reverse complement.
GTGCTTTCCCGGTGCCGCCGTCTCCGGTGGTATATGCCACCCAGTATCCGGTGCGGTCCGACGGGTCGCAGCCGGGGCCCTTGTAAAGGATGTGGAAGGATTTTGTGCGCATGCTCAGCTCCCTGGCCAACTGGTCCACCCGGGGAAGCCAAAGGAAATTATTTTCCAGGCAATCCCAGTTCTCTTCCTGGCGGGTGCCGTCGGGGGACAAAAGCTCGCAAAAAGGCTCGGTATCCACTATACTCCAGCCATAACACCCGTTTTCAGTGGGCTGTGCGGTCAAAAGGCAAAGATCTTCTTCCGCTCTTTTTTTGCCCTTGAGCCACCATGTCGGCGTAAGCTTGGTGGCGAACCAATCCCCGGCCTCCGGCGACCAGGAAAGACCCGCTTTTTTCAAATCCGCGGCCAGTTTTATGTTTAACATTGGCAATCACCTTCCCTGATATGTATATTCTTGCAAGCTTTTTTTTTCCCTTTTCAAGTTGACCCGTTATTCTTCATATAAGCCCCGGATTGCGCCAAAAAAATTCTTGACTCCATGTTCTAGGAATTCGCAAGAAATTTTTCAAGGCATTTATGCGCGTTTTTTTGTTCATACTTTTTAAAAACAAATTATATTTGTATACCTGTTTTTAGCCGTTCATATAATGTAACACGGCATGTGCCTTGTTTTTAACCGCAGTTGTCGGGCTTTTCTCACTCAGGCGTTTGTTGCGAATAAGAAAAAGGAGTGAGACATGCGGTGAACCAGATCTCAATCGGGGCTTCGAATTACATAGAACTGATCAAGGCCCGGCTGGCCAGCGACTTGAAACAGCTTGAAAGGAGCGGGCTCAAGTTCAACATTCAGGAAAACCCGGCCGGTAAGTACGTCTTTCTCTCCTGCAGCGTGTCAGGCCGGGGAAACGGAGGCTGCAGCGACGAAGACGCCCTGGCCCTGTTCAAGCAATACTTGGCAGACGTCCTTACCGACCTGATCATGTGCAAGTGGCAGAAGTCGATGCTGGTGGACATCATCAGGGAAAACTATTATTATTTCGGGGAAGAGGAACGCCGGGCAATTTTCCGGAACGCCCTCAACTATCTTGAGGATTTCAACTCCGGTGACCGGGACTCAGTCCTGAAAATGAGAAAGAAAAGAATAATCCTGGCCAAACTACAGGATTTTCTCAGCACGTGCAATCAGATTGTGATTGAGGGTTTTATCAGATTCAGGCTCAAGGAGTACATCAAGGAGCTTCAGGAAGCGGCGGACAAAGCGGTGGACGACTTTCTCCTGGACAGGGAATACAAGGAGTTTATCCAGCTTTTGAGGTACTTTGTCGACATCCAGGACTCCCGCACCGATGTGGTCAACGTGGTTATGAAAGCGAACGGGGTTTTCAAGCTTTTTGACGGCGACCACAGGGCGATTAACAGCGCGTACCTGGAAGGTTTCATCATGGACCTGGTGGAAAGCGAAATCAACTACGAAGACCTGCTGATCAGTTCCCTGATCACCATCGCCCCCCGGGAAATAGTCTTTCATACCGGAAAGGCCGAGGTTCCCCCGGCCACCCTGGAAACCGTCGGGAACATCTTCTCCCAGCGGGTGAGCCTGTGCCGGGGCTGTGACCTGTGCACAGCCGGGAATACGTAGGTTTTAGGCACCCGGTCCGGTGCGGGCTTCCGGGCGGCAGGTGTTTTGCGGCAGTGCAGGAAAAGGTCCCGGTGGGGAATCCCGCCGGGCCGAACCTTTTATGGGCTTCCACTGTGCGCCTTCCGGTACGGTGTTGAAAGACGGAGGTTAACTTTTTCCCCGATTCCTGGTAAAATACCCTGGGAGGTCGGGATAGACTTTGGAGGCATTTTATCTGGCAGGCCTGCCCCTGGTCGGGGCGGCCATCGGCTGGCTTACCAACCGGGTGGCGGTAATACTGATTTTCAGGCCCCACAGGCCGGTGAACCTGATGGGGTATGCAATCCAGGGGGTGGTCCCCAAGAGGCGGTCCGACCTGGCCAGAATTATCGGGCAGGTGGTGGAGAGGGAGCTGATTTCGGTGAACGACCTGGCCGGGGCGGTGGGGTCCGCTGAGGTCATGGACAGGATCGAGGCGGCGGTTGCCGTTTCCATAAGGGACAGGATAATGGACAGGCTCCCGGCCTTTTTGCCGGCGGCGGTCAGGAGGACGGTTTCGGATCTTGCCACCGACCGGATAAGATCAGAGATTCGCGCCGTCACCACCGATCTGATTGACCGTATCGGGGCGTTGATCAAGGAGAAGGTCGACTTCCGGTCCATCGTCGAAGAAAGGGTCAACAGTTTTTCCCCGGAACGGCTGGAGCAAATCGTTCTGTCGGTTTCTGCCAGGGAACTCAGGCACATCGAGGTAATCGGCGGGGTTTTGGGCTTTGCCATCGGCCTGATCCAGTCCGTTCTGGTGTATGCCGCCGTCTACCGGTAAACCCATCACCAGAAATTGCAATGACAAAAGCCGCTCCTCCGGCGGCGGCCGCACCCATTGAGTAAAATTAAATTGGGGCAACAGGAAATGAC
>DYET01000139.1 GCA_020725625.1 Desulfovirgula sp. | reverse complement strand
GTAACCTCTAGAGGTCTCATTTCTTTATTGCCCCTCCAGACACCTACTAAAAATATACCCTGCCTGGATTTTACAAGACCGGGCGCCGGACAGAAATAAAAATTTTCTTGACAGTGCAGTTGTCAGATCTATGTAATCAAAGTATTATCTTAAATAAGGTATTACCTTAAAAATAAGATAGGTTGAACAATCCGAAGGTGAAACGGGGGTGTCTTGGTTAATGATAGAAGTTAATCATTTTGAAGAAGTTATACAGATTAAGATGAGCCGGGAGATGGGGGGCCGGCCCCTTTACTGGGTGGCAGCCTACCTGGTGGACGGGCTGCTGATCGACACCGGCTGCCGGCACACCGCCGAGGAACTGGCCGGTTTCCTGGAGGGAAAGGACATCCGGCTGGTGGTGAATACCCACCACCACGAGGACCATGTCGGGGCAAACGCTCCCGTCAGGGAAAAATTTAAGGCTAGGATCCTTGCGCATCCTGCGGCTGTTCCCCTGATCAACCGGATTCCCGGCCTCAACCCGTACCAGGAACTGGTCTGGGGCTACCCGGAACCCGCGGAGGCGGAACCGCTGCCCGGGATTATCAAGACGGAAAAATATACCTTTCAGGTTGTGGAAACCCCCGGCCACTGCAAAGACCACATAGCCCTGTTCGAACCAAGCAAAGGCTGGTGCTTTTCCGGGGACATTTTTGTTTCCGAAAACCAGAAGGTGCTTCGGGCGGATGAAGATATCAACGAAATAGCCAGATCCGTAGAAAAGCTTTTGCAAATCAAAACCGAAAGGCTTGTCTTGTTCACTTCTATCGGCAGAGTGGTAGAGGACGGACGACAAGCCCTCCGGGTGTACCTGGACTACCTCCGTGAACTGTCCCGGAAGGTACGGCAGCTCGATAAAGAAGTAATGCCGATAAATGCCATCCGTGACCGGATTTTTGGCAGGGAAAGCTCCCTTTGCCAGTTTACAGGCGGCCATTACAGCTCCGAAAACCTGATCCGGTCGCTGCTTTCCCAGGACGGGGAATAGGGGCGGTGCTTTAAGTGCTTTTCTTAACCAGGGCCGCCGCATAAGCGGCTATGCCCTCACCGGCCCCGGTGAAACCAAGGCCCTCGGTGGTGGTGGCCTTGACATTGACGAGGGAAGGGTCCAGCCCAAGGGCCTCCGCCATGACTTCCCGCATTTTTTCTATATGCGGGGAAAGCCTGGGGGCTTGGGCCACCACGGAGGAGTCTACGTTAAGGGGCACGTAGCCGTGTTCCGCCAGGTTGTCCCTGACCCTGCCCAGCAGCACGATGCTGGAAATGCCCCTGTAGCGGGGGTCACTGTCTGGAAAATGACGGCCTATATCCCCCATGCCGGCCGCTCCCAAAAGGGCGTCCATGACGGCGTGCACCAGTACGTCGGCGTCCGAGTGCCCTTCCAGGCCCATCTCATATGGTATTTCAACCCCGCCCAGGATCAGCTTCCGGCCGGGCACCAGGCGGTGTACGTCATAACCGAAGCCTATTCTCATAAGCACTATACCCCTGTCGCGGAACTGGGAATTAGTTACAATTTCCGCAGCTAAGAATTGGTTATTTTTCTCCTGTCTCCTGTCTCCTGTCTCCTGTATTCTGACCCTTTTTCACATCCCTGAAGCCTAGAAGCGCTTCGGCCACCGGCAGGTCCTCGGCAGTGGTGATCTTGATGTTGCGGTAGCTTCCCGGGACTATTTTAACCCGGCGGCCGGTGGCCTCCACCAGGGAGGCGTCGTCGGTGTACAAAAGGCCCCTCGCCCTGGCCAGGCGGTGGGCCTCCATCAGCACGGAATAGGAAAAACCCTGGGGCGTCTGGGTCAGCCACAGTTTTCGCCGGTCCGGTGTTCCGGCCACAAAGCCGTCTTCATCGGCCACCTTTATGGTGTCCTTGACCGGTACAGCCAGGGTGGCAGCCCCGAAATCCGCCGCGGCCGAGATCAGGTCCTCGACTTCTTTTTGGGTAACCAAAGGCCTGGCCCCGTCATGAACAATGACCACCCCGCACTCAAACGGAACTGCCAGCAACCCGAATAAAACGGACTGCTGGCGGTTTGATCCTCCCGGAACCACGGTTGTGACCTTCTTCAAATCCCATCGAAGCGCCGCGTCCCTGAACTGTGAAAGGCTGCCCGGCGGCACTACCAGTACGGTGCCCTCCACCATGGGGACCCTCTCCAGCACGGACAGCGATCGCACGATAACCGGAACGCCCGCCAGGGGCAGCAGCTGCTTGTTCACGCCGCCCATGCGGGCGCTCCGTCCGGCAGCGGCCACCACGGCATACACCCTAGCCAATCACGTTCACCTCATGATGGTAATGTTCGCCGCCCAAATCCCTGCGGTCCCCCGTGCGCGGCTTGGCAAATATCATGCGGCCCGCCGCCGTTTGAAGCACGCTGGTGACCACCACGTTGATGGTCTGCCCGATGAACCTCTTGCCACCGTCCACCACAATCATGGTCCCGTCGTCAAGATACCCCACCCCCTGTCCGGCCTCCTTGCCGTCCTTGACCACCTGGACGGACATCTCCTCCCCGGGCAGGACTATGGGCTTGATGGCATTGGCCAGCTCGTTGATGTTGAGCACCTTCACTCCGTGGAGCTCGGCCACCTTGTTGAGATTGTAATCGTTGGTCATGATTTTGGCGCCCAGCTTCTGGCTGAGCTTGACCAGCTTGGTGTCGACCTCGGACTGGTTCTCCAGCCCCTTGATATTATCGTAGATCTGAATTTTTATCGAGGGGTCCTTTCTCATTCTATTCAATATGTCGAGGCCTCGCCGCCCGCGGTTTCTTTTCAGCAAATCCGACGAATCGGCGATGTGCCTCAGCTCTTCCAGCACGAAGGCGGGTACAAGCAGGGTGCCTTCGATAAACCCGCTCTCGCAAAGGTCAGCGATGCGCCCGTCGATAATTACGCTGGTATCCAGGATCTTGTAGCTGGGCCTGCCCTCGGACCTGGGAGTCTTTTCCTTGCCAAATTTGGCAAGGCCACCAAAAAAGCCGAGCACCTCTTCCCTCTTTTTAATACCGATGCTCAATCCCAGGTAACCCAGCAAAATAGTGCCCAGAACCCAGATAATCACACCCGGTATGCCGAGAAAAGCCAGCATTGAACCTAATAAATTAGCAATTATAAGTCCGAAAATCAGACCAACAGAACCAATCACCAGGTCATAGGTGGGGGTCCGCTGGATAAATTGCTCGCTGAGCGAAATAATCCGCATGGATCCGCGAATGATCCACGGCGTCAGAAGGAGGCCTGCCACTAGTCCCAAAAGTGCTCCCAGGCCGTAAACGCCGATGTGCAGCCCCGGAATGCCCGCCGGCAGGGTTATAATCCTCTTGGCCAGCAGGAAGGCGGCAGCGTAAAATCCCAGGGCGACGAACAACGCTACCAAAACAAAAAAAACTACTTTTCTGATCAACATTTCCTCACCTCCCCCCTTGCCTTCAAAAGAGAACAGGAAACACAGGGTTGTTTCTCTTCTTCCCCGCGGGTGCTGCTTAAGGCCGGAAAAACAGGCACATGATCCCTTAACTATTATTTACAGTTCGGTTTATTCTATTATAGGGCTTCAGAAGCAGACTCTCAACTGTTAAATTGGCCCGCATGCAAAATAAGGAAAAAACGCCTTGCGGCGTTTATCATGCGAAAGCACTGTCTATCAGAGATTGGGCGCTGTCCTCTTCCAGTTCCGTAGCCAGCACCAGTTCACTAATTAGTATCTGTTTGGCGTTCTCCAGCATCTTCCGTTCACCCGAGGATAATCCCTTTTCCCGGTCACGATTGATGAGGTTTCGGACCACCTCGGCAACCTCGTATATGTCGCCGCTTTTGATCTTTTCGAGATTTGCGCGGTACCTGCGGTTCCAGTTGGCCGACATGCTGGAGCTCTGGTCCTTCAGGATGCCGATTACTTTTTCAACCCCATCACTGTCTATAACTTCCCGGAGTCCGATTTCCCGGCAGTTGTTGATGGGAATCATGACCTTCATATCTCCCACGGGCAGCTTCAGTATATAATACTGGCGCTTCTCGCCCAAAATTTCCTTTTCCTCGATGGATTCTATGATACCCGCCCCATGCATGGGGTACACGACCTTATCCCCTATCTTGTACAACGCCGGACCCCCTCCTATTGCTTTTTCTACTAATAGTATAGCACAGAGAGCATCATCTGTCAAACAAACTATAATTTTAGCATAGCTGCCAGGCAGTGTCAATAATATTTTTGGTATTTGTGCAAGTTTGACAGGACAAGTTCCCGCTATATATAATTATTCCCAAAGGATAAAAAGACATCGCGTTCCGGAGGCCGGGTGAGGGTGCTTTGCAGGAACGCTTGAAGAGGTATCATTGCTGAAATTTTCCATTTAAGGAGTGAAACCGGTGGACAAAAATTTTGTTCTTGATGAATTTCAGAGTACGGTTTCAGAACTTTTGATCTACAACAGGAGCATCCTGGATACACTGGCAAAGGTCCAAGAAACCAGCGCCAAACTCCACTGGTCGGTGATAAAATCAGTTACCCGGTGCGGCTGCATAGAAATAAAGGCATCAAAGACCGATATCCCCTCCGAAGCCACCCTGGCCGATTTAAAGCAAATACTTGATTCCCACGTCAAGGGGGAACTCTGCGAAAGCTGCAGGGAATACATCGGAAAATCCGTCGGCAGGCTTTTGTTTTACACCACTGCGGTGTGTAACCTTCTGGACCTGAATATCTACGACATCTTGCTGAACGAACAGAAGCAAATGAAGATGCTTGGGTACTACAACCTGGCCTAAAAGGTGTAATCCTTTGTTCAGTCTTTTATTTTCCCGGTTCACAGACGGTTAACCTAACCCTTAGAACCCCAGATATAGCTGTCTCCCCCATCCTCTGATTCCGCTTTCACCTCACGTGCCTTTCCTGACCCAACTGCTCCCTGTAGCGCATCAGTCCTTCCTTTATGGACCTGGCCCTTACCTCCCCTATGCCTTCCACCTCGTCCAGTTCCTGTATAGTGGCGTTCAGTATCTTTTTCAGGGACCCGAATTCCTTGACCAGGTTTTCTATCACGGGCAGGGGGAGCCTCGGAATCTTTTCGAGGATGCGGTAGCCCCTGGGGGATACGTTCTGGTCCAGTATGCTGGTGCTGCCCGGGTATCCCAGGGCCCTGGCGATCAGGGACAGGTCCAGCAGGTCCTCGGCCGGCCAGCTGTTAATCATGGCCATTATGCCCTCGGGGGATTTTTCGCCGGTTCCGTCGGCGTAGTCCTGTATAACCAGCAGCCCCTCGTCCTCGACGTTGGCCACCAGTTCTTCCAGCTGCATGGTAATGAGCCGCCCCTCGACCCCCAGTTCGCTTATGTACCTCTCGATTTCGGTGACCACCCTCAAGACCATTTCGGCCCTCTGAATGGACCTGGTCACGTCAAACAGGGTGACCGCTTCCTCGAACTCCAGAATGCTCAAGTCGGTAACCACCCTTTCAAAAACCGCCCGGTACTTTTCAAGCGTCTGCAGGGCCTGGTTGGCCTTGGTCAGGATAACGCCGAGGTCCCTCAGCACGTACTTTACATTTCCCTTGTAGATGGTGATTACGCCCCTGCGCTGGGAGATGGAAATGGTTAGTGCGTCTATCTGCTTTGCCACCCGTTCGGCAGTACGGTGCCTGATGCCGGTCTCGCTGGAGGGTATGCTCAGGTTGGGCACCAGCTGGGTGTTGGCGGCCACTATTTTCTTGAGATCACCGTTGATAATGATTGCTCCGTCCATTTTTGCCAACTCGTAAAGACTGGCCGGTGAAAAGTCGGCGTTCAGCCGGAAGCCTCCTTCGGCAATCTCCTCTATTTCAGGGCTGTCGGTGATTACTATCAGTGCCCCGGTCTTGGCCCGCAGGATGTTTTCCAGTCCCTCCCGGAGCGGGGTGCCGGGAGCCACCACCTTTAAAACCTTCAGCAGCCTGTCTTCCATTTTTTTCTTTCCGACTCCATCATAAATAAATTAATTAAAATGCCAGGGCGGCTTCTATGGCTTCGGGCAGCGTTTCAAGGCCCAGCACCCGCATCTCCCCCAGCGCGGCGCACCGCCCGGACCGCTGCGGCACCATGCACATTGAAAACCCCAGCCTGGCCGCTTCCTGAATCCTTTTTTCCAGCTGGGGCACCGGCCTGATTTCGCCGGTCAGCCCTATTTCACCGACGGCCACCAGGCCTGCGTGTACCGGTATTTCCTTAAAGCTGGAGGCCAACGCCAGGGCGATGCCCAGGTCCGCGGCCGGATCGTCCAGCCGCACCCCTCCCACGGCGTTGACGTAAGCATCCTGTCCCCCCAGGTGCAGGCCGACCCTTTTTTCCAGTACGGCAAGGATCAGGGAAACCCGGTTGTAATCGACACCGGCCGTCATCCGGCGGGGCGTGCCGAACCCCGTGGGGCAGACCAGCGCCTGGATTTCAACCAGCAGCGGCCTGTTTCCCTCGATGGTGGATACTACCACCGACCCGGCCACATCCCCCCGGGAGCGGTTGATTACGAAAAGTTCCGACGGGTTGAACACTTCCTTCAGCCCGTCCCCTTCCATCTGGAAGACGCCTATTTCGTTAGTGGATCCGAAGCGGTTTTTGGCGCTTCGGAGAACGCGGAAGGAATGGTGCCTTTCCCCTTCGAAATAAATCACCGTGTCCACGATGTGCTCAAGAACCTTCGGGCCGGCCAGGGCGCCCTCCTTGGTAACATGCCCCACCAGGAAAATGGACACGGCTCTGGTCTTGGCCAGGCGCATCATCTGGGAAGAGCATTCCCTGACCTGGCTCACCCCTCCCGGGGCCGACGGGAGGTCGGGCTTTGCAACCGCCTGTATGGAGTCGATTATGACCAGGTCCGGAGCGACACTTATAATATTTTTTTCTACCCGGTCGATGTCCGTCTCGGCCAGCAGGTACAGTGGTCCCTCCTCCACTTTGAGCCGGGACGCCCTCATCTTTACCTGCTGTACCGATTCCTCCCCCGAAACGTAGAGGACCTTTTTACCCGATCCGCTCAAGCGGGAAGCCATTTGCATGAGCAGCGTGGATTTGCCGATCCCGGGATCTCCGCCCAGCAAGACCAGGCTGCCGGGCACCACCCCTCCCCCCAGCACCCTGTCCAGTTCCTGAATGCCGGTGGCGAAACGGTCTTCCTCAACCACGGAAACCCGGGAAATCGGGCAGGCGGCCGGGGAATAGTCCCCGCCTCGGTTCTGGCCGGACCGGGCGGCGACTTCCTCGACCATGGCGTTCCACTCCCCACAGTCCGGGCAGCGCCCAAGCCAGCGGGAGCTGGTGTATCCGCAATCTCTGCAGGCAAACCTGGTTTTGGACGACATCGAGACAACCTTCCGGGCCGAATACTCCGGCTCCGGCGGCCGGCGGAAAAAAATCAACATCTCCCTCCGGGCTAGCGGTTGGCCGGTTATTCAAAGCCTGTTGCTTCAATAATTATAACATTTAGCCATTAAAATTCAAGAAACAATTCCATAATTCACCAAAATACAACACCAAACCCGGCTGTCGATCCGGGCCGGTGTTAACGTCATCCGCGGCTTGAGCGGACGGGTTTTTTGGATTCGGCCTTTTTCGGCTACTCCTTTCGCACCTGCACCAGATCCCCTTCCCTGTACATGACCACCCGGTCGCCCTGCCTGACGGTTCCCTTCAGCAGTTCCTCGGAAATCCGGTCCTCCACCTTTTTCTGGATGGCCCTTCTCAGCGGCCTGGCCCCGTAATTCTCGTCGAAGCCCTCCGCGGCCAGCAGTTCCTTGACCTCGTCGGTCACCTCAAGATCGATGTTGTGGTCTTTTATCCTGGCCGCCACTTCCTTAAGCATGAGGCCCACTATTTCCTTGATGTGGTCCGGGTCCAGGGCGTGAAAGACGATGATTTCGTCTATCCTGTTCAGAAATTCCGGCCTGAAAGTGCGCTTCAGCTCCTCGGTTACCCTGGATTTCATTTTCTCATATCCGGCTTCCCTGTCGTCGCCCGCCCTGAAGCCCACGGTGGCTTCCCGGCGGATGGCGGAAACTCCCACGTTGGAAGTCATGATGATGACCGTGTTTCTGAAATCCACGGTGCGCCCCTTGGAGTCGGTCAGGCGGCCGTCCTCCAGCACCTGCAGGAGGACGTTGAAAACGTCCGGGTGGGCCTTCTCAATCTCGTCCAAAAGCACCACCGAGTATGGTTTCCGGCGGACTGCCTCGGTGAGCTGGCCTCCCTCCTCGTACCCGACGTAGCCCGGAGGGGCCCCCATCAGCCTGGATACGGCGAACTTCTCCATGTACTCGCTCATGTCCAGGCGCACCATGGCGTCCTCGTCACCGAACAGGGCTTCGGCCAGCGCCCTGGCCAGTTCGGTCTTGCCGACCCCGGTGGGCCCCAGGAAGATAAAGGACCCGATGGGCCGCTTGGGGTCCTTGAGCCCCGCCCTGGCACGGCGGACCGCCCTGGAAACGGCCTTTACAGCCTCGTTCTGGCCGACCACCCGCCGGTGGATGACTTCTTCAAGCCTGAGCAGCCTTTCGGTTTCCTCCTCGGCCAGCTTCTTGACCGGCACGCCGGTCCAGGTACTCACAATCTGGGCGATGTCTTCCTCGGTTACGGTGAGTTCGCGGTTGCCCTGCTGCTGCTTCCAGTTTTCCCGGGTTGACTCCAGTTCCCGCCTCAGGCCCTGCTCCCTGTCCCGCAGCTGGGCCGCCTTTTCAAACTCCTGGTTGTTGATGGCCGCCTCTTTTTCCTTGCGGACGTCCTCCAGCTGCTTTTCGATCTGCTTGATGTCCGGTGGCGCAGTGTACGCCTTCAGCCTCACCCGGGAAGAAGCCTCGTCGACCAAGTCTATGGCCTTGTCGGGCAGGAAGCGGTCGGTGATGTACCGGTCGGAAAGCCGGGCCGCCGCCTCCAGGGCCTGGTCGGTGATCCTCACCCGGTGGTGGGCCTCGTATTTATCCCTCAGCCCTCTCAGTATTTCAATGGTTTCCCCCACTGTGGGCTCCTCCACCATAATGGGCTGGAAGCGCCGCTCCAGGGCGGGGTCCTTTTCGATGTGCTTCCTGTACTCATCGAGGGTGGTGGCCCCGATGCACTGCAGCTCTCCCCTGGCCAGGGCCGGCTTGAGTATATTGGCGGCGTCTATGGCCCCCTCGGCGGCCCCGGCCCCGATGATGGTATGCAGCTCATCGATGAAAATGATGATGTTTCCGGACGCTATTATTTCGTCCATGGCTTTTTTAAGCCTCTCCTCAAATTCGCCGCGGTACTTGGTGCCGGCCACCATAGAGGCCATGTCGAGGGTAACCACCCTTTTATTGATCAGGACCTCCGGGACGTTCCCGGCCACTATGCGCTGGGCCAGCCCCTCGGCAATGGCGGTCTTGCCAACTCCCGGCTCGCCGATGAGCACCGGGTTGTTTTTGGTGCGGCGGCTTAAAATCTGGATTACCCTTTCAATTTCCTTTTCCCGCCCTACCACCGGGTCCAGCTTATCCTGCCTGGCCAAATCGGAAAGGTCCCGGCTGTACTGGTCGAGGGTTTTGGTCTTGGTCCCCGGCCGGCAGGCGGTACACGCCTGGCCCTGCCCCTGGCCCTGCTCCCCGGGCAGGATGGCCCCGCCCAGCATCTCCAGGACGGTCCGCCGAACCCGGTTGAGGTCCGCCCCCAATCCGTTCAGAACCTGGGCGGCCACCCCCTCGCCCTCCCTGATCAGTCCCAGCAGCAGGTGTTCCGTTCCGACGTAATTGTGTCCCATCCGGCGGGCCTCATCCACTGAAAGTTCAAGCACCTTTTTACCCCTGGGGGTAAGGGTCAGTTCCTTGCCGCCCCCGCCCTGGCCCCGGCCCACCAGCTGTTCCACCATCTGGCGGACCTTCTCAGCCTCGATTTCCAGGTTGGCCAAGGCCTTTGCAGCCACTCCCTGCCCCTCCCTGATCAGTCCCAGCAATATATGCTCGGTACCCACGTAGGGGTGGCCCAGCCTTATGGCTTCCTCCTGGGCCAAAAACAGCACTCTCTGGGCCCTTTCGGTAAACCTGTTAAACATTTTATCCCTCCTTGCCTGCAACAGTTGTCAGGTATCAGCCGTAAGCTTCATTACTCAAACAGGACACGAAAACATAAACAAACCTTCTCCTGTCTCCTGTTTCCAAGCAGCCTACTTGTCATACTTTATCCTGTTAAGCTTTTCCCTGATCAGTCCGGCCCTGATCACGTCCCTGGCCAGGGCCGTAAGGTCCCTGCCGGCCCTTTTTACCAGGAAGGCGGGCCTGATGGCCACCATGAGCTCGGTAATGAGGCTCAGAGGTATGAAGTCCACAATCTTCAGGCTAGCCCCCAGCCTCAGGTCGGAGAGCAGTTTCACCGCCTCCTCCGACGACATTATCCGGGCGTGGCTGAGCAGCCCGTAGGCCCTGCCCACACTGTCCTCAATATGCTCCCGGCGCTCCCGCATCAAAGCCTCCCGGGCAGCCCGCTCGCTGGAGACAATCTGCCCGGTCACCGCAATCAGGGCGGCAATAATATCTTCCTCGGTTTGCCCAAGGGTTACCTGGTTTGACAGCTGGAAAAGGTTTCCCGATGCGTCGGTGCCTTCGCCGTACATCCCCCGCACGGTCAGCCCCAGCTTGGATACCGACCCCAGCACGTCCCTGATCCGGTTGATCAGCACCAGTCCCGGCAGGTGCAGCATGACCGAAGCCCTCAGCCCGGTTCCCACGTTGGTGGGGCAGGCCGTAAGGTAGCCCAGGTTTTCATCGTAGGCATAGTCCATGGTTTTTTCCAGGCTGTCGTCGATCCCGTTGATCATTTCCCAGGCCTCTTTAAGCTGCAGCCCCGGTAAAATGGACTGCAGCCTTAAGTGGTCCTCCTCGTTCACCATTATGCTGATTACCTCGTCATCCCTCAGAACCACGGCCTTTTTCTGGTAGTTTTCCAGCAGGTCGGGGCTGATCAGGTGCTTTTCCACTAGTATCTGCCTTTCCACCGGGGTCAATTCGCTCATCTCTGTGAGTTCCAGCCTTCCGAACTTGCCGGCGAATTCCCTGTTTTCCACGGCCAGCCTTACCGAGTGAAAAACCTGCCGGGCATCCGACTCCGAAAGAAGGTGCGGGAACGGCAGTCCGTTCAGGTTTCTGGCCGCCCTCACCCGGCTGCTGACAACAATGTCGGCTTCCGGCCCGCCGGCTTCCATCCAGTGACTGTGAGAGCTGTTTACCGTTTCTTTTATGGACACCTCAATCTCCCTCCCGGGCCAGCTCTTTTTCCAGGTCCCTGATCTGGTCGCGGATCTTGGCCGCCTGTTCGAATTCCTCCCGGCTGATGGCCTCCCTCAGCTTTACCTTCAGCCGGTCTATCTGTTTGGACAGTTTTACCTTGCCCCCGGTCCGTTCGGGAACCTTTCCGGTATGCTGGTTGGTCCCGTGTAAGCGCCGAAAAACGGGGTCAAGGCGTTCCCCAAAATGCCGGTAGCACTCGCCGCAGCCCAGGAGCCCGCTTTTGGCGAACTGGCCCTCGCTGATCCCGCAATTGGGGCACTTCTGGCCCCCGGCCACGGAGGGGCCGAACGGGGAAGCCATATGGTTTGAAAAAAGGCCGGCCAGAAAATTGTGCAGGTTCATCTGGGGCAGGAATCCGAAGCTTTCAGCCTGCACCGCCCTGGCGCACTGCTCGCACAAGCGCAGAACCCTTTTCTTGTTGTTGATTATCTCGGTCAGGTGCACCACAGCCGGCCTTTCCTGACAGCGCTCGCAATTCATGACTGATCCTCCTTTTCGCCGTTAAACTGGAGCAGGGAAATGATCATCGCCTTCAGTATCAGCGCCCTTAGCTGGTCCCTGGCCGGCAGGGCTATCCTCAGCACGTCGCGGCTCAAGGCGGCCCTCATCATGGCCGCCTCCCTCTCGGAGATGAGGTCCTCGTCCAGCAACCGCCGGGCAATCCCCTCGGCTCCCTGCTGGCTGATGTTGTTTCCAATCAGGTCGCAAAGGTAGCGAACGGTGTCAACCCTCTCGTCCATGGGAATCTTTATGATCCGTACGAACCCGCCGCCGCCCCGCCTGCTCTCCACGATGAAGCCGTGCTCAACCGAAAACCTGGTGGACAGCACGTAGTTGATTTGGGAGGGTACGCAGTCGAACTTTTCAGCCAGGTCGTTCCTCTGGATCTCCACCTGCCCTTGCTGGCTGGCCTCAAGCAGTTGTTTCAGGTATTGTTCGATCAGGTCTGATATGTTGGACATCCGCATATTACACTTCCCAACTTAAAATTTGATATTGACTGACTTTAATAATATTATTGACCTTAACTGACTTTTTTAGCAAATGCCGTCAGGATTTATATTTCCCCGAAACGGCTTAAAATACGGCTTTATCACTTCAAAGCTTTCTTTTTTGGCCGAAAGCAAAAAAAAACAGGCCCGCCTCCGGGGCGGACCCGTGTCTTTGGCTCCTCGAGCAGGATTCGAACCTGCAACCTACCGGTTAACAGCCGGTTGCTCTACCGTTGAGCTATCGAGGAACG
>DYET01000138.1 GCA_020725625.1 Desulfovirgula sp. | reverse complement strand
CGGTACCCTCATGGCAAACCCGTTCAGCTTCCCCTTAAGGTCCGGAAGCACCAGGGCGACGGCCTTGGCGGCGCCGGTGGTGGTCGGTATGATGCTGGTTACGCCGGACCGGGCCCGCCTCATGTCGCGGTGAGGCATATCAAGTATCTGCTGGTCGTTGGTCACGGCGTGGACCGTGGTCATCAGCCCCTTGACAATGCCGAACCTCTCGTGGATTACCTTGGCCACCGGGGCCAGGCAGTTTGTGGTGCAGGAGGCGTTGGACACCACCCGGTGAGCCGCCGGGTCGTAATCCCTGTGGTTCACCCCCATCACCGTGGTGAAGGCCTCACCCTTGGCCGGAGCGGTGATAACCACCCTCTTGGCGCCTGCCTTGAGGTGAAGGGCCGCGTCTTCGGCCTTGTTGAACTTCCCGGTGGACTCGATTACCACGTCCACCCCCAGTTCGCCCCAGGGCAGGGCAGCCGGATCCTGGACCGCCAGGGCCAGGATTTCCCGGCCGCCGGCCAGGATGGATTTTCCCGTTCCCCGAATGTCCTTATCCAGCTTACCATGTATGGTATCATATTTCAATAGGTGGGCAAGCGTGTGAGTGAAGTTGTCGTCCGCCGGCAGGCGCCTCGACTTGTGATTTACCGCAACCACATCCAGCCCGCGGTCCAGGGCTATGCGCACCACGTTCCGCCCGATCCGGCCAAATCCGTTGATGCCAATCCGTAAAGCCATTTGTAACCCCGCTCCCCGAAATGGTATGTATAAAGTAGAACATTAATTTTTAATTATGACATTCTATTCTCCGCAATTTAAAATAATTCCTGCTCACTTTATACAAAAAAATTATCAATTGGACGAATTCCAGGTAACGGCCAACCAAACTCTTCAGCCCCTGGCCCTTCCAGCAGGAAGAGTCAATCTGAAAAGCGCACCCCCGGGGGTGCGCTTTTCTCGCGAATTAATAGCCTTCATCAGTATCTCTTCCTTTTCCTGATGGGGGCAATGCCCAGTTCGTCCCGGTACTTGGCCACCGTCCGGCGGGAAATGATAATCCCCTTGCGCTTCAGCATCTCCACGATTTTCTGGTCATTGAGCGGGTTCCTGGGGTCCTCGGCAGCCACGGTCTCCCGGATCATCTTTTTGATGCTTTCGGCCGAGGTGGCGGAACCCGAGGAATTGACCAGCCCGGAGCTGAAAAAGTACTTCATTTCCAGGACTCCCTGGGGAGTCTGGATGTACTTGTTGGAAGTGGCCCGGCTCACCGTCGACTCGTGCAGGCCCACCATGTCGGCCACCTTTTTAAGGTTGAGGGGCTTTAAGTACTTGACCCCGCGGTCAAGAAAATCCCTCTGCAGCTCGACAAGGCAGCTGGCCACCTTGTAAAGCGTCAGCCTTCGCTGCTCGATGCTGCGCAGGAGCCAGGCCGCCGCGTTCAGCTTGCTTTCCACGAAGCGGCGGGTCTTGGTGTCGGAATTTCTTTCCTGGTTCAGCACCGACCGGTAGGTGGGGTTGATGGTAATCCTGGGGACGGAGGTGTCGTTAATCAGGATCACATATTCCCCGTCCACCTTCTGCAGCACTATGTCCGGCACTATATAGCGGGTGTCGTTGGGGCTGCTGAAGTTGCGGCCGGGCTTGGGGTCCAGGGTTTTGATCAAATCGGCCGCCCTCTGCACTTCCTGCACGGTCACCCCCAGGGCCTGGGCCATCCGGGCTATTTTCCCCTTGGCCAGGTCCAACAGGTGGTTTTTGATTATCTGCAGCACCAGGTTGTCGTTTATGCCCATCTGGTCGGCCTGGATGAGCAGGCATTCCTCCAGGTTCCTGGCGCCCACCCCCACGGGGTCGAAGGTCTGGATGACGGAAAGCACCCTTTCCACTTCCTCCACCGTGACACCCAGTTGCCTTGCAGCATCCTCCACGGTGGTCTGCAGGTACCCGTTCCCGTCTATATTCCCAATCAGGTACTCCCCGATTATCCTTTCCCTTTTTCTGCACCGGCTGAGCCCGAGCTGAAACATCAGGTGGTCGCTCATGGTGGGAGCCTGGCTTAGAAAGTTCTCGTACGTGTATTCAGAGTGGTCGGGATCTTTTTCGGCCCTGGGAAAGCCCAGGTCGCTGCTGTCCTGGAAGTATTCCTGCCAGTCCAGGTCGTACTCCCCGCCCTGTTCCGGGGCATCCACTCCCTCGGCCCGTTCCTGGCTTTCAGACGCGTCAATTTCATGGCCCTCGTCGTCGTTCAGCTCCAGGAGGGGATTTTCCTGGAGCTGCTGCTCAATGTACATGCCCAATTCAAGTGAAGAGAGCTGCAGTACGGTGATGGCCTGGCGCAGTTCCGGGGTCATGATTAATTTTTGCGTCTGTTCCATGTGGAGGCCATAACCCATGCGCATGCCTGTACACCCCCTGGTGTGCCCCTTGTTTTCATTTCAATGAATAATTAATTCTGTTAAAAGATTCGCACAACATATGTATTCTCTACAAAATGCCAATTTTCCTGCCTTGCCTTGCCTGATACCAGCATATTCAACAGGTAATTGTTTCATGACCGGCTGTTTTTCGCCAATTTAAAAAAAGGAATTATTGTTATCGACAAAATCAGCAGCACGGACAGCGCCGCGGCCGACACCGCCCCCAGCGTCTCCTGCCGCGGTTCGTAAAGGTAGGGGTATATGCCGAGGCGGTAGTCCAGAAAATCGTTCAGAAGCATCCAGGCCGCCACGGCGGCCAGGGTAGGGCCGGGTATGTCCCGGCCGGAATCACGGCGGCGGGGAAAAAGGCAGGTTTTCAGATATACTGCACCTTGGGCCGCCATGCCCAGGTGGGACACCCACAGCATGACCTCGGAAAAACGGACCGCGCCGCCGCCCGCCCAGAAATCGCTGATTATGATTACTGCCCAAATCCCGTATTTTATATTGGCCGTCAAGGCAACCAGGCTGAACAGGAGGCTCCTGTACCCCAGCAGCGACAGAAGCAGCACCGCGGCGAACATGGTGGTGGCAAGGGGGCTGTCCGGCACGAACAACCAAAGCTCTTTTGCCGTCGCGGCCAACTGCCCTGAGTACCAGTAATAGCCGTACACCGATCCCGCAACATTGACCAGCAGGATGGGAACGGCGTACCCGGCCTGCCAGGGATCGCTTAAAAATGAACGCCAGTGATGTCCAATCCGGGTCATTTTCTCAAAGACCGGCCGGCTGCGTCCCATCTTAGTGGTACAGCCCCGCCGGGGGGGAACAATTTTTCATTAAGCCCGGCTCCCGGGCCATGTCGCCGCACTCCACCGCCCGGGCCGGCACCCCGGCCACCATGACGCCCGGCGGCACGTCGCGGTTGACCAGGGAGCCCGCCCCCACCACGGCCCCGTCCCCTATGCGGACCCCTGGCAGGATGGTGCTGTTCGCGCCGATCATCACGTCCCTGCCGATGACCACCTCACCGGTGCGGTATTCGTGGATCAGGAACTCGTGGCAGAGGATGGTGCTGTTATACCCGATCACACAGTTGTCGCCGATGGTGATCAGTTCCGGGAAAAATACGTCCATCATGGCCGCCAGGCCCACGGACACGTCCCTGCCCACCTTGATTCCAAGCATCCTGTAAAGCCAGCTTTTGACGGTGAGGGAAGGAACGTACTTGCACAGGGTGATGATCGTGAAATTGAGGATTACCCTGGCTGGATTGACCGCCCTGTGCCAAAGGTGAAGGGAGTTTTTGCCCGGCGGGGCGGGATACCTTTTTAATCTCCTTTTTGTATCCATGAAGCACCCTTTTTGTTAAAGTTATTCTTTTTAATATTCCCCCAGAGACTGTATCTTCCTGGCAAGATCCCCTATTT
The DNA here is from genome assembly GCA_020725625.1 of Desulfovirgula sp. GTDB lineage: Bacteria > Bacillota > Desulfotomaculia > Desulfotomaculales > Desulfocucumaceae > JAILZP01. The sequence continues at coordinate 199 of DYET01000138.1, read as the reverse complement.
TTCTCAGCCGGTGGCTTACGCCCGACTTCCCTACCCTCGGGTCCAGCATCTCGCCCAATTCCCTCAGGCTGGCGTCGGGATTGTTGATGCGGGCCTCAGCCACCTGCCGCAGCGGCGGCGGAAGCCTGTCCAGCCCAACGGAATCCTTGATTTTCCTGATGCTTTCCAGCTGTTGCAGCGAGGCGTTGACGTTCTTGTT
>DYET01000137.1 GCA_020725625.1 Desulfovirgula sp. | reverse complement strand
CCCAGTAAAGCCATTGGGTGATGGCTTTTTACAACGGTTAGACGATTTTACAACGGTTAGACGAACTTAGATTACGATTTAGGCAACACTTGGCTCAAGGTGAACCTTAAAACCAAGGTCTTCTAGCTTTTTTACGGCACGGTTGACCGTGGTTTGTTTCCTGCGCTCATCGAGGTAATTAGCACCAAGCTCAATGTAGGGTTGACGCTTTTTTAAAACGTGGTAGGTGATGACCAGTATGCTATGGCCAACGGCTACAGCGGCACGGTTTGCTCCCCTACGAGCAGCAATGCGCTGGTGCTGAGCGGAAAGATAAGTATCCTTGGTTCTGGCGGCGGCGTGGGCGGCGTCTACGAGGGTGCTGCGTAAAGCGTTATTCCCTTTCCGGGTGCGGCCCGACTTACGTTTGCCGGCACTCTCGTTGTTACCTGGAGACATCCCCGCCCACGAGGCTAAGTGGGCCACGCTGGGAAAACGGTCCATGTCGGTACCTATTTCCGCCAGGATTTCTTCCGCTGCCCGCCTACCCACACCAGGAATGGTGTCCAAAAGCTCCAGGTCCTCTTCAAAAGGGCGCATCCGCTTCTCGATCTCTTCGTCCAACTGGGCGATCTGCTGGTTCAGGAAGTCAATGTGCTCAAGCTGAGCCGCGATAATCATCCGCTGGTGAGGACCCACCAAGCCTCGCAGGGCTCGTTCCAGGTCCTGTCGCTTGTTCTTTAAGCGCCCTTTGGCCAGTTCGGCTAAGAGCTTGGGATCATTATGGCCGTGAACAAGGGCTTCCAGCATGGACCGTCCCGAAACCCCCAGGACATCACTGGCCACGGAAGCAAGCTTGATGTTGGCGCCCTCCAGGACTTTTTGCAGGCGGTTGACCTCCCGGGAGCGTTCATTAATGAGGCTCCTCCGGTAACGTACCAGTTCCCGCAGTTCTCTTTGCTCCCGCTTGGGAATATAGCTCCCCTTTAGCAACCCGTGCCGCAGAAGGTCAGCTATCCATTCCGCGTCCTTGACGTCGGTCTTGCGCCCGGGTACCGCCTTGATATGCTGGGCATTAACCACCAGGGTCTCGATTCTTGCCAGTTCCAACAGGTTATAAATCGGTTTCCAGTATACACCCGTGCTTTCCATGGCCACGTGGGTGCACCCCTTGCTCTTTATCCACTCCACCAGCGCTAACAGGTCATCGGTCATTGTACCAAAGCTTTGGATTTCCTTGCCTTCAGGGGTGATGGCGCAGGCAACCACGACTTTCTTATGAACGTCTAGTCCACAACACCTCTCGTAAACAATTTGCATGCCGCAACACTCCTTCCGCGGCTGGTACCTTCAAAAACCGCGGCTGGTGCGGTAGCCTCATAGGGACAATCTACCCCGCGTGCTTCCCTTAAAGGGAGCGACATTCTGTGGTGCACCAGGCCGCCGAGGTCAGTCTACTTCGCGGGCTCGAAGCACCAAGGAAGTCCGACCTCTCTTCGCCAACCGCAGGGAAGAAGATTCAACGAGACACCGTTTTCATCCTCTGTTGGTGCCACCAATGGTGGCATGGGGGTCTACTTGAGTAAAGTGTTCATCCTCAGTCAACACTCGGTTTATCCGCAGGTCCCGCATAATAACCATTGAGGTCAAGTCTGTATAGGAAATCCGGGGTTTATCCTGAAAACGCCGGCGCAAGTCCCAGGCTTCGGTGAAGTATTCCGGGGTGATGCGCACCAGGGAAAGGTATCCCTGGTGCGCCGCTGCCAGTATCGCTTCCAGGAAACGCACGGCTTGGTCGAATGGTTCGCGGCGAAATAGAAGGGTGATCACTTCGTCTAAAACGTAATCGCTCGTGTATGTCGGTATATGACGCGCCCGCAGTGATTGATAGAGCTTTGTTACCTCCTCATGGCGGGGCTCCTTCCGTTGGCCCAGGGCGACCCAACCCCAGGTATCTATAAATACTGGCTCAAGCATCCGGGGGATTCCCCCCATAGAGTTCTTCTTCGATTTGCCGGGCAGTGAGAGGCTCCCCTGAAAGGCAACCCAGGACGCGCAAAATGGGGTCCCCCTGGTCGGCTGGGGCGATAGCCTCCCCCTCCAAAAGGTTGGACTTTTGTAGCATCCTCATATACCTCTGGAGAATGGCCAGTTTTTCTTCCGGCAGCGTATCTACAGCCCTTTTTAGCTCCTCACGGTCCACACCCATTTCTAAACCACCCCTGCTTGCAAAGTCTCCTCTTAGGCATTATACCACGCTTGAAACTGGCTTTCAGTAACCTCTTTCATTAAACCTCCACTTCAAACTTTCCAGGTTGCTATTTACACCCACTGGTCAAGGTCCCCCTTATTGCCCTGCTTTCGCCTAAACCATCTGCTTTTATTATACCACGCCCCCTGGCGCTACCTGCCCCGTTTTCAGAAATACTGCAGCGGGTTCTGCCACCACCCGCCAAAGCGCACCCGGAAGTCCAGGTGCGGCCCGGTGGAAAGACCGGTGTTCCCCACCCGGCCGATACCCTGGCCCGCCTCTACCCTCTCCCCCTGCCGCACACCGATAACGCTTAAGTGACCGTAGCGGGTTTCAAAGCCACCCCCTTCGATAACCACGTAACGCCCCAGCTCCTCGTCCGTTCCCGTTTCCGTCACCGTGCCCGCCCGGGCGGCTACCACCGGTGTCCCCTCTGGCGCGGCGATGTCCACTCCCAGGTGAAGCTGCGGCCTCTTGGTGATGGGATGGACCCGCAGCCCGTAGGGACTGCTGATGGCCGCCGCGCTATCGTACCCCGGAACGGGCCAGGCCCAGCCGGGGCTGGGGCGGGCCCGCCAGCCGGCCGGCGGCCTGAGGCCCCCTTCCCGCAGGGCCTCCAGGTAGCGCCGCGCCTGCTCCCTTTGCTCCCTGGTGAACCCCAGCCGCTCCATCACCTCCTGGAAATCCCGCCGGGTATACCAGACATGGGTTTCCGTCCAAGTGTTCCCCTGGCCGTCGCTGTGCACCTCCACCCGCTCGTGGCGCTCAGCCCACTCCCCGGCCAGGTTTTCAATAGCTTCCTCGCCGGCGGCGCTGAAGTCCTGGTCGTAAAGCACCGCCCATGCCGCCGTCACCTCTTCCCAGGGGATGGTGATGCCCTCCGGGTCGTCCGGGGTGCGGGTGGTGGCGGAGGCCTGTTCGGCGGCGGCGAAAAAGTCGTTGATCTTCTCCACCGTGGCCAGGGGGATCCAGGTCACCAGGGCAGGGAGGAATAAGACCAGGGCGAGGATGAGCCCGGCCAGGACCGCCAGGGCCTGGAGGAGCTTCTTCCCCAGGTCGTCCCCCAGGAGGAATCTACCGGCAACCCATCCCAGCTTCACCAGCCAGGCCGGCATCAGCCGATCACCTCCAGTTCGTGGGGCGCAGCCTCCACCCGCAGGTGCACCCGCTGGTTGCCGGCCAGCAAGAGCCCTTCGCCCCGCCTGGCCCCGGCCAGGAGGTCAACCTCCGCCTCCGAAAGCCGTAAGAGTTCTCGCAAAGCCTCCAGGTCGCGGGATTCCTGGCGCATCAAGAGCTTGAAGCTGGCGTTGTTGATGACCGGCTCGCCCAGGCGGGCCAGCTCGGGGCTCAGGAAGTCCACCACGTTCTGGGTGATGATGGTCAGGCTGCCCAGGTACTTGCGGATGCGCTTGGCCACGTTACGTAAAAAGCCCATGGCCTGGGGGGTCTGGGGATCGGCCAACAGCCAAGCCTCGTCCACCACCAGCACGGTGCGCCTTTGCCTGGCCTGCCCCTCCCGCACCAGGTCCCAGGCATAGCCCAGGATGTTGAAGTACTGCGCCCGGCGCACGGCATCGCTGGCATCCGTCAGCTCCCGGATGTCCAGCACCGTGAACTCTCCCGCCGGCGGCAGGCTCGTCTGGCCGGCCCACAAGGCGCTCTCCGCGCCTTCCGCCGCACCCTTGAGCAAGATGGCCAGCCTTTCCGCCCCCGCCCCTTGCACGTGGCGGTAGACATCGTCCACCGTGGGCCAGGTCTGGACGGTAGCCGGGTCGGTCTGCCAGTCCACGCCGTATTCCCGGTAGGCGGCGAGCACCGCCTCGTCCAGGACGGCCCGCTCCAGGTCATCCAGGCCCGGCAGGTAGAGCTGGAAAAAGGTCTTTACCCGCTGCAGGTGGGCGCTTAAAGGCCCGCGCCCCGTGCCCCCGGCCTCCTCGTCCTCCTCATCGGCGTCCGGCGTGTCCGGCACCTGCAGGGGGTTGATGCGGCCGCTGCCGCCGGCGGCGTTCACCCAGCTCCCCCCTAAAGCCCGACAGAGGCCCCGGTACTCCCGCTCGGGGTCCAGGACCAGCACCCGCGCCCCCAGGGCGTATTCCCGCAGGAGCAGGACCTTGGCGGCGAAGGACTTGCCGCCGCCGGAGGTGCCCAGGATGTTCAGGTTGGGGTTGGTGATGCCGGAGCCCTCCGGCGGCTGCCAGCGGTCGGCCAGGATGAGCCCGCCACCTGTATCCCGGCCCCAGACGATCCCCCGGCCGTGGTTCAAACCCCCGGCCACCCAGGGATAGGCGGCGGCGATGGTCTCCGCCGGCATCTCCCGGGCCGCCAGGCCGGCCATCTCCGGCGGCAGCAGGCCCCACGGTCCCGCCGCCTTGAGGCCATCCTCCTGGCGGTAGACGGCCGCCCGGGCCCGCATCCCGGCGGCGGCGCAGGTCGCCTCCACCTGCCGGGAGCGGCGGTTCAACTCCTCCTCGTCCGGCGCCAGCACCAGGAGGATGACCGCCACCCGGTAGACCTTCTGCGCCTCCTGGTCCACCTTCTTCAGGAGCAGTTTGGCATCCTCCAGGGACTGCTGCCAGCGGGACTGGGCCAGGGCGCTGCCCCCGGCCGCTAGGCGGCTGGTATACTCCTGCACGCTCTTGTTCAGGGCCTGGAGGAGGTCCACCGGGTCGGTGGGGACCAGGTGCAGGCTTAAAGACACCCCGGGCAGGTTGGCCAGCCGGGAGAGCCAGGCCTGGCCCACCCGGGGCGGGTAGTCCAGGACGGCCAGCACCCGGGCCACCTGGTCGCCGAATACCAGGTGGCGGGGCTGGAAGCCCAGGGCCGGCGGCGCCAGGAGGTCAAGCAGGGCCATGGTCGCCCACCTCCCCGGCCGTCAGGTAAAGGGGTGCCGCCGCCGGGAACTCCGCCCGCTCAAAGGCCGCCTGGGCCGGGTGGAAGAAGCAGAACAAGAGGTCCAAGATTTCCTGGTCGCCGCATAGGTGCGCCGCCAGGTCCGCCCGGGCCAGGGCCGCCACCAGCTCCCCGGCGCGCTGCATGGTTTCCTCCCGGCCGCCCTTCTTGCGGCCGTCCCCCGGCAGGAGGACGTAAAAGCGCCGTTCCATGGCCGCGGCGCCGGCCACCAGGCCGCGCACGTAGCGCGCGTAGCCGCGCAGGACAGCCCGCCGGCTGCCGTCTGTTTCCGCCAGCCTCGCTTCCAGTTCCGCCAGGTAGGCGTCCAGGTCGATGGGGCGGGGGATGGCGCAGACCTGGGCCGGCCCGGGCAGGGCCTGGATGGCCTCGTGCAGGGCGGCGATCCTCCTGGCCCGTTCCCCCGCGGAGAGGAGGGTGAAGGGTGATGGCTCCACCCGCACCACGGCCACCACGCTCCCGCCGGCCAGCACCAGGCAGCCTCCGGCAATGTCCCGCAGGGGCAGCCACTGCTGCACCGTGTTCTTTTCCCCAGGCCCGGCCGCTGGGTTACGGCCGGAGGGTTTCTTGAGTCGTACCTTGGACCATGCCTGTGGCATCAGACATCACCTCGCCGATAGTAGTAGATGCGCGGATGGTTGGCCCAGCGGCGGAAGGCTTGGAGTTGGCCCCAGAGGCTGTGGCCGCCCAGGTCCTGGCGCACCAGGACGTAGGCCACCCCCAGGGGCAGGGTAAAGGCAAAGAAGCGGGCGAAGAGCTGGGGGGCCGGGGTCAAGGGCAGGGCCGCCGGGATGAGCTGCAGGACCGCGCCCACGGCCCCGCCGGCGGCCACCGCCAGGATCTCCACCAGACCGAAGCCGGGAAAGACCTCCATGCGCGAGCGCACCGCCCGCGGCACCAAATACTCGGGCATGTTCAAGCACCTCCTTGCTTAAAACGGCAGGCGGGCCATCACCCGCCACATGGCCACCTGGCCCACGCTGCTCATACCACTGCTCACCCCCGAGGAATAGGCGTAGTTGCGCAGGATGTGCGGCGTCCGCCAGGCCACCCAGAGGGTGGCCACGAAGAGAAAGGGCCCCAGGGTGAACTGGCTGCTGTCCCACTGGGTGGGCGTGGCGAAAAAGACGGTGGCCAGGTAGAGGAGGAGCATCTGCACCGCCTGGGCGGTGCTTAAAACCACCACCTCCCGCCACCAGACATCGGCCATCCCCCCGCCGGAAACATACCCCAGGGCCGCCAGGGGCGAGATGATGGCGGCCAGGGTGATCTCCACGGTGCGGATCATGGCCTGGAAAAAGATGAGTAAGCCCAGGACCACCGCCGGCAGCAGGAGCACCAGCAGGCGTAAAGGATCAACGGCGAAGGCCACGAGCGAGGCCAGGTCCAACTGCTCCAGGCCCACGCCCAGGCCGGCCCGGGCCACGGCGGCGGCCAGGGCGTTGCCGAAGACGAGCATCTGCCGGGCCACCCACGGCCCGGCGAAGATGGCCGCCCCGGCCATCACCGTGCGCTTGAGGAGCGCCCCGGGGTCCGTGGGCGCCCCTTCCGCCCGCAAGGAGGCCATCTGCAGCGCCTCCCAGGCCACCCGCAGGGCCAGGAGGGCGGCGGCGATGCCCTGCGTCCCGGCGATGAGGTTCTGCGCCCAGGGCTGGGAGGTCAGGTCCCGCAGCGCCCCCGCCTGGGCGAACATCCTGAGCGCCCACTCCAGGGGCGCCAGCAGGGCGCTGATGTAGTGGAGCAAGAGGGCGGTCAGCATCTGGGTGGCCGCGTTTTGCAGGGTTTCCAGCATCCTCTCTCCCTCCTTTCGTGGAAACCCGGCCCCGGGCAGGAGGGGGTAAGGGCCCCCACCTCCTTCCCCGGGACTTCCCCTTAGCGGAAAGCGCCCAGCACAGCGTTGGTGATGCTGCCGGCCAGGATGACCACCACGCCGTAGACGAGGGCGTTTTTCAGCGCCCGGGAGTGCTGCAGGGCCGTCATCTCGTCCTGGGCCGTGGCCCGCATCAGGGCGTGGTAGCCGGCGGTAAGGGCCGTGGCCGGGATGGCCAGGGCCACCACCCAGGTCAGGGCCGACTGGAGAAAGCTGATCAGTTGGTTGACGAAGGCGGGCATGGGTTCACCTCCTCCCGGAAAAGGTTAACACGAAAAGGGGATTGCTCCCTGGTCCTCACCTCCCGCAGCGGCCGAAGATGTCCTGGCCGTCCCTTTCCCGCCCGGCCTGCCGCTGACCGGCGGAAGAAACAACCATCCCGGACTCCAGCCGGGGCACCCAGGTGGGGACCGGCCCGGCGCGGGGGGTCTGCCCTTCTGGTTCCGGGGCGGTGGCGAAGGCCGCGTTGGCCTCCCGCCAATTGGAGAGGTCTGGCAAAGGCAGGCGAGCCGGGTACTGGCCGGCCTGGAGGAGTAAAGCCTGGCCGGCGGGCCAGCGCAAAACCTCGTCGGGCGTCAAAAGCGGCCGGCCGGCCGCTCCTTCCGTCCCGCCCGCGGCCAGGCCCGGCCGTCGCTGTACGGAAACCGTCTTTACCGTGTACGTCCCCGCCTTCTGGCTGATGGCCCGGGCCGTCTCGTTGTCCGCCGCCCGCAGGTAGAGCCAGGTGTCGCAGTTGCCGAGGAGGATTTCCGCCGCCTTTTCCCCGTAGACGTGGGCCACCTGGGCCAGGGACTGCACCGCCAGGAGGAAGCGGATGTTCCTGCCGGCGGCCACGGTGAGCTTTTCCGCCATGGCCGGGAGCTTCCCCACGTTGCCGAACTCGTCCAAAAGGAACCAGACCGGCACGGGCAGCTTGCCGCCGTTGGCCCTGGCCACCCGGGCCAGGGCGCCGTAGGCCTGGTTGACGTAGAGGCTCGCGATGGGCCTTCTCGCCCCGGCTTCGTCCGGCAGCAGGAGGAAGACGGCCGTGGGCTTTAACCCTGCTTCCGCCGGGTCGTGGTCGGAGGCGGCGCCCAGCCAGGCCACCCCGGGGTCCCCCCAGAGCCTTAAATGGGCCGCCGTGCCGGTGTAGATACTGGAGCGGGTACGGCTCTCGCTTAAAGCCGCCGTGCCGTAGGCCAGCCGCGCCGGGTGGTCCGGCGGTAGCCCCGCGAACCAAGCGTCCAGGGCTTCCCCGCCCCCGTGGCCCAGTTCCGTGAGCAGGCGAAAAGCTGTAGCCATGTGCCGCGCCTCCGGCGGGGCCTCCACGGCCACCGCCAGGCAGAGGGCGGCGATAAGGGATTCCTCTGCCTGGGGCCAGATGGGGTCCGTGCCCGGCCCCTCGCTCCAGGCCAGGATGTGGCCGATCTCCCAGGCCAGGCGCGCCGCCTCCTCGCCCTCGCCGGCGGTCCAGGCCTGGGCTACGGCGGTGAGGGGGTTCCAGCGGTTGCCCCGGGCCGGGGCGAGGAGATCCAGGAGCACCACCTGGTAGCCCTGACTTTGCAGCCAGCCGGCGGTGTGGGCGTAGAGTTCTCCCTTGGGGTCGGTGAGGATCATGGACTCCCCGGCCCGGCCCAGCACCCAGACGGTGGGCAGGATGACCCGCCGGCTCTTGCCGCTCCTGGTGGCCCCGATGAGGAGGACGTGGGGGTTGCCCACCTCCGGCCGGGTGAGCCAGGTCTTGTTCCCGGCCCCTCCCACCACCACGCCGCTGCCCTGCGGCCGGCCGCAGTGGACGGCCCGCAGGGTGGTCTTCAGTTCGGCCCGGCCGCGCCAGCGGCTGCTGCCGTGGGTGGCCGTGCGGGCGGCACGGGGCTCGCCGCCGGGCCAGCCGGCACGCCACGCCCACCGGACCAGGGGGAAAGCCGCCAGGAGAAAAGGTACCTGCGTCAGCCAGAAGCCCGGCGGCCGGGTGCGGAAAAGGTCCAGGGTAAGCTGCCACCACTGGTTGCCCCCGCCCAGGGCCGGAGCGGAAAGGCTAGCCACCACCTCCGGCCAGGTCATCGCCGGTGCCAGCGCCGGCCAGACGGTCTTGGGCAGAAGGAAGAGGGGCGCGGTGAGAAAGAAGTCCAGTAGGGCCAAGGCCAGAATGGCGGCGGCCGCCAGGGCGCGGGGCAGGGTGAGCACCCGCCGCCGGATAAGCCAGCGCAGGAGTAACCAGTAGGCCACCAGGGATAGGAAAAACAACAACACCAGGGGCACGGCCAGGCCTCCTTTCCGGGGTGGCGTCAAGGGCCCGCTTAACGGGCCCCTCTCGTTAAAACGCGCTTCTCTGGTAACGTATCTTCAGTGCCTCCAGAGCCACCTGGCAGTTGGCCGGGTCCAGGCAGGAGAAAGCGTCGTGCACCGCCACCTTCCAGGCCTCACCGTTGAACAGGGTGGCCGCCAGGCGGACAAAAGCCTTTTCCCCGCTGCTCCACGGCCCGGCGGCCTTAAAAAGCGCGGTGAAGGCCACCCGGCGGGGCTGGACGTATTTGGCCACCGGCTTGTCCAGGGCGGCCAGGACGTAGAGGGCCGCCAGGTACTCCCGCTCGCCGGGCCTGGCCGCGGCCCTCTCCCCCAGTTCCGCGAAAGACTTCTCGTGCTCGGCGTCCTTGAACCACATCTTCTTGCTCTCCTTTCCGAGAGGGGCCGCCTAGAGCAGCCCCTGCTCCTTGAAGCTGACAAACGTGCCGTTGTCCCCGAGGACCAGGCTGTCCAGCACCTCGATCCCCAACAGCCGCCCGGCCTCCACCAGGCGCCTGGCCATCTCCACGTCCTCCCGGCTGGGCGCGGGGTCGCCGCTGGGGTGGTTGTGGCCGACGATGATGGCCGCCGCGTTGGCCAGGATGGCTGGTTTGAACACCTCGCGGGGATGCACCGGCGCCATGTTCAGCACCCCCACCGCCGCCACGTTGAGGGCGTTTACCTTGTTCTTAGTGTCCAGGCAGAGCACCACCAGGTGCTCCCGGTCCGCCCCGGCCAGGAAGTCGGCCAGGATGGCGGCCGCGTCCCGCGAGTTGTGCACCCGGTTGGTGACGAAGGCGACCGTGCGCTCCTTGACCATCTCCACCCTGACCACCTGTACCCGCTTCCTCCTTTCCTCCACCATCTCGTCCCCGCCCCACAGTGTCCCTTGCACCATGGCCCGCTCCCCCTCTCTTGAACTTGGCCTGCCGGCCTTGGTGGACAAGGCCGCTGGCGCGGGCGGGCCGGCAAGGGCCGACCGTAAGGGAGGGGCCGGGAGGGATACCGGACCGCAGGGAGGATATGCTCACGGCCTTTACCCTTGCCGGACCGGGGTGCCCGCGCCGGTATAATCAGGCCGGAGCCGGCAGGCTTTGACTGGCGACGCCCGCCGGCGTCGCTTCCGTTTCCCAGCCCTCCCCGGGGAGGGGCAGGGGAGGGGGCTTTCAAAAAAAAGAACCAGGTGCGCTCCTGGCGCTCCTGGTTCGCACCGCTGTTAACGCTGGCACGGTGCGGGGCAGGGCTTTGCCTGCGCCGCACGGTGCCCGATCCGGTGGCAGCCGGTAGGGAACGAGGGACCCTACGGGCTGCCACCACCCTTTTAATCAAAAAACCAGTGGTAGCTGCCTACGACTGGTTTTCACCGTTTCCGGTATTCAATATGAGTTAGCAACGCCTAACTGAAAGCCGTCAGACAAAGTGCTTGCGAAAGTCCTCCTCCTGCAGGAGCTGGGTCAGGGTTTTCTCGAAGTAGGCCTTGGTGTCCATGATCACGGTCCCCTTGTCGAGCTGGGCCTGCACCGCCAGTATGGCCAGCATCACCTGCCTTTCCGTGGCGCCAAACTTTTGGGCGTAGTATTGCATTATTTGTCTGGGGTTGCCGAAATCAATCCGTCCGTCCGTCGGTCTTCTGCTTTGACCAAGTGGCTCGTGGTGATAGACGGACTGACTGACGGACGGATTCCCACCCTTTTCTTTTTCCTTCCCGTTATCCTTTTCTTCATCCTTGTCTTTTCCTGCCACGTTGTCTTTTCTAAGCGTATCCGCGGCGGGTATACCTGCAGCAGGTATATCCGCTTTGGGTATATCTGATTCGGGTATACCTGATTTGGGTATACCCGCTCCGGCTATTCCCTCCCGGCTGCCGTCATCACCCGCCGCGCCTGCCACCTCCGCACAGGTTTCCTGCCTGAACGCGGCTACCGCCACAGGGGCTTCTTTGCCCTGTTCCTCATCTTCCCCAAAGGTCGCCCCTTCACCCTTCCGGTACTTAAAACTCCCCTGGCGAAAAGGCCGTAGCGGCCCCTGGTACGGGGGATAGTCGTGCACCAGGTACTTGTTTTGCCACCCGTCCGGGGAGATAACCTTTTCCACGTCCAAAAGGCCTAGCTGCCACAGCTTCTCCGCCAGCCGGTAGAAGCGTTGCTGTCCCATGGTGAACTTGGTGCAAAAATACTTGATGCTCCAGTCCATGGTCTGATGGGAGTCGGGGCCCTGGCGGCGGTCAATAAAGCGCTTTAGCGCTAAGTAGAAGCCGGCCAGGTCCACCCCGCCGTGTTGCAAGAGCCCGTCCAGGGTACTGTTCTGAATGACAGCATACCCGCCGGCGCTTCTTCCCTGCCCGATGATAGACAATGCTTATCCCTCCCTTCCGGGTCAGCCGGCCCTGAAGGCTGACCGTTTTCCGAGCCGCACTATCCTTAGCTCCCCGATCACCTGGTCCACCCACAGGAAACTCTCCTGGTAGTGGCCGAAGTGGACGTTGAAAAACTTGTCATAAAGCCCCACCACCACTCCCTGCCGGCAGGGCTTTTTCTTACCCGCAAAATGGAGCTGGACCGCCTCGCCAATCCGCAGCCGTTCTCCCTCCTCCACTGCCTCACCGCCTTGCTTCTCCTGTCCCATTTTCCCTTACCGCACCTCTCGGTCTGGCGGCCCTTTACCAAAAAAAGCCACGGGTCACCCGCAGCAGGTGATTTTGTCAGCCTGAGAAGGGGCCGCGGCCCGGCCCCTTCTGCTCTAGCGGCTGTCTCGTATGCGCACCCTGATCTGGTCGTAGATGTCCCCCCGGATAACCAGCGTCAAGGGCACCGTCACGGTTTGCGGCGCCACAGACCTACGCCGGATTGTAGCCATAACGGTATACGGCCCGTCCGGGGTCTTGGCGTCCGTCAGGTAGGCGCCCCGCCAAGTGTTTTCCTTGCCGCTAATCGGACCAGCCGGGGTCAGGACGATCTCGTCGCCCCGGAAGAAGGCATCGTCGGGGAACTTTACCCTGACTTCTTCCGCGTAGCCGCTGGTCCAGACGGTGACGCGCACCCGGAAGCCGGAGAGGGCCGGGTTGGGGGTGATCTCCCCGGAGCCGGAAAGGGGCATCACCACCGTCAGGGTCTGCCAGGTCCAGTCGGACCACACGGTCGGCGAAATGCCGTTGGGGGAGTTGTCCCGCACCCTGAGGCCGATGCGGTAGGTGCCGGCGCCCCCGTCCCCCCAGCCGGTGTTGGCAAACACCCGCGGCGGGAGCTGGTTATGGTACTCTCCCAGCACCCGGCCGGCCGTATCGGTCACCTGCCACACCCGTTCGGCGATCCCCGCCCCGTCCGGGTCATAGGAGGTATCGGTATAGGTCACGGGCTCGTCGGTAAGGGCCGGGTTGGGGGCGACGGTAAACCGGGCCACGGGCTTCTGGTTACCGGCCACCACCGTCAGGCTCTGGGTATACCATTCGGACCACAAAGGCGTCATCTGGCTCAAGGCCGGCTGGTCCTTGACCCGCAGGCGGATGTTGTAGCTGCCGGTGCCCAGGGCGGCGAAGTCCAGGGGCTGACCGCTTACCCACGCCCCACCGTTTTTCTGGTACTGCCACTCCCGGGCCACGATGGGGTCCCCGTCCGGGTCCCAGGAAGTGTCGTTGTAGGCCACCGGCACGTCCAGGGGCAACGGGTTGGGGCTGACCGTGAAGCGGGCCACGGGGGCGTTGTTGTCCGGGACGACGGTCACGGTTTGATAGAATGGTTCGGACCAGGCCCCTTGGGAGTCTTTCACGGTGAGTTCGATCTTGTAGTCCCCCGTGCCAAGGGACGTGAAGTTGTTGGGCGGCGTGCCGCCGTAATCCGTCCAGGATCCGCTCGGTAGTTTCGCCATCCGCCACTTGCGTTCAGTGATGGTATCCCCGTTGGGGTCGTAGCTCAGGTCGTTATAGGACAGGTCTTTCCCCAGGGGCAGGGGGTTGGGGCTGACGCTGAACTGGGCCACGGGGGGCATGTTCAGGCTGCCGGTACTGAGCACCTTCACGTTCTCGTCCGACCAGGCCCCTTCCACGTCCTTCACCCGCAGAGACACCAGGTAGGTTTCACCGGGGTCCAGTTCCGCTGGTTTACCAGGGTGCCACCCGGCCTCCAGAGCTTCTTTCCAGCGCCACTCCTCCTGGACGATGCCCTGTCCCGCCTCCCCCTGGTGGTCGAGGTCGTAGGACTGGCTGGTCAATTGCACGCTGTAGGATGCGGCCGCCGGCGCGTCGTAGGACAGCAGGATGTTGTCCACGTAAGCGGCGTCGTCGTAATCACTGACCGACCCGTCCTTGGTGTATTCGAACTTGACCGTGTGGTTGCCCGGGGACAGGGGTGTTTTGTATTGCTGCCAGTTGCCATAGCCCGAGCGGCGGACGACGCGGTTCCCGTCCAGGTAGATATTCAGAAAGTCGTAGCCGCTCTCGGACCTCACCAGGTGGTAAAGCGACAGGCTGCCGTTAGTAGCGCCGGGCGGGACGTTGACGGTGAATTGGCTTGCCGTGGAGCCGCCGTCGCCGATGGAAGCGCTCCGGTACGAGTAACTCCCACCGTATTTTTGTTGGGTACTGCGGTTCCAATTTCCCGTAAAGCTGAAGGGGTAAGAAGCATCCTCAAAGTCTTCCTCAGTGCGAATATTCGCCGTCCCGCCACCGACGGGGGCCATCTGGACGGAGAACAGGGCCAGGGGTTTACGGTGCACGTAGAGGGTAAGCTTGTCCTGGGGCATGGCAGACCACAGGCGGTAGCTGTCGAAACGGTCGTCGGGCTTGGGATTGTCCCGCGCCTGAAACTCCACGTCAAATTTGCCCACCTTGTCGAACCGGGTCACTGGCGCCGGCAGGTACTGGCCGTCGTAGCTCGCCGCGCCGAGGCTGTTCTTGAACCAGTAGGGGTCGTGCTGGTAGATCCACCTTTCCGCGAACTTGGGGTCGCTTTCGGGGTCCCCGTAGTAGGTCTGGTACTCCACCTCTTCGTCCAGGAGCACGTACTTTTCAATCAGCCGGGGTTGCGCCGTGACCTGGGCGATGATGTAGTCCGCCAGCTGCGCCAGTGCGGTATCCATGTTGCCGTTGTCAATATAGGTCCCCCTGCCGTCATTGCGGGTGATGATCCCCTGCGCCTGGGCCTGGTTGGTGGCCGTCCCCAGGACGTTGAAATAGATGCCGTTGCTCAAAAGGCGCGAGTAGATGACCGCGGCCTTCTCCGGGTTGTCAAATTCAGGGTACGGTACGTCACTGATGTTGACCAGGAACTTTTGAGCGTCCTCCCGCCAGGATGGTTCTTTGAGTACTTCATCCAGGGTCTTTCTGGTGCCCGTGGTGATGGTCACGTTGCGGAAATGGGTATTGTACTGGCTGGCGGTGTAGGGGCCGTAGCTTCCTACCAGCAATGGGTTATCGTTATCCACGTAATCGATCACCTTGGCGCCGTTGACCCAAATCTGAATGTGGTTTCCGTGCACGTCGATCTTCGCCCGGTCCCACCGGTTATATTGCACATTAAATGGAACCCGGACCAGCACCTTACCGGAAACGTCCCGCAGCGCCCCCGCGAAGCCGCCGTGGTAGCTCCCTGCGTAGTAACCGTCGGCGGCACTGATGGTGCCGTGATACAGCGGCCCCCCGTGGGTGGGATCAGAGCTTGAAGGCTTCCAACTGGTGATTTTGGCCAGGGTCAGTTCCTGCCAATATGGACCCCACTCCAAAGCGTAAAAGGAGTACCGGTCGGGCTCAGGACTGGTCATGCGGAAGGTGAAACCCCAGGGATCGGGGTGCTGGGTGGTCATGACCTCGAATTCTATCGTCTGGTCCGTGGCGTTTTGTTTGCGGTTGTCCCAGAAACCGGTCCAGTGGACATTGGCTGTGGTATAGATCTCATTTCCGTACAACCGCCAGCCCGCATCGAACATGGGAGCGCTGATCAAGGGGTACTTCTGCCAGTTGTTAAAGATCTCTTCCGCCCCCGCGTCGCGGGTGGAAACCGTGGAGGTTTCCACCGACTGGATGGTGCCGTAGTCGATGTTCATGGCCGCCAGCCTGGTTTCGATCTGCTCTGTGATCCGGCCCGAAAGGTCCTGCACCTTGGCTGGGTCCACCTCGCCCACGGTGAAGACAATATCCACCTTTTTCTTCTTTAAGGCGTCGAAGTTGACGATGGGCTGGAGGTTGATGACCTCCACGGACCTCTCGGCCAGGGGCTTGGTAGATGTATCCGCAGCCCTCTTATCCGCCAGGGTGATGAACTCCGGGATGGTCTCCTGGCCGAAGCTCTCTTCCACGTACAGGGAGAACTCGTACTTCCCCACCTGGGTGGTGTAAAGGGTGGGGGTGGGGTTGTTGCCGCTGTCCAGGGTGACCCAGGCTTCGTCCGTGAAGCTGCCGTCGTTGTCGCTGTCGTAGCGGTACTGCCACACCCGCTTGGTAATTACGTCCCCGTCGGGCGAACGGGAGCGGTCCATTAGGGTGATGGCCGCCCGGTTGTTGTTGTCCGGGTCGCGGGTGACGGTCCGGAGGGTGTAGAAGTCGGCCACCGGCGGCTGGTCCGGGTAAACGGTGAGCACCTGCTCGTACCACTCCGAGCTGGTGCCATTGCTGTTCTTCACCGCCAGGCGGACCCGGTAGTCCCCCGGCTGCTTAAAAAGTACCTCCCTGGTTTTTAGGTCGGGCGAGGACACCACCTTCACCGCGGCAGTGGATACCCCCGCCGGCGGGATAAACTCCCACCGGTTCTGGCTGAAGTCCACGGGGTAACGGCTGGAGCCGTAGCTCTCGGAGGAATCGAAGGTCATTTTCCGGTTCTGCTTGGGCGTCCCGCTCCAGCGGAAAAAGGCCGTAGGCACCGCCGGTTTGACCTCGATGGTTTTCGTCGCCGTATCGCTCCGGCCAAACCGGTCCTCCACGGTAAGCCGCACCGTGTAGGTGCCCGGCTCGTCGAAATAGACGCTGCCGCCCTCGCCGGTAAGGGTACCCACCATGCCGGCGGGGGTGACGCTCCAGGCGTACCCGGCGATCTCCCCGTCGGGGTCGTAGGAGTTGCTGGTGATCTCCACCTCATCGCCCTGGAACACGGTGTTGGGGGCGGAGATGCGCGCCACCGGCGGCTCGTTGGTGATGCGGATGGTCTGGGTGACGGAATCGCTGGCCCCCCGGTCATCCTCCACCGTCAGGGTGACCCGGTAGGTGCCGGGCTCCGGGAAGGCGATGCTGCCGCCCTGGTTATCCAGATTTGCCGCCGCCTCCGGGGGCGTCTCCCACTCTACCCGCACGATCTGACCGTCCGGGTCGTAGGAACGGTTCCTGACTGGCACGCTCACCCCGGGCGAGGCCTGAGCCACCATGTCGAAACGGGCCACGGGCGGAATGTTCTCCGGCTGGGGCGGGGGCGGTGGTGGAGGTGGTGGGGCGCTTTCCGAGATGGAAATACTCTTAGTGGCGGTGGACGTGTTATTCTGGTTGTCCCAAACCTGGAGCTTGACGGTGTAGGTCCCGGGCCGGTTAAAGACCAGGGTGCCGCCGGCCATGCCCAGGCTGCCGTTGTAGGTCCGGGGAGTTACCGTCCACTCGCTGTGTACCAGCCAGAAGCCCTCGCTGGCCCGGGACCTGTTTACCACCTGGACGTTCTGGCCCACCTCGCCGAAGGGCGGCAGGTCGAAGTCGGCCACGGGTTGGCCCGCCGGCGGTGGAGCCGGTGGGGGCGGGGGAGGCTGGGGAGCCGGGGCCACGGACACGGTCTTGGTGATGGGGGTGGTGCGGCCCACCATGTCCGTCACCTCCAGGCGCATGGTGTAGCTGCCGGCAGAGGGGAAGGTGTGGGAAACGTAGAAGCCGGCGTAGTTGGAAGTGGAACTCCCCGTCTTGATAGGCGTTCCGCCAATTGAAAAGGTATAGTTTTTTATCCCTTGTTGTTCAGCAGTCGAGGCATAGGCCTCCACCCAAAAGGTCTGGGGCTGGCCGGCCACCACTCCCCGTAGGTCCGGGATGTTCCCGGAGGGCCAAGGGGTGGTGAGAACCCAAACCTTTTTCTGTGTGTAGTCGTACTTCTCCACGTAGGCCCCGCTTACCTTGGCCAGGGGGCGGATGTGAGCGCGGGTGGACGTTCTGCTGTTGGCGGTCAGGGTTACCCAGGGCGCGGCATCCTCGGCATAGCTCCACGAGCCATTGAAAACCTCTACCCACTGCTGCGCCTGGCTGCGGGCAATGTAGTTGGTATTCCCGGCCGTTTTCCCGGGCTCGGTGATGGTCAAATCCTCCCCCACCGTCTGGCCGTCTACGATGATGGTCCAGTAGGCGTCAAACTTAACGGTTTCGGTGCCCTTTATGGGATCGTTTCTAGTGATGGCTTGGCCTTTGTTAAGGGTACCCAGGTCTTTGGGGTCATTCATATATGCCGCTTGGGTCGTAATAGGTGGCCAGAGGGTGAACGTAGTAACAAGTATCAATAACACACCAATTAGTCTCATTAATCCTCGCATCACAGACCAAACCTCCCTTCATAAAACCGCATAAAAAAAGGGCCTACCTGAGAGCCCATGCCTCAAGAATGCCCTTTATGATGCTACCGATTACTGACTGTTATTTTGGATATTTGACTAGTGACGGAAATCTAAAGTGGCTTTACGCCCCTCGGGGCATACATTATCACCGTAATGCCTACCAAACAGATCAGGCTTCCCAGCCAATCATAGAAATCAGGGGGGTTTTTTGTCTATTCCCCAACCCATTGAAGCATGAGAACCTCCGTGTCGCACAATCTCCAGCTTTTTAGTGAATTGTTCTCTTACGGAAACCTCCGCCAAGTACTTCATGAACGTCTTCTATTGCCACAAAGGCACTGTCATCTATCTCCTGAATAATTGACTTTAATTTGGCCAACTCTAAACGAGTGACTATACAGTAAAGAATCTCCTTGTCTTCCTTAGAATATCCGCCTTTTCCGTAAACATGGGTCAACCCGCGCCCCAACCTGGCCAAAATGGCTTCGGAAATTTCACTGGGTTTATTTGAGATAATGGTTACCGACTTTGACTCATCCAAACCATCGATCACCACATCAATCGTCCTGAATGCAACAAAATAGGCAATCAACGAGTACATTGCCCGATCCCACCCGAAGACCAACCCGGCGCTACCAAGGATAAAGACATTGAAAAACATCACTACTTGCCCAATAGAAAACCCCTTGGACCGGTGGGCCAAGATCGCAAGGATTTCGGTTCCATCCAAGGCGTTGTCCCGGATTTCGTGGAATTTCAAGGTGGCGGCCTCCTGCCCCTGCGTGATATAACAGGGGTGGGTAAGAAAAGTAAAGGAGGTACCGCCACCCATGTCAGCATATCACAAGGAGGGCCATCAGCGCCAGACCCAAAGGGAAAGGTTTCTGTCCAGTTGCCCAGAGGTAGTGCAGGTTTCCTTGTCCGAAGTCGTAGCCGGCGCCCAGGAGGGGCTCCTGTCCCTTTGTACCGCCACCGGGTTCGCAGTCTTGCGCCAACTCATGGAGGCTGAAGTCACCGAGATTTGCGGCCCCAAGGGGAAGCACGACCGTAACCGCAAGGCCGTGCGCCACGGCACCGAGCATGGCCGGGTCGTCCTGGGTGGCCGGGAGGCCCGCCTGGAACGTCCTCGCTGCCGGACCCTGGATGGCCAGGAGGTACAGCTTCAAACCTACTCCATGTTCCAGCGGCAGGATATGCTGACCATGGCGGCCATGGAGCGCATCCTCTACGGTCTTTCCACGCGCCGGTATACCCATGGCCTGGAGCCCATCGACAGCCGGATCGAAACCGTGGGCATTTCCAAGAGCGCGATCAGCCGGCGCTTCGTCGCCGGTACCCGGCAAGCACTGGCGGAACTTTTGGTTCGGCCCCTGGACCGGGAACGGTTCCTGGTGCTCATGATCGACGGGGTGGTGGTGGCCGAACATACCGTGGTAGCCGCCCTGGGGATTGACGCTGGTGGAAAGAAGCATATGCTTGGCCTCTGGGAAGGGGCTACGGAAAACAAGGCTGTCTGCCAGGCCCTCCTGGCCAACCTTCTGGAGCGGGGCCTCAGCGTGGAAGAAGGCATCCTGGTGGTCATCGACGGGTCCAAGGCCTTGGCGGCCGCCGTCAAAGACGCCTTCGGCAATAGGGCCTTCATCCAGCGCTGCCGGGTACACAAGAAGCGAAACGTTATGGAGCACCTTCCCAAAAGCGAACAGGCCTGGGTGGCACGGAAACTGGACGACGCCTGGCACGATACGAACCCGGACCGGGCACTGGAAAGCCTGCGCGCCCTGGCCACCCGGCTGGAGAAGCCGTACCCGGGTGCCGCAGCGAGCCTCCGGGAGGGGATGGACGATACACTCACCGTCAACCGTCTGGGACTACCAGAGAAACTCTGTTTGAGCCTGGGTTCCACCAACATCATTGAGTCCGCCAATGACAGGGCCAGAACCATTTGCCGCAATGTAAAACGGTGGCAGAACGGAGAGCAGGTTCTTCGGTGGACCGCCGCCGCCTATCTGGAAGCGGAGAAGGGCTTTCGGCGCCTCCAGGGATACCGGGAGCTCGTTATCCTGGAGGAGGCCATGCGGAGAGAGCTATTCCCAACATTATCCATGGCCGTCCAAGGAGCCTAAAAATCGTGAAAATGGCCGTCCCGAAAATCTACGAAGAGCGGGGCATCCCCCCATCCAAAGAACCACCGTTCTTAATGATTATGCCGACACCCGTACCCACAAACACTCCCCCGAAGACGGCAGCAAGCAACAAATCGCCAGTCAAGCTAGGCACTGGGTGAAGCAAAGTCACAAACAGGGCAAGAGCCACTACCCCTATAAAGGTAGAGATAACGAATGTCTTTCCAATATGCTTATACCCCACGAACAGAAATGGCAGGTTAAAAGCAACGAAAAACGCACCCAACGGTAGCCTCGTTAAATGGCTAATAATGATTGAAATGCCAACCACGCCACCATCAATGATAGAATTCGGTACCAAAAATATCTCTAGTCCGGTTGCCACTATGGCTGCACCTACAACAAGCCAAAACAACCTAAAGGCCATTTTTAGCTCATGGTTTATCTTATTTTTGCTTGCGATATATATCATCCTTTCCGGGCTTAATGGACCTTTGGTTATTGAAAGGTTTTTGATTTTTTTAGTTTTAGCTGCTTCTGAGTAGCTTTTATCACGAAATCTATCAAAATGCGCACTGCGGCCATGAAAAACTCACCCCTGGTATAACTATAGCCTAATTTCAACCCAAGAGGCAAGGTTATCGTTCGTAATACCAATATTTTCCGTTTAATAGTGGGGTGACGCATTTACTATCTAATGCCATCCTGTGACCCTTTTTTAATTGTAACCTGCTGTTTTTCCGGATCCCATGTAACCTGGTAGCCGAGGCCTTCCGCCACAAACCTGAGGGGGATGAGGGTACGGCCGTCCTTGACCTCCGCCGACCGCAAGAGCGGCGCCTGCTGGCCGTTGACCAGAGCGATATCCTTCCCTATCCTCAGTTCCACCCTGGTGTCCCCGTCCAGCACCGTTACGGTCCGGGAGGGGCCGTCATAGTTCAAATCGGCCCCGAAGAAGTCCAGCACTCCCCTCAAGGGTATCATGGTTACTCCCTCAGGGGCTTCGGGGGCCACGTCCAGGGTGCGGATGTCGGCCCTGCCGTCCCGGTAGGTGATAACCTCTTTCTTGCCCAGGGTGAGGACCACCTGGCTCCCCGCCACGACGGTCTGGTCAGCGGTTGGAATGGCGATCTGTTGCTCCTCCATGGCCTCGATGACCTCTTTCGCCCGGCCGTTATACGCCGGGTTGAGGAATACCTCCCAATATTGTTTGTTGGTCAGAAGGGGATCAGAAGGATACAGGTTTTGCCGGATGTGGGTAGTGATGTAGTCCTTCCACTCGGTTTCCTGCCAGGGCCGGCCATTGATGGAAACGATGGGCTCGCCGGGGCCGCCGCCCCCACGGCCAAAGGGGTACTCCCAATAATCGCCAAGGAATTTGTCTATAGTAAACTCCTTAGCGCCCTGGTAGGCATCTTGGATGAACTGCTCCCGCTGCTCCTCGCTAACCTGAGGATCCCAGGTGGCGTACAGGATTTTAAAAAACGAATCAGTGTTGAACCCCTTTGCTTCAAACATATCAAAAACAAAATAACCGCTTGCACTATACCGCGAAACGATCACCAGGTCCTCCCATTCGCGCCCGTTGATGGTCACGGTGCGGTGTAGCTTTTCTGGGGAAAACACATACTCAAAGGGGATTTTCACATAGGTCCGAGGAGAAAAACCGTCCCCAGGGTCAACGGTATAAATGTCCACCACGTCCCGGTAGGGCGCTTCCTCATAGTTACCCAGCTTGGTGTCCGCCGCCAGGGCCGCTGGGGGTACCGCCAGGAGCAGAAGCGCCATCAGGCCCGTTACTAAGAGCCAGGGCCTGGCGGCCTTGCGCCGTATCATCATGAATTTCCCTCCTCCCTTTGTTGGTGCCGCCTGGGCGGCATGAACGTCCACTCACGAAGTACCCAACCTCTCCCGCAGGGCGTGCTGGAGGACCTGGGAAAGGTTGAGCTTTTTCTCCTCCGCCAGGTCGCTCAGCCACTTGGGAAGAACAACCCATCGCACCACCCCGTCCCCGGTTTCGTCACTGACTTGTAATAGCTCGAAGACCCTTTGCCGCACCCTCTCCACTTCCCGGGGAGCAAGTCTGCCCCCGTTTCTGGCCAAAAGGTTCAAGACAAACTGGGGGTTGTCCCGCAGGGCCAGCAGGACGCTGTTATGGGCCTCGTCCTGCACCGCGCCGTTCTCATAACGGTGAATGGTAACTTCACCCCAGTTGAGCAGTTCCGCCAGTCCCCGCTGGCTCAGGCCGAAGCTTTCGCGAATACTCCTGATCTCTTGCGGGGTTAAAAGGCCCTTCCGCTTGCGGTACTCCTCATAGGCCAAGGCGAGGGTGCGCTCGTCAAGGTTTTCGTCAAAAATATCTTCACCACAGGCCTCACAGACCCGCACCGTGGCACTGACCGGAATGTCCTCGCCCTTGACCGGGTATGTCTCCACCCGGCTTTCCACCTTCGTTTCCACCAGTTCCCTGCAGTTGGGGCAATAGACCCGCTCAGCCAAGGAAACCACCTCCAAATAGAGTTTTCGCTCCGTTAACGGTACGGATGTCCCAGCCAGCGCTCGGATTCGTGAAAGGCCAGGCACTTGACCCTCCCGTCTTCAATCTTCAACTTCACGTAGTACTGAACTTCTAGGTACGTCACCTCAAAAAGCCAGACATCCCCTTCTGGATACCTTGGATCGAGCTCCTCTTCCGGCCCCCGGCAATAATCGGCCACCGTGAGCCCCTGGATGATGTCTTTGACCTCCTGAATAGTAAGTCCCGTTAAGGCCAGGGATTCCAGGTTCTTCTTTCGCGGCACGAGATAGAAGCCTTCTTGAATGGCCACCTGTAAGTCGGCCAGGAAAGCCTTAACGGCGGCCTCACTGGCAATCATGACTCTCCCTCCTTAATTATACCTTAATCGTTATCAAATGATAGCATCTTTAGGGTATTTTTTAGGGCTCCTTGCGAGAACTTTTTCATCCCCCGCTGGCTGCTGCCCTGGAAACTGCCAGCCCGGAGGAGATATCAAAAGCCGGGCTGGCTTTTTTGCCGCCCGCGGCAGGTAACTTTTCGCCGCTATGCCAGGGATTTCCTCTACCCCTGAGCCCCCGTAACCACCGGCGGGAGCAAGGCCCGCCAGGGCCGGCGAAAAGATAACCCGCCCCTTTACGGCAACCCGTCCGGCACGTCGGTGGTGATGGCCACCGGCACGGAAACCGTGGTGAAAAGGCCGACAAAGACCGGCCGCACGGGCACCCGGATCTGGGAGTAGACCGAAACCTCCGTCACCGGGTTACCCAAGCCGTCGGTGTTGGGCAGGTCCTCGGGGTTAAAGACCCGGAAGTCCACCACCTCCACCGGCCCGGCCGCCGGGCTGCCCGGCCGGGGGTTCAGGCTGCCGTCCAGGCGCAGGTTTTGGGCCAGAAACTCCCGGAAGGTATCCTGGGCGGCTATCTCGTTGAGATACAGGTCGCCGTCCGCCAACCGCTCCCGGTCAAGCTCCCGGTAGACCGCCAGGTTGCTGTAGTCCAGGGCCTGTTTGATGGCATCCCGCCGGGCGTAGAGGAAGGCGGCGTCAAAGGCCAGGGCAAAGAGCATCATGGCCATCATCACGGTGACGACGCCGATGAGAGCCGAGGCCGCGCCCTGCCTGTCCCGCCAAAAGCTCATGTGCATCCCCCATTTCCCTCTTGCAGTCTTGAGCGCCTTTGTCAACCGGCGCCCCTGCCGTTATAATGAAAACCAAGGAGTGATTCCTGTGTCGCCATCTCCCAAAGTAGAAAAACTGCTTGCGGCCATCCGGCAGGACCAGTTGACCCGCGGCGAAGCCAGCGAACTGCTGCAATTGATCGCCCGGGAATTCGCCTTCCCCATCCGGCTGAAAGACGAGGCCAGCCAGGAGGACTTCTGGGCGCTAACCCCGGAAGAGGAAGCGCACCTCCACGACCTCCTGGCAAGGGCAACCAGGGACCTCACGAAAAAGCGTTACCACGAATACACCAAGCCCCGGGCATAGGCGCCTTCACTTCTGGAAGTTAAAGCTCACCGAGGACCCTGCCGCGGCCATCACCCGGGGCGTGTCCACGGGGTAAAGGAGGAAATCGCTGAAGGCGTAGCTGCGGTAGGTATAGCGGTAACGTATGGTCAGGCTCACCGTGCCGCCGTAGTCCACCACGGCCGGCGTGCCGCTGATCTCCACCTGTGAAGTGTCGAACCCCCACCTGGCCAGCTCCTCCAGCGCCCTTTGCTCCAGGGCCGGGGTCAGGCCGCCAGCCACCTCCATCCCCAGCAGGGTCTGCCGGTGCACCCGGGTAAGGTTGGAATACTGGTAGGCCGTGAAAAGCGGCGGCCAAAGGTTAAGCACCACCAGCATCAAGAGCACAATCACCCCGGCAAAGGCCACGGCCTCGGCCCCGCCCCGCCGGTCCCGCCAGAAACCCCTCAAATGATCCACACCCCCTTCCAGTAAACCCAGAACACCCCGGCCAGGATGGCCACGGCGTAGGGGACATCAGGTTTTCTGGTCTTTTCCTTCAGCATGTAGAAGAAAAAAAGCGGCAGGGCCGCCAAGAGGCTCCCGTAGAATACGGCCAGCCCGTAAAGCGGCCCGCCGGCCAAGGCCAGGCCCAGGAGGAGCTTCATATCCCCGCCGCCGAAAACCTTGCGGCGATACAGAAACTCGGCCAGGGCACCCCCGAGAAGGAGGGTGCCCGCCGTGACCCCCAGGCCGCGCTCCACTAGGGAAAAAACCGTCCCGGCCAGGACCAGCGGCAGCGTGATCCAGTCCGGGACCTCCCGCCTTTTCAGGTCAAACCAAGCCGCCAGGAGGGCGGCCACTAGACCGGCTACTTCCACGGGATCAGGGACGGACCTGGCTGTTCAGGTTGTTGCTTAAAGAGGTGAAAACGTTGCCAATGGCCCCGCCGATGTCCCGCAGGTAGGGAAAGAGGGCCAGGGCGATGAAGGCGATGATGGCCACCGTCTCGATGGACGGGGTGCCCTTCCTGTCGCCCAGGAAGCGGCCCAGCCGCGGGGACACGGTAGCCAAGTAGGGAAACGCGGTACGGGCAAAGGAAAACACCTGTCATCTCCTCCTTAAAGTTAAAGGTAAAGGTTAATGATGGAGTAAGGTTAGAACTGGCCAAAGCTGCTGGTAAATTGAATGAGTAACGGCATCACCACCAGGATCATGATGTTGGCCACCACCATCACGCTCACCAGGGGCAGGAAGTTGGCCCGGTTGCGGGCGCCCCTTTCCTCCTCGGCCTCCTGCCTGGCCTTTAAGAGTTCGGACTGCCGGGCCAAAAGGGTTTTCACCCTTCCAGTCACCTCGCTCTGCTTCAGGGCCAGGACCAGATGCTCCACCTCCTCCAGGCCGGTTCTTTGGGCAAAGGCGTCCAGGGAACGGGGCAGGTCCAGGGTGAGGGCGTAACGGGCGGCCAAGAGCATCACCTCCTCTCGCAGAGGCCCGGATAACCTCTCCGGCAGGGCGGCCAGGGTTTCCCGCATCCCGGCCCCGCCGGCCAGGGACCGGCGCAAAAAGTCCAGCATCTCCGGCATGGCCCGCCGGATCTCCTCTTGCCGGCGCCTGATCGCCAGGTAAAGCAGGCCGTCCGGGACCATGAAGCCGAGAAAGGCATAGGCCAGCAAAGTTGGCCCGGTGCCCCCCAGGCGCAGACCTACCAGCAGGGCCAGCACCAGCTTGGCCGCGTAAAAGTGGGCCGGGCTTTCCCCGATGAGGCGCGGATTTCCCGCCTGGGCCAGGCGCTGCTGGAGGGAATGGCGGCCGTACCACCCCAGGAGCCGCCCGGCCAGGGTGAGGAGGGGGTTTTCTTGCTTCCTTCCCCCGCCCGTAGTCACGGCGACCAGGCGGCGGACCTGCCGCCTTACCCTCGCCTCCTCCCAGGCCGCGTCAAGGGTAGCCGCCAAGGCGGCCACGAGGGCCAGGAACAACCACAGATTAGCCGTCATCAGTCATCCCCCTCCCGGGTGACCGCCAGTTTAAGGAAGTACCCGGCGGCGACGAAGATGCCGGTCATCAGGGTTACCGCCATCTTGCCGCGCGGGTCCACCACCAGGAAGCGCATCAGCTCCGGCTGGACGCGGACTAGCGTCGCCAGCACCACGACGTAGACCCCCACCAGGATGAGGAAGACCGTGACGGTGCTGCCGGTGTCGGCCCCCCGCTCGGTGACCTTGATCTCCCGCTGGTAGGCCTGGTTGACGTGCTCGGTGATGCTCTCCTGGAAGTCCCCGCCGCGCTCGACAAAGAAACGCAGGTCGTCCCAGAAGCGACGTAAGGTGGCCTCCGGCAGCCGGTTCTTTACCCCTTCCACGCACTCCGGCAAGGGTAGCCCTCCCTTGCAGGCGGTGACGAACCAGCGCACCTCGTGGCGCAGGGGGTCCTGCAGCCGGGGCAGGGCCTCCTCCAGGGCCACCAGGGGGTCGCCATAGACACCGTAGAGGTTGCCCACCGTCAGCAAAAACGGCGCCACTTGGCGGCGGAGCTGCCGCCGCTTCCGGCTGTAGGCCACCTCCAGGGCCTGGTAGGGGAGGACCAACCCCACCCCGGCCAGGAGGAGGGCGGTCAGGGGGTTATGCAGGAAAACCGCCCCCGGCAGGGCCAGGAGCACCGCTAGAAACAAAGAAGCGGCCAAGAAGGCCGCGAGGCTCACCGGCGCCCCGCCGGGCCGGGGGCCGGCGGCGGCCAGCATCCGGCGGAGCTTCTGCGCGAAGGCTCGGGAACGCTCCCTTTGCTCCAGGGCCAAAAGGAGGCGGCGGTCTAGAAGCCCCGGCCAGTGGCGCAAGTCTAAGTGCCCGTGGCTGGGCAGGGCCAGAACAGTTAAGAATACGGCAAACCACGCCGCCACCGCCAGCAGGAACAGGATTA
This sequence comes from Desulfovirgula sp., assembly GCA_020725625.1. GTDB lineage: Bacteria > Bacillota > Desulfotomaculia > Desulfotomaculales > Desulfocucumaceae > JAILZP01. Next base: position 11,960 of record DYET01000137.1, on the reverse strand, counting down.
AGGGTTGTTTCATTGGATGGCCACCCCCCGCCGCCAGAAGAGTTGCCGCGCCGCGTCGCTCAAGGGGTGCCGCACATAGACCAGGTTGCCGGCGGCGTCCCTTTCCGTTTCAAAGACGGGCTCCAAGAGGACTTCCTGGCGCTGGTGGTCGTAGCCGGAAACAAAGGCAATGTCCGTGATGCGGTAGTTCTCCAGGTAGACGATGAGGTTGAGGGCCTGGGCGATGAGGAGCTTTAGGTGTTCGTACTGCAAGGGGGTGTTGGCGTAGAGCATCATCACGGCGACCTGGTCCACGGCGTTAAAGAGGTCGTTGGCGTGCACCGTCACCAGGCCGCCGTCGTGACCGGTGCCGAAGGCGCGGATGAGGGCGAAGGCCTCCTTGCCCCGGAACTCCCCCAGGAGCATCCGCCGCATGGCCATCCGGAGGCCGTTTTTCACCAGGTCGTCCAGGGTGATCTCCACGTCGTCCTCCCCGGCCCTTTTCTTGGCCTCCAGGGCCACCTGGTTACGGTGGGGGATGAAGAGCTCCTCCTCTTCCTCCATGACCACGATGCGCTCATCCTCCGGGATATAGTGGGAGGCCAGGAAGCGCATCAGGGTGGTCTTGCCGCTGCCGGTGGGGCCGGCGATGAGGATGTTGAGCCGCGCCCGCAGGGCCAGGGCCAAAAACTCCTCGATCTCCGGGGTGAAGGTGCCGCTGCGCCGGAAGTCCGCGGCGGTGAAGTTGGCCACCACGTGCTTGCGGATACAAAGATATGGCGTCTTGGCCGCCGGCGGGATGCCGGCATTGATGCGCAGGCGGTTACGCAGGTCGCGGGTGTCCACCAGGCACTCGGCCTGGGTGATGCGCTGGCCCACCCTGGCCAGCACGGCGCGGATGAACTGCTCCAGGTGCTTTTCGTCCCGAAAGCGGATGTCCGGGCAGAAGATGTCCCGGTCATTGACCCGCTTGTAGACGTTCTGGGGACCGTTGACAAAGATGTCGGTGACCGCGGGGTCGTCAATGAGGTCCTGGAGGGGGCCGTAGCGGAGGAGGTTGTCCAGGATGGCCTTCACCGTCCCCTGGGAGCCACTCTTAAGCACGTACCCGCGCTCGCTGATGATCCGGGCGGCCAGTCGCTCCAGGACGGCCTGGTCCTTCTTCCCTGTGCTTGCGGCCTGCACCACGTCGGCATAGTCCTGGAGGATGGCCTGGGTGACCAGAAAGAGGACATCTTCGGCTTCTCCAGTTGGGGGATGACCGGCTTGGTCCCGCCCGGAGGCTACCAGGTCCTGGCGGCGGTGGATCTCTTCTGTCAGGTTAACCACGCCCACCTCTTTATTCCCCCTTTCCCGTAAGGCTTACCAGGCCTAGCAAGATATTCTCCAGACCGGCCACCGGCGGCAGTTCTTCCCCGGCCCAGCCGTCCCACTCCCGGCGGTGCGGTACCTCTCCGGCCACCGGCCGCCCCAGGGCCTGCTCGATGGCGGTAGGCGGGAGCACCTGCCTCCCGGTGAGGTGGTTGATGACAAGCCGGACTTTATCCCGCCCCAGGCCCAGGTCGCGTTCCAGAATGGGAAGATAACGGCCCAGGTGCCGGACCTGGTTATCCACCGCCGCCACGGGCATGACCACCAGGTCCGCCGCGTCCAAGGCGGCCAGGGTGGCCTCCAGGGATAAAAAGCGGCCTGTGTCCAGCACCACCGCGTCGTAGGCCTCCGCGAAGGCGGTTACCAAGCTTACGAACTCGGTCCGGCCCAGGGTTTCAGCCCGCAGGGGATGGGACGGGCCGGCCAGGAGGTAGACCCCCGCAGGTTTCAGGCGCGGCAGGGCCAGGGCGGTTTTGGCCGGGTCGAAGTCCCCTCTCAGCACGTCTTCGCTCACCTGGTCCAGGCCGTAGCCCCCGCTCGGGAGGTCCGGGGTGAGCAAATCAAGATCCGCGCAGGCCACGCGCCTCCCCGTACCGGCCAGGGCGACCGCCGTGGCCGCCGCCAGGACGGTCTTACCCGCGGCCTTGGGCGACCAGAAGGCAATCACGCGCGGCAGGTTCGCCCCATCTTGCGGGGGATGCGGCCCCCTACCCCGGCCGGGGAATCTTAACTTCTTCACTGCAGGCTCCCTCCTTCCAGCAGCACTGCCGGCACATCCGCCACCGGCCGGCTGTCCGGCAGGTAGCGGGCCAGGGCCAGGGTGCCGGTGTTGGCCGCAGCGTTGAGGAGATTGGCTTGCTCCGCCGTGACCAGCACTTCCGCCACGGCCGGCACGGCCGCTGATCCCGTGGCCTTCTCCTGTTTGCCGGCCAGGGCCTGGCCGTTCTGGTTGAGGAGGTCCACCACAGTGACGCCGGAGAGGAGAAGGCGGCTTTTTCCGCCGCCCTGGTTGGTCTTGTCGCCGGTGAAAAGGAAAATGTCCACCCGGTCCCCCGGATGGACACCGCCCGCCGCTTTCAGGCTTACCGGGATGGAAAAGACCCGGTGCTCCGGGACGGGCAGGGCGACCGGGTTATCCTTGACCATGGGCGGGAGCAGGAACTCCCCCGGCCAGAGCCTCTGGCCGGCCACCTTGCCGGCTGGAAGGGCCGCCAGAGCTCCCGCCGGCACCGCCTCGGCGGGGATGTTCTTGACCGCCAGGTTTTGGGCGGTGAGAGGGGTGTTAGGCTCAACATCCTTGGTCACCACCACCACGGGCCGGTACACTATCTGCTTTTCGCCCGTGGAGGCCACCAGGAGAATACTTACCGCCAGGGCCGCCACCAGGGAGACGGTCAGGCGTATGTACCGGTTACGCATTTCTTTAGCACCTCCTGATATGATCTGAGTTTTAGGGCAATAAAAAAGCCCTCCACCGTGTCAGTGAAGGGTTCTCTGTATAGACCCACTTCCACCCTCAGTAGGGGCAAGGAGTCAATAGTTTAACCGGCTATTCTCCAATTTCTTCCTTAATCTTTTTTCTTACCCTTTCAGTAAAGCGGAACCCATTCTGTTCCAGGCTATCGAGGATTGGATCAACGCCAGGCAACAGACCCATTTTTACGCCAAGCGCCACAACGCCTAAGGTACCCATAATCTTCAAGCCAGAGTTTCTGGCGACACGTCGGGCTTTTTTCTCATCAACTAAAAGATAATCTGCCTCAACTTCCTTGGCTAAAACAATGGCCTCCGCTTCTCCCCGGTCAAGGTCGGATCTAAGCAAGGAAACCGCCAGAACGCTTTGTACTGGGAGTTTCTCGATCCAGGTAGCCTCCCTGACTTCTTTCACACCCGGAAGTCCAGCCCCCTGTAATACCACTTCATGGTATACACCTTGAGGAATAATAATACGCCCAAATATGGCGTGCAGGAGGTTTACCTGCTTAATCCGCGCCAAGGCAATAAGTGGTGTCGAGTTAGAGACCACTTTCATTTTGCAAAAACTCCTTGACGGTCGCCAAGTCTTCCTCTAACTCGTCGAGATCATAGTTAAGAGGAATGTTATGTGCGGCCAAGAAATCGAGGAAGTCCTGTTTGGACACGTTGGCCAGTTCCGCCGCCTTACCCAGGGATAAGCTCCCATCTGCGTAAAAGGTTGCCGCGAGCCTTTTCAAGGCCTCCATTTTTGCCCGTTGAGCTGATTCTCGGCCTTTGATGAACAGTTCCCTTGGTAACTCTAGATCAATCCTTATGGTTTGGTCCGGCACTTTATCGCCTCCCCGGTAATACCTGGCTTTAGTAAGATCATACCATAAGAAATGCCCATCCTCAACCGGCTGCTTCATCCGCCCTCGGCATCATTCTGGTCGCCCTTGCGCTTCCCGTCCAGGAACTCCACTAGCCGAGCCACCACCTCCGCCCTCTGCCGGACCCGTCCATCTTCTCCTTGCCACCTTGCGGTCCGCAGGGAGCCCTCTACCGCAACACGGCGCCCTTTACAAAGGTACTCCGCGCAGGCCTCCCCCACTTTGCCGAAGGCAACGATCTTGATAAACTCGACCTCTTTTTCACCCGCTCCTTCGGAGAAGGGCCTTTCCACAGCTAGAACGAACCCTGCCACGGCGGCACCACCTTCAGTATAGCGCAATCCGGGGTCACCCACCAGTCTACCTACCAGCAATACGTTATTCATCTGTTCTCACCTCCAAAGCCTGGTCTCGAAGTATGCTCTAAGACATCCCTTCTTCATTCCAGTCCGGCCTACTGGCTATGTCCGTAATAACAAAAAGCCCCTAAAGGACTTAGGGGCATGCTCTTAAACGTTTACCGCTATCAAGAAATTATAGTGCTTTATATCGCCCGCTTCTCAATGCGGGAAACATAGGACCTGGAGATACCCAGGTTTTTTGCTATCTCCCGCTGGGTCTTGCGTACCCCGTCGGTAAGGCCGAAGCGCAACTCCAGGACCTTTCTTTCCCGGCGCGTGAGGTCCTGGATTTTATCCATCAGCCTGACCTGCTCGAACTTTTTTTCCACCAGTTCCGAGACCACATCGGGGTGAGTCCCCAGTATGTCCAGGAGGGTTATTTCATTTCCTTCCTTGTCCACGCCGATGGGGTCATAGAGAGACACCTCGGACCGCATTTTTTTAATCAGCCTTAAGTGCATGAGGATTTCAATGTCGATTACAAAGGTTAGCATGCGGGGGCAAGCTGTAAATACCAGAGCGAGAAGGATAACAAATATTGACAGTAAGGAAGTTGGTGATATAATTATAGTAAGAAAATATTACCGAGGTGTAAAGCATGGACGAATATTTTATTGCCAAAATAACTGCCAAGGGACAGGTAACAGTTCCGCTGGAATTGAGGAAGGTAATGAAGATTAAAGAAGGTGACTATATACTCTTTGAGAGAAAAGGCACCAAGGTAGAAATAAAAAAAATGATACCACCCAATGATTTTGAGGAGTTTGCCAAACCGATCAGAGAAAGGTTCCAGAAGGAAGTGATTACCCCTGATGACGTGGAAGCTGCTATCGCATGGGCACGTGGAGATAATAAAAAATGAGAATTACTGTAGATACGAATGTGCTTATTTCATCATTAGGCTGGAACGGTGCGGAGGCTGCCGTTATTGAAATGGTATTGGAATCCCGGCTGGAACTCTGTCTTTCAGCACAAATACTGAGTGAGTTTTACCGGGTAAGTAAATACCCCAAATTTGGATTTACCAATAGTGAAATTGATGGATTTATAGGACGTTTGTTACCCAATGTTGTTTTGGTAAGTCCTTCACAAAAATTGAATGTTATAACTGACGATCCTGATGACAACAGAATTATTGAATGCGCCGTAGAGGGAAAGGCCAGTTATATTGTTACCGGTGATAAGCATCTTCTAAGCCTTTTTCATTATGAGGGAATTAAAATATTAAGGGCACCTGAATTCTTCTATGACCCCACATCTCCCTTTCCCTGGCAAGAAATACTGAATAATAACAGTATGTTGTATCGTTCCCCCCGCGCCGGCTGGAGCGGCGGCAGCCGGTAAACGGCGGGGTCGAGCTGGTCTTTGATAACCCTATACTGATTATTGGTTATTTAGCCGCCCCCTACAGGGCAAGGGTGGATTACTACAGCTGGCGAGATTGATGAAAACTTTTTCCATCCGGACCTGGAGGGGGCGGAGCCAGGCGTCAGACTGTATTTCCACTAAAGAATTAGAATTCCCTTAATTATAATATCTTCCGAAGTGAATAAAACTCAAACCTGAGTGGGTCATAATTTCACAGAATGACCCATAATAACCCATAATGTTTCATATGGTCACCTCATGAGGGTCTAACACATCATCAATAAGGTCGCCCCTAACCAACCTCAGCCGGCATATCAGGAAGCTCTTTTGCAAGGCATTGGACTGCGATTGAATGAAAAACAGTTGGAAAAGCCGGAGGATTCTTGAAACTGGTCTTCCGGCTACTAAAACAGGTATAGTTTTTGAAAGGAGAGGTTAATTTGAACGAGCGTGAGTATCTGGAAAATCTGAGAAAACTATGGAATAAGAACTGGCCGGAGCACCTTCCCAGGGAGCCGCACTACCCTTTAGGCGAGGTGCTATTGACTGATTACCTCAGGGAACGGGCCCGACAGACACCGGATAAGGCCAGTATTATTTTCTACGGCACCGAGATCTCTTTCAGGCAATTAGACGAATGGAGCGACAGGTTTGCGGCGTATCTTGCCTCCAAAAATTTTAAAAAGGGAGACAGGGTGGCGGTATTTTTACCCAACTGCCCACAGTTTCTTATCGCTTTTTACGGCATTCTGAAGCTTGGATGTATCCATGTGCCGGTCAACCCTATGTTCAGGGAACATGAGCTGACGTACGAATTGAATGATTCCGGGGCCAGGATGATCGTGGCCCTGGACTTGCTGTATCCTGTGCTAAGCGCCGTAAAGGACAATACCAGCTTGAAAGAGGTTTTGGTTACCTCCTTTGCTGACTTTATACCCGACAATCCCACCATTCCGGTACCCGAGATACTTCTTTTCCCCAGGCAGGAATGCCCCGGCGCTGACGATCTTATGTCGGTTCTGGCAAATCAGAAGCCGGAGTGCCCGGAGGTGGAGGTTGGCCTGGACGATGTGGTGGCACTGAACTATACCGGGGGAACCACCGGAATGCCAAAGGGCTGCGAGCATACACAGAGAAACATGATATACACCGCAGCCACAATGGTTACCTACAGCATGAATATGCCTGAGGACGGGGTTGGCCTTTGCTACCTTCCGGTTTTCTGGATTGCTGGGGAGAACTCGGGAGTTATTGCCCCGGTGTTCTGTGGGGCAACCGTGGTGCTGCTGACCCGATGGGATCCCATTGCCATAATGGCGGCCATTGACCGGTACAAGGTTACCCATATGGGCGGCGTTGTAGACAATTTAGTAGAAATAATGGATCACCCTGATGTGTCCAAATACGATTTAAGCTCCATAGAAGTCCCGATGGTTTCGTCCTTTGTCAAGAAGCTTACCGTCGAGTACAGGAAGCGCTGGATGGGTCTGAACGCCGGGGTGCTGAGGGAGGCCGCCTACGGCATGACCGAAACCCATACCATGGACACATTTACCAACGGCTTTCAAGAGGATGATATGGACCTTAAGACCCAGCCGGTATTTTGCGGGCTGCCCATGCCCGGAACCGAGTTCAAGATTGTGGACTTTGATACCGGGGATCTGTTACCCCTGGGCAAGGAGGGTGAAATCGCCATCAGGACCCCGTCACTCATGAAATCTTACTGGGGGAAGCCGGAGGAAACCAAAAAGGTTCTCAGGGACGGATGGCTTTACACCGGGGATATAGGAGTGCTGGACGAGGAGGGGTTCCTGCACTTCCTGGGCCGCAGCAAGGAGATGCTGAAGGTCAAGGGAATGAGCGTCTTCCCGTCCGAGATTGAGGTGCTGCTGGGCCGCCACCCTGCAGTGGCGGGCAGCGGGGTTATTGGAAGGCCCGACCCGGTGAAGGGGCAGGTTCCGGTGGCTTTTGTAAAGTTGCATCCTGATTTCCGGGATCTTACCGAAGCGGAGCTTTTCGCATGGTGCCGTGAGAACATGGCCACCTACAAGGCGCCTGAAATAAGAATAGTTGATGAGCTGCCCCTCACCGCCACCGGAAAGGTCATAAAGGAAAAACTTAAAAAGCTGTTATAGTGTGGAAAAGCAGCAGCATTAGATAAGCAGCGTCAAAATGACTGTGCTGCAGGCCGAAGGTGCGCCGGAAAAGTGTTAAGTCAGGAAAGAGAACGATATGGTTCAGTTAGTTAACACTGTGTTGGGTCCTATTGCCCCGGAAAACCTCGGAGTGACTCTAATGCATGAGCATCTGATTTACGGTTATCCAGGCTGGCAGGATGACTCGGCGGCACCACCCTATAATCGCAATAAAGCTTTTGAGATATGCTGTTGCATGGTTGGCAAAGCCATGGCATATGGACTGAAAACGAAAACCTTGGTAGATGCGACACCCAATGATGGTCAGAGGGACCCGGAATTATACAAAATGGTTGCCGATAAAACCGGTATAAATATTATTTGCTCCACCGGCCTCTACACCGAGGAAATGGGGGCATCAGCCTACTTGAAAGTCCGCAGGGCCGTGTCCGGAGGGTTTCCGGCCATAACAGAAGAAGTGTGTGAAACATTCTTAAAGGATATCACCCAGGGGATAGGCGATACGGATGTAAAGGCCGGTGTTATAAAAGTGGCTACCGGCAGGGGGGAAATTACCCCTTATGAGGGTATGGTTTTGGAAGAGGCAGTTATGGCTCAAAAAGAAACAGGAGTTCCCATCATTACCCATACCGAGGACGGAACCATGGAACCCCAGCAAGCTGACCTTTTAATAAGCCTGGGTGCTGATCCCGGACGGATTATGATTGGGCATATGTGCGGGAATGCGGATATCGGTTACAGTACTAAAGGCTTTTTTCAATCCAGATTGGGTAAATTAGCGAAAAAAATACCATAAGGAAGAATAAAAAGCATGAATAAAATTCTCATTGCCAATAGAGGCGAAATAGCAATAAGAATATCCCGGGCCGCAGCCGACCTTGGAATACCCACTGTCGCGGTGTATTCATCCGATGACTCCAAGTCATTGCACATTTGTTACGCAGATCAGACTTTTGCTTTAAAAGGATCAGGACCAGCCGCTTATCTGGACATGAATCAGATTATCTCCGTTGCCAAGGCGGCAGGCTGTGATGCAATTCATCCGGGCTATGGGTTTTTAAGCGAAAATGCGGCCTTTGCCCGACATTGTGCGGCGGAAGGTCTGACGTTTATAGGTCCACGGCCAGATGTGCTTGAGTTGTTTGGCAACAAAAATGAAGCCCGATCCCTGGCCAGGCGGTGCGGCGTGCCTCTGTTGCCGGGGACCTGGGGGGCAACAAGCCTGGAGGAAGCCAAAGATTTCTTTTTATCACTTGGACAGCATGCGGCCGTAATGATCAAAGCAGTTATGGGGGGCGGGGGTCGGGGGATGCGTCTGGTCAACAACCTTTTTGACCTTGAAGAGGCTTATACCCGCTGCCAGTCGGAAGCACTTAATGCATTCGGCCGGAGTGATGTTTATGTTGAACAATTCATGGATAAGCCCAGGCACATTGAGATCCAGATTATTGGTGACGGCAAACAGGTAATCCACCTGGGCGAACGCGACTGTACCATGCAACGGCGCAACCAAAAAATTATAGAGATAGCGCCGTGCCCTACTCTCTCAGCAAAACTTCGGGGCAAAATCACAGAAGCGGCCCTGCGTCTGGCCCGGGAAGTCAGCTTTGATAGTCTCGGCACCATTGAATTCCTGGTGGGAAAAAACATTCAGGGCGAAGAGGTATTCGCATTTATGGAAGCTAACCCCAGGCTTCAGGTTGAGCACACAGTAACCGAGGAGATAAACGGTATCGACCTGGTGAGAACACAGATTGAAATCGCAGCCGGTAAATCACTGGCGGACCTCGGACTTGCGGAAAACGTGCCGCAGGCCCGCTGCTACGCCATGCAGCTGCGCATTAATGTGGAGACCATTGATTCCGCCGGCAACTCCCATCCCAAGGGTGGTACGCTGAGAGTTTATGAAGTGCCTCAAGGACCGGGCATCAGGGTTGACGGCTACGGTTACAGCGGCTACACCATCAATCCTTCCTTCGATTCATTGCTGGCCAAACTGATAGTGACTTCGCGCTCACCACGTTTCGAGGATTTGGTTGCCAAGGCCTATCGAGCTCTGAGCGAGTTCAGGGTTGAGGGGGTCGAAACCAACATTTCGTTCCTGCTCAACCTCTTACGCAGGCCGGAGGTTGCTAAAAACGATATTTATACACGCTTTATCGAAGAGAATGCGTCCGAACTGGCAACATCGCCGAACCCGCATAGAATAGGCTATTTTCTCAGCAGCCATACGGAAACAAGTACCCCAATAGCCACCGGTACAGCGCCGGAGGCTCCGGAAGGAACTATTCCGGTTATTACCCCCATCATGGGGCGAATTATAAGCATCAATGTTACTGACGGAAATATTGTCACTGCCGGGCAAACTATTGCTATTATCGAGGCTATGAAGATGGAGCATGAAATTATGGCCCACCAAAGCGGTTACATCCGTGCTGTATGTGTTGAAATAGATCAGGTGGTCTCAGAGGGCGACCCGGTTTGTTTCCTCGAAATAACCGATATTGATGATATCTCCACGGCGGCTGTTGATGAAATCGATCTTGATGCAATTCGTCCCGATCTTGCCGAAATGATAGCACGCCATGAGTTCACCCTGGATAAAAACCGTCCCGAGGCAGTGGCTCGCCGCCGTAATAAAGGTCAGCGCACCGCCCGGGAAAATGTCGAGGACCTCTGCGATCCGGGCAGCTTCATCGAATACGGCGCTCTCACCATTGCCGCACAGCGCAACCGGCGTCCCCTTGATGAACTCATCAGAAAGACGCCGGCAGATGGACTGATTGCCGGTGTGGGATCGGTAAACCGGCACCTTTTCGGGGACGAAAAGTCCCGCTGCCTGGTTATGGCCTATGATTATACCGTACTGGCCGGTACCCAGGGAATTATGAACCATAAAAAAATGGATCGCATGCTTAAAATCGCCCATGAATGGCGGTTGCCCACTGTTTTATTTGCCGAAGGCGGCGGGGGAAGGCCGGGAGACACCGATGGAAATGTGGTGGCAGGCCTTGACTATAGTACCTTCGCCCGTTTTGGAGGCTTAAGCGGCAAAGTTCCGTTGGTGGGCATAGTCTCGGGATTTTGCTTCGCGGGTAATGCGGCGCTGCTTGGATGCTGTGACGTGATTATCGCTACCAGGAACTCTAATATTGGCATGGGCGGCCCGGCTATGATTGAAGGCGGGGGACTGGGCGTAGTAAGGCCGGAGGACATTGGCCCCATTAATGTGCAGACACGCAACGGAGTTGTGGATATAGCGGTGAATGATGAAGCTGAAGCAGTTGCAGTAGCCAAGAAATATCTCTCGTACTTACAGGGGGCGACGGATCATTGGGAGGCTCCGGACCAGCGTATTCTTCGCCGGTTAATTCCGGAAAATCGTTTGCGCGTTTATGATATCAGGACAGTAATTGAAACGCTTGCCGACAGCGGTTCTGTGTTGGAGCTGCGGCCCCATTTCGGTCAGGGAATGATTACTTCGCTGATCAGAATAGAAGGCAATCCTTTCGGTGTTATGGCAAATAATCCGAGACACCTTTCTGGAGCCATTGCGGCCGAAGAAGCAGATAAAGCCGCCCGTTTTATGAAGCTTTGCAACGTGCATGGCCTTCCTATTCTGTCTTTGATTGATACACCGGGATTCATGGTTGGGCCAGAAGTGGAAACCCGCGCTCATGTTCGCCACGCCTGCCGTATGTTTGTGGTTGGATCGCACCTAAACGTGCCGGTCTTTTCAGTGGTGCTCCGCAAAGCGTATGGTCTTGGCGCAATTGCAATGTCAGCAGGGAGTTTCCATGAATCGTTCTTTACGGCTTCATGGCCTTCCGGAGAATTTGGCGGTATGGGGCTTGAAGGAGCCGTTAAACATGCTTTAAGAAAAGAATTGGAGGCTATTGAAGACCCGGCTCAAAGGGATGCTCTCTTTAAACAGATTGTTAAGCAAGCTTATGAGATGGGGAAAGCTATTAATATGGCTTCGTATCTGGAGATAGACATGCTGATTGACCCGGCGGACACACGGAAGTGGGTCATGCGGGGATTGAAGTCCGTTCCACCTTCATTTAAAGACAGAAATGAAAAGGTGAGCGGCTGTTTCCTGGATGCCTGGTGATATCCGTTGGGGACCTTAGTCAAGGTTCCCATCTGTTTGCCGACTTCTTGTTGGGATTAATTTAGATACTTCAGTTTAATTAAATCTCGAGTTTGACACCCCATCTGTGCTGATCCTTGAAAAATGAGGGTTTTTTAAGGCAGAAAAGAGACGTACCACTACATTTTCCTATTTATGGCAGGGGAGTTTGTGGTTTTACAATTTCTTGCACTTTGTTTGGGGGCCT
>DYET01000136.1 GCA_020725625.1 Desulfovirgula sp. | reverse complement strand
GGACCCAGGGCGTTCAAGTTGAAGGGCAGGCGCATGGAGCTGTGCACCCGGGCGATCTCCTCGGCAATCAGGGTGATGGCCAGGAACCCCATGTCGTTGCCGCCGTACTCCTCCGGTATCACGCAGCCGAAAAAGCCCAGTTCGCCCATCTTTTTCACCAAGTCCCGGCGAAAGCGGTGGGCCTTGTCGTCCTGGTCGACGGTGGGCAGTATTTCCTTGACTGCAAAGTCACGGGCTACCTTTTTTATGTCCTGCAGTTCCTCGGTTAATTCAAAATTCATTGCAGTCCCTCCTCTTTTTGATATTTTATAAAAAAATCCAAAGTTCAGTCCCGGCTTCCACCACCCCTCCCCGTTGAGGCGTAACATAAGACCCTGGGCATGAACAGAAAGAGACCTGAACATATAAGTGCAAAAATCGTGCCTGAAGCCCGGCCGGGCGGGGAGAAAGAAAAAATCCTCACAAAACAAGGATTTTTTCCCGGTAAAGGCAAAGCCGGGGCACGGATCCCCGGCTCTCAGTAATGCACTTTTACATTGCTAATGTGGATTTACATTGAAGCTCGTACTTTTCCTTAATCCCGTACAGCCCGGCGGCAACAAGTGATGCAGTCTTGCATTGCCGGGCAGAATAGGGGATCCTTAACGTGCCCCCTCCCGGACAACGGAGGCCTGTCCCGCCGTCATGAAAACGGAGGCCTGTCCCGCCGTCATGAAAACGGAGGCCTGTCCCGCCGTCATGAAAACGGAGGCCTGTCCCGCCGTCATGAAAGTTGTTCCTGGACGCCCCGGCCGCCGTAGTATACCTGCTGCATGCCCGGATAGGCCTGGGTTCCCGGAACCTGCACATGGCTTATGAAATTTGCGGGGATTTCCGGCATCTGGTAAAATCCCTTCTGGTGCATGTACCTGAATATTTCGTAGGCCATGTCCACGCAGACCCGGGCCGAGTTGGCCGCCAGGTTCCGCAGGTGGGGCTCGGCGCTTTCCAGGGCCGCGGCGGTAGCTCTGGCAGCCCCGCACTTGTGAAACAAAAGGGCTCCCTGGACAATGGTCCGGTCGTTGAGGGCCCACTGCTGCGACTGCTGCCGGAACTGCTGCTGGGACTGCTGCTGCGCCTGGATTGTCCCGGGCTGCTGGATCCCGAACTGTATGTTCGGGCCCCCGTACACACCGGTCATGGCCGCAGTCCCCTGAGCACCCGCCGTGCCGGCGGATCCGGCGCCCTGAAGGTTTACGGACTGCAACCTGGGCATGTTGGTCAGGTCAATTCCGTGCCCCTGCATTACTTCGACCTTGTGCTGGTACTCCCCCACCAGGCGGCGCTGCTGGTTCTCCAGTATCTGCCTGAGCTGCGGGTCCTGGCACTGATTGATGTATTCCGTGAAATGATCGATCATGCAGGCGGAATCCCTGAGCATCTCGAGCATTTCCACGGCGTCCCGGAAGGCGAACTTCGTCATGGTCTTAACCTCCGTCCTGATTTTTATAACGCTTTATTAGTTTTCCACTCCCGGCAAAAAAAATTTCGCTTCCCTAACCCCCGGAAGATCAATATCCGTAGAAATTATGATACCCCAGGTGGTTCTCAAGGTTTTCCCCGTTATCTTCGGCCCCGGAACTTCCGGCGGCGGCTTCCTCTCCCGGCGGGCCGTTTTCCTCAAGGTTGTGAATTTCCCTTTCTTCCCTGGCCATTTTTTCAGCCCCCACTTACTTCTTACTGCAAATTCACCGGCGAAAAACCGCCGTTTGTCATTTTTTATATTTTTTGCTAGAATACTCAAATAAATTCACTGGAGTGAAGGAAAATGCAAAATTTTATTTACCTGTACCGGATCTACGACGTGGCCGAGGAGATCAGGCTGGACGGGGTGGAAAGGCTGATTTCCCAGATTAAGCCCACCTCCAGGATGAGGCTTTCCAAAATAAAGCCCAAGTCCATTCATATAGCCAACCCGCCGGTAACGGTGGAACTGGGCGAAGACTCCCGGGCGTTCAACGGCAGAACGTACGACATCCACTACTTTGCCAGGGTTTACGACCTGGGGGTTATCAGTATAATAATGCGCATTTCCATCCCTCCCGATTATGGTTACAGCGAAATCCACGGGCTGGCCGTCCACCTGTACAACGACGAGGGCCTGGACGGCGATTTCGACCGGAGGCTGGACGAAATCGGCAAAACGCTGCAGCCGGCCATGATCAAGCCGCAAAGAAGCGGTTTCATCGAGGAGTACAGCATATACTACTTCCGCAACTGGAACCCCGAATGGGACCCGGCCCCCATCCTGCTGGCCGAAACAGAGCCCTTAAGCGATCAGTTCAGGCGGGAGGTGATGGCCAACTCCTTTTCTTACGGAAAGGACGACCTGGCGGTGATCACCTGGGACTCGGCCCTGGTTTATGATGCCTCGGGCAGCGCCGACATTCCGGACCTGCTTGAATTTGCAAATTCCCAGCTGCTGGAGCTCCGCTATTACGACAACCTTCTTTCCCAGGAAATGGTAAAGATGTACGAGGCCCTGGAGGAGGGCCAGACTGTAGCCCGCTACAGGCGCCGCGGGTACTACCGGAGAATCATGAACAGGCTGATGGAACTGGTCATCGACATAAGCGAGATCACCGAGCGCATCCACAATTCGCTAAAGCTTACCGAGGACGTTTTTTACGCCAGGGTGTACAGTGCGGCGCTAGGCATTTTCAGGACCAGGGCCTGGGCCGAAAGCATAGAGAGAAAAATAACCATCATCCAGCAAAACTATACCCTGCTCAGCAACGAAGTGGCCACCCAGCAGTCCACCATCCTGGAACTGGCCATCGTCCTGCTTATCCTGCTGGAAATCATTCTGGCTCTTGGCGGCTTCATACCGTAGAGTTTATTATTAAATTTAAAGGGATTGGGAGAAAAAAGTCGAATGTTAAGTAGTTAACATTTAATCGAGGTGACCCCCATGACCCCTGAACTGTACCAGCTTCACGCCTTTCTGGAAAAGTACAAAACCAGTAGCGTTCCCCAGATCATCGAGGCCTGCCTATCAAAGTTGAGGGCCCTGGAAGTATCCCAGGCCCCGGACCACAACCTGGCGGAAAACCTCAAGGCGATGGTCCTCCTGCTGAAGCACCTGCGCCGTCCCAGCGAGATGTCCCCCGAGGCGGCCGAATACCTCCGGCAGTTCCTTTCCGAGGTGGTGCAAAAGGACCGCCGGGCCAAGCACGCCCTGGAGGTGCTTACGAAACAATAGGAGCCTGAAATCAGAGTCAGGAATCCAGGAGTCAGAATCCGGAATCCAGAATAAAAATTCCCGGCCGGAAACCCTGGACAGTTAAAAGGACCGCATATGTCACCCCTGTTTGGGGGTTTTTTATTTCCGGAATGGTCATTTCAACGGTCAGTTGCATGAGGAAGGCATGCACGTAAATTCTGGATTCTGGATTCTGACCTGGTTTCTGTCATCAATGGAGAGCATTGATAATATATTCCACTTAGGAGTTCTTTCAAGGCCGGGTGTTGAACTTGAATACTGTCGCCGAATACATCAGCCGGGCGAAATGCCTTTGCGACCTGGATCCGGAAAGGCCGATTCCCGTCGTTTTTGTAGCCGGCCCGGTGAACGCCGGGAAATCCACATTGGTCAACAGCCTGCTGGGCCAGCGGATTTGTCCGGACGAAGCCTCGCCTTCAACCTTTTTCCCCGTTCACTTCGGGTATGCCGAAACCCTTTCGGCCTGGAAAACCGTCAACGGACGGCAGGTCCAGATCCCCGGCCGGGATCTGAGGGAGGCCCTGAAAAACAGGAGAAGGGGTTCGCTGCCGGACAGGGCCGATGTCCTGCTGCCCGCCGGGATTCTCCGCTGGTGCTCCCTTGTGGACACCCCGGGGGTCGGACTGAGCGCCGGGAATGACACCCTGGTCCGGAATCGCCTGTCACAGGCGGACGGGATAGTTTTTCTTTTTCACCAACGGGGAATCGACGCCCCTGCCCACCGGTTTCTGACCGAACTGGCGGCCGCCGGTACGAAAGGCTGGATATCCTTTTGGATAAACGCCAACCTGGGACTCATCGACGGGACTTCCCTGACCGAGACAAACCAGGCGCTGAAGACCATTTTCCCGGGCCGTGCCGAGGTCTACGCCGTCAATACCAGGGATCCCGCCGGCACCGGACTGCTTTCCCTCTTTCTCCAGGTAAAAGCCCTGGAATCGGCCGTCCGGTCCATCGAGGCCAAGCTCTCCCACATGGACAGGCTAATTCCCAGCCTGGTGGAAAGAGCCTCCCTGGCCAAGGACGATGAGAGTTTCCTTCTGAAATTCTGGGAGGCTTTTGAAGAGGCGGAGATAATCAATTCCGGCCGGCAGGCAATCAGGGACCTCCCCCTGATGCACGGCAGCCTGGTGAACATGCTGCGGGATCAAACCTGCAGGTTGACCCGGGAATCCCCGGCCGCCCCGACCCAGCCCAAAGGAAGGCCGGCGCTGCCGGCCCCCGGTGCAAGAATTGCCTCTCTGGTAAAGGCGATCCAGTCGGACAGGGAACTGTCCAGGTTTGCGGACAGGAACTTGTTTAAAGGGGCTGCGGACAGGCTGGACGAGAAACACCGGGTGATTGTGGCCGGCCCCTTTTCCACCGGAAAGACCACTTTCCTGAACGCCCTGCTGGGAGAAACCCTTCTCCCGGCCGAGGACAGGGCCACCACCTCCTGCGCCGTCAGGGTAAGTTACGGCGCTGAAAAGTGGGCCGCAGTCGAGTACCTGTTCAGGGCCGAATTTTACCCCGTGGCGGGAGTCCTGGGGGACAAATACGCCCTGGACCGCCGGGAGATGCTGGCCCTCACCCAAATACTGGGCAGTCCGCCGTTGCGTGAACTGGTCAGCGAATGCCGGATCTGCCGGGACGGCCTTTACCAGATCGTGTCGCTTTCGGAACTGGGGGACATCCTGGACGAAATTTGCCGGTTTTACGGCAGGGACGCAGGGCCGGCTTTGAATCCCGAAAGGCCCCGCCGAGTTCCCCTTTTTTCACGCCGGGTGACTTCCGCTTCCCCGCCCGGCCCATCGGTCACCGCCGTCCGCCTGACCCTCGGCGGCCGGGACCGGGCGGTATTCCGCCTGGACGACGACCGCCAGAGGCTGGAGTTCTTCAGGGCCATATCGCCCCCGGGATCCTTCCTGGTAGACAGCGTAACCATCAGCTACCCTTCTCCGAACCTTGCCCTGGCCGATTTCATAGACACCCCGGGGATGGACTCGCTGCGCCAAAGGCACCACGACCGGGCGGCCGAAATTCTGTCCTCGGGGGACCTGGCGCTGGTTTTTCTGCACGCCAAGCACGTGCTGGCCGGGGGTGTCCCGGAACAAATCAACATCACGAGGAATCCGGATCTAAAAATCCCGGTCATTTATGTGATCAACTTTGCCGACACCGTCACCGAGGCCGACCGGGAAAAGGTTTCGTTCTTTCTCAGGCAGAAACTGGGCCGCGAAACCGGCCCCGGGGAAATCATGCCCTATCCCCAGGTATACCCCATTTCGGCCCTTAACGCGCTGCACCGGGGGGACGAGGGATTCGACCGGCTGATGCGGCGGGTCCGGAAAAAGATCGAAGAAATCGAAGCCCTCAAAATCAGCCGGGTGACCGCTGAAATAACTTCCTGGCTCCGGCAGATTTCGGGTCCCGCCGGACCCGAAGCCGTTCCCGAAGGAGCCCGGCAAACCGCCCGGCATTACCTGAGAGAAATGGAAAAGCTGCAAAAATTAAATATCTTAAATTCACGGGGGGATTGACATGGACAACGCCAGGCTGCTGGACGACCGGCTGCGCAGGATTATCAGGGAGGTAAGCACCCGCACCGGGGGAGAGATAAAGGTTCAGGTGGTGGAGGACTTCACCCGGGCGGTGGACCGCATCACCGACCAGAACAACCGCAGGCAGGCCGTCAATCTGATGACCATGCTCAAGAAATCCTTGGATGAACTGGAATAGACTTTTCCCCGGCCCAAGAAGGCCGCCGGAAAATTTACACCGCGAGGGGGAATATCGATGACCAAGACATTCGTTCCGGGGGGAGACCAGGACGATGCCATGCAGGTTCTCATGAACGACATCATCAGGGGGGTCCGGGCCAAGCTGCTGGACCCGGTGATTGCAGAAAGCAGGAAGTTGGCCGGAATGCTGGGCGAACTACACAGCCAGGACCAGCAGGAATTTGCCGAAATAAAGGCGAGGCTTGACCGGCTGGAGGAGGCCGTCCGGACAACCCCCCTGCTGCTCCTGGGGGCCGTCAGGGAAGCCATAAACCGGGCAGGAGTTGATGGCAGGGAATGATCACACAGGCCAGGAACATTAACATCGAGGACGAAATAATTTCACTGGCTTCCTCCATCAAGAGGAACATGGTGGACCCGGCCGGCCGGCGCCTGGAAAACCTTGAGGTCAGGGTCGCGGCGGCCGAAAGGGCCCTTCTCGTCCTGACCAGGGGCTTTATCGCGGCCTGTGTCGTTTATGCCGCCACCATGGGAGCGCTGGTATACCATCTTGCCGGGAAATAGCCCACCGGTTGGAGGTTGCGGATTTTCAATCCTTCGAACCACCGGTTTCCGGCTCGTCCAGTAATTACCAATGAAACACGCTTGCCCGGAACATTTGTTCGGTTTATAATATTAGCACAAACACTTGTTCCGGGTGATTTAAAATGGAAAGAACCATCCTGCTGGCCGACATGAACTCGTTTTTTGCCAGCGTGCACCAGGCCCTGGACCCGGCCCTGAGAAACCGGCCCGTGATCGTCGGCGGAAGCCAGGAAAAAAGGCACGGCATCGTCCTGGCCGCCTCCTACGAGGCCAAGGCCCGGGGGGTAAAGACCGGGATGCCCGTCTGGGAGGCCCGCCGGGCCTGCCCGGAGGGCATCTTCGTCCCTCCCCGGCACCACCTCTATGTTCATTTTTCCACCCGGATACTGAACATCATGAACGATTTCACGCCGCTGGTGGAGCCCTTTTCCATAGATGAGGCCTTCATGGACCTGACCGGCTGCCTTCACCTCTTCGGCGGGCCGGTGGCGGCCGCCCGCCTGCTGAAGGACCGCATCCGCCGGGAGGTGGGCGTCCTGTGCAGCATCGGCATAGGGCCCAACAAGCTGCTGGCCAAGATGGCCGCCGAAATGCAGAAGCCCGACGGGCTGACCGTCCTCGGGGCGGAGGAGGTGCCGGCCAGGCTGTGGCCGCTGCCGGTGCGGGATCTCTTCGGCATCGGCCCCCGCTACGAACATCACCTCAGGTACTTCAACATCCGCACCATCGGCGACCTGGCCGGCTTCCCGGTGGAAATCCTGAAAAGGCGCTTCGGCGTCATGGGCGAGGTGATCTGGTGGTCGGCCAACGGGGTGGACCACAGCCCGGTCAACCCCCACTCCCTAGACACCGCCAGGAGCGTGGGACACCAGATCACGCTGCCCCGGGACTTTTACCGGCGGGACGAAATAGCCGTGGTCATCCTGGAACTGAGCGACCTGGTGGCCAGGCGGGCCCGCCAGGGGGGGTACACGGGGAGAACCGTCACCCTGGTGCTGAAGGACGCCAACTTCAACTGGCTGGGCCGTTCCCGGACCCTTAGGCGGCACACCGACCTGGCCGAGGATCTCTATGAGGCCGGGGTACTGATCCTGGACCGGCACTGGACCGGGTACCCGGTCAGGATGGTGGGCCTGTCCCTCTCCGGGTTGACCAGAAACGCCGCCCCCCAGGGCGACATCTTCGGCAGGGCCGAGAAGTTGCAGCGGGTGGCCCGGGCCTGCGACAGGATCCGCACCCGGTTCGGGGAAAAGACAATCAAGCGGGGGTCCTCACTCACCCGGGCGGGGGTGCTTTATGAATAGGGGAAACAAGCTCTGGGAGGGGCACCGTTTCCTGATCCCGGAACTGCGGGAAAAGGCGGTCACCAGCTGCCGCCAGTGCATATTCCTGGCGGCGGTGGTGGGCCGGGAGGAAACCAGGACCGGCTGCATGGCAGTCGTCAAGGAGTACGGCACCCTGCGGAAAAGGGTGCCCCGGGAGATTCACGCCGCCGACCTGATCCGGCGGGTGGGCAAAGAAGGGCTGCAGGAAATTATAGCCCGGGGGTCCGACCCGGACGCCGTGGCCTGCGGCCTGTTCCGGCCCGTGCCGTCCGGCATCTGCTTGCGATAATAATAGTGATCGGTTTTCTTGTATAGCTCCCAACCGTCTCTTTCGCAAAATCTCCTTAATTCATTCCAGCTAGACACTGATCAAACCTATAACCCCTTCAATGTCTTTTTGAATTAAGACTTTGAGAACATAGGGGAAATGCGGCTGACGGTTGAGAGTAATAAAGCTGAAACTCCTCGAAATACTCATGTGCATACTCAACAAGCTCTCCGGCCAGGGTCTTTATAGCGGCAGTTTCGTTTTCAGCATTAACAACCAGGTCAAAATTCTCCAGGGAGGCTGTAACAGAACCATCGTCTTCTTTGACAAACTGAGCCTTAAATGTGATGTCCTTGAGAAGGGTATTGGCATGATTTAAAGATAAGGACAAAAAATAATCCCGGTTGCGCTTGACTACCTGAGGCTTATTATGGACAACCTCATCAATAAACCTCCCCCAATCCTTCCGGACATCCGTGGCGTTTAAAACTTCCTGCATAGTTTCACCCCGCTTTTATTATATAAGATATACATAATGTACGCAATGTGCACTATGTATATACTTAAAAAAACCAACCGGCACGCGCCTTTAAACATAATACGATAATCGGCGCGTATATTACTAACAGGAGCGCCGGGTGTGACCCGGCGCTCCTGTCTTTTATTGCTTGTTGCTGCTTAACCTACTTGAAGAGAAGCGGCCCGATGATCAGGGAAATGGTACCGGCAACCTTGATCAGCGGGTTCATGGCCGGACCGGAGGTGTCCTTGCAGGGGTCGCCCACGGTGTCGCCGATGACGGCCGCCTGGTGAATGGGGTTGGGCTGGCCGTCGATCTTCTTGCCGCCCAGGTTTCCGGCCTCAATCCACTTCTTGGCGTTGTCCCAGGCACCGCCGGCGTTGGCCAGGAAGAGGGCCAGCAAGACGCCGGTGGCGGTCATGCCGGACAGGAACCCGGCCAGGGACTTGGCGCCCAGGCCGAAGCCCACGATCAGGGGAACTCCCACGGCCAGCAGGCCGGGGGCGATCATCTTGCCGATGGCGGCGCCGGTGGCGATGCTGACGCAGCGGGCGTAGTCGGGCTTGCCGGTTCCCTCCATGATGCCGGGTATCTCGCGGAACTGGCGGCGCACCTCGTTGACCATCCCGTAGGCGGCCTCGCCCACGGCCCGCATGGTCAGGGCGGCCACCAGGAAGGGCACCGCGGCGCCGATGAAGATACCGACGATAACCATGGGGTCGTTGAGGTTGACCACCAGGGTCCAGACTTCCTTGCCGTGCTCGGTGACCTTGGTCAGGACGCCCGCCTGCTGCAGGGCGACGCTCCGGGTGACCTCGTCGATGAAGGCCTGGAACAGCGCCAGGGCGGTCAGGGCCGCGGATCCGATGGCGAAGCCCTTGGCGATGGCGGCGGTGGTGTTGCCCACGGCGTCCAGCTTGTC
>DYET01000135.1 GCA_020725625.1 Desulfovirgula sp. | reverse complement strand
TAAATCCTCAGACTTTTTATTGGATTGAACTGGACTACTCGGGGTAAAGGTTTTTGATGTTCCCCAATTTTACTTGACAGCTACTGACAAAACGGTGATCTTGACAATATCACACCGCTTAATATAAGATAAAATTCAGGCCCCTGGCGCTGTGTCCCGGGGTCACTTTGTTTGAAAAGAGGAATGAGAATGAGAATGAAAATGAAGATACTGGTTGTGGATGACGAGGACAAAATCCGCAATATAATCAGGATGTATTTTTCGAAGGAAGGTTTTACCGTGGCCGGGGCGGCCAGCGGAAACCAGGCCCTGGAAATGCTGGAAAGGGAGCAGTTTGATCTGATCGTCCTGGACATTATGATGCCAGGGGTGGACGGGTGGACGGTCTGCCGGGAGGTGCGGGCCAGGTCCCAGGTTCCCATAATCATGCTCACCGCCAGGGAAGAAGAGGTGGACCGGGTGTTGGGATTAGAAATGGGGGCCGATGACTACCTGGTGAAGCCCTTCAGCCCCAGGGAACTGCTGGCCAGGGTAAAGGCTGTTCTGAGGCGCACGGCCAGGTCCGCCGTTCCGGCGGAGCCGGATGCGCCCCTGGTCTATAAGCTGATAGAAATTAACCCCAGGACCCGGACTGTGACCATTTGCGGGATGCCTGTTTCCCTTACGGTGAAGGAGTTTGACCTGATTCTGCTTATGGCCAGGCACCCGGGCAGGGTTTTCACCAGGGATGAACTTTTGCAGAGGGTCTGGGGCTTCGACTACTTTGGCGATACCCGAACGGTGGACACGCATGTCAACAGGTTGAGAGACAAGTTGAACAAGGTGCCCGGCTGCCCCGAGATGATCCGCACGGTATGGGGCGTGGGGTATAAATTTGAGGTGGAACAATGACTTTTTTCAAGAAAAGCATTGTGGCGAAGTTCTGGCTGTCAATGGTGATCCTGGTTCTGATCATTACCTGGATTACCGGTATGGTCCAGTCCAACATCATCAAGGGCATTTACTACAGGCAGCAGATCGACCACATATCCCGGCAGGGATACGACATTTCCGGCGCCATCAGTGCGGGCGGGGACATCCGGGAAAAAATGAGCCTGCTGTCCGAGCTGACCCACACCAATATCATGCTGGTGGATACCCAGGGTTTCATTGAAGAGTGCCACGGAATGGGGATGAATATCAGCTCCAAAGGCGGAGATTCCCGGAAGGTCAGCATATTTGGCCATCACGGGGACTTGTTTTCCCGGGAAGACCTGAACAGGGTCCTGGCGGGGGAAACCCTGCCCAGGAGCGGCCCGCACCACATCATCAACGATGAGGTGCTGTCGGTGGCCGTGCCGGTCAGGAGGGGGGAAGCGGTGACCGGGGCGGTCATCGTCAGCCATTCCATGGCCGCCATTGAAGGGCAGATGTCCGACTTTCAGAAGGTTATTGTGAACGCGGGCATAGGGGGTATCATCCTGGCCACTTTTTTAAGCCTGCTTTTTTCCCGCTCCCTGTCAGGGCCCCTGATCCAGATGAACAGCGTGGCCCTGGCTTTGGCCGGAGGGGACTTTTCCAGGAAGGTGAAAGTGAAGTCCGAGGACGAAATCGGAGTCCTGGCCAATTCGCTGAACACCCTGTCGGATGAGCTGCAGGAAAAAATAGCCGCCCTGGAGAGGCTGGATCAGACCAGGAGGGACTTCGTGGCGGGCGTTTCCCATGAGCTGAGGACTCCGCTGACCATCATCCAGGGGTATGCCGAAGCTCTCCAGGACAATGTGGCCGTTTCCGAGGAGGAGAGGCGGGAGTGCATCGACGGCATAGTGGAGGAAACCGGCAGGCTGAAAAGACTGGTTTCGGACCTCCTTGATTTAAGGAGGATGGAGTTGGGCCGGGAGAATATCGAGC
>DYET01000134.1 GCA_020725625.1 Desulfovirgula sp. | reverse complement strand
TCGGGTACCTCCTGGGAGCTGAATTTTCTAACCGACCGGCGCCCCTTTATAACCTCAATCAAAGGTTACACCCCCGCTTTACAGGATTGTTTCGTCCACCCCCGCGGCAAAATGATCTGCGGGAAGGATGAGAATTATTTCCGGAGAATATGTATATTAATTATTGTTCAATTCTTTGTTATTTAAGGCCGTCTGGTTAATATTATAATCCAATTTCGCTGCCGTTTAGAAGCCGTGGGTGCGGGAAACCGGGTAAAACTGAAAAAATTTTTCTGGATGGAATTCCGGCTGCCGGTTAAATTTATTTTTTGGGGGGCGGATAGATGATCAGTGTGGTTGTCCCCGGCCTGGGCGAGGTTTGCTTAAAGCATATTGTCCTGGACTTCAACGGGACCATGGCCACCGACGGAATCCTCATTCCAGGCGTCCAGGAAAGGCTGAACAAGCTCTCTGAACAACTTGACGTGCACATCCTGACCGCGGACACCTTCGGCACGGTCAGGGAGGCCTGCCATTTAATCAACGGATCCGTCACCGTTCTTCCCGGAGAAATCGGCGGGCCGGAAAAGGAAAATTTTATCCGCCAGCTGGGTGAAAAGAACGTGGTGGCGGTAGGCAACGGTATGAACGACCGGCTCATGCTGCGAACGGCGGCCCTGGGCATACTGGTGCTGGGGAGCGAAGGGGCCTGCGGTCAAACCCTGGCCTCCGCCGACATTGTGGTGGGAAGTATTCTGGATGGCCTTGACCTGCTGTTGAACCCGAAAAGAATTATCGCCACTCTGAGAAGGTAGCTGCCCGAAAGCACTTTTGACACGAAACTGAACCCGTTCTCCCGGGATCAGGGAGCCGGTCCGGGGTCTCCTTCCCCGGACCCGGGGGCCTGCGGGCAAAGGAGGAGGGCTTTAATTGAGCAGGGGTTTCCTGCCCATGCTGATCACTATTGTGGTGTCGGTGGGTGTATATTACCTCTGGTCGGTGGTGCTGCAGAAAAACGATACCGTGGGCACCGCCCTGGGGGTTGTTACCGCCGTTTTGCTTTCGGCATTTTTTACCAGGCTTAAAAAAAGGAAATAATTATCTTAAGGGCCAATCATAACCGTCGGAATCAGGAGTTAGGAAGTCAGAATTCAAACAGTATTTTCGAACAGAGGTGTTTTCATTGCCGGACCCGAAGCCTCTGGGAGTGTTCGACTCCGGGGTCGGCGGCCTGTCGGTCTTGAGGGAGATAAGACGTCTGCTGCCCCGGGAGGACATTATATATTATGCCGATTCGGCCTTCTGCCCGTACGGTGCCAGGCTTCCCGCCGAAATTGTCTCCCGTTCCCTCAAGATCTGCGATTTTCTGCTGGGGCAGGGTTCCAAGGCGCTGGTGGTGGCCTGCAACACAGCCTCTGTCGCCGGGCTGGACATATACAGGAGAAAATTCGACGTTCCCATCGTGGGCATGGAGCCGGCTGTAAAACCGGCCACCGCGGCCACCAGGAACGGCAAGGTCGGGGTTCTGGCCACCAGCGTGACCCTGTCGGGGGACCGCTTTTCGTCCCTCCTGGAGAGGTACCAGAACGGCGCTGACGTTTATTCCCAGCCCTGCCCGGGGCTGGTCGAACTGGTGGAGTCCGGCCGCCACGACAGCCCCGAGGCCGTGGACATGCTTAAAAAATACCTTGCCCCCCTGCTGGAGAGGGGCGTGGACACCGTCGTGCTGGGCTGTACCCACTACCCCTTTTTGAAGGACACAGTGAAGGCCATAGTGGGGTCCGGCGTTGCCGTGATCGACACCGGCGAGGCGGTGGCCCGCCAGGTTTGCAGGGTTGTGGCCGGAACGGGCCTGGAAAACCCCGGGGGCCGGAAGGGCAGCGAGGTTTTCCACACCAGCGGCGACCCCGGTGAGGTCGGCGCGGTGATAAAAAAACTCTGGGGCGGCGACCCTACCATTATTCATACTCCGCTGTGATCAGCCGTCACCCGCGGATATGTTTATATCCCAATGATGAGAAAGTTGTTGACAGCGCAAAAAAAATTGTATATTATTTTTTTAACCAATATATGTTAACGTGTTATAATTTAATATATTAATATATTTCATCTGTTTAGTGAATGGAATGGGCAACGGAAATCCGGGGACCGCCGCAGGGCGGCATGCGGATCGGACAATATGTGTTTTAGATTGGCCCCGGCGGAAAGCGGGATCTGCTGTGAAGCGAAAAACACCGGGAATGACAGATAAGACTGATTCGTCTGGGAGGAAAGGAGGATATTTGAATGGGGCACTTGATTAATGCCAAAGACGAGGTTTACCGGGCGTTGGCCGAACGCCTGAACAAGAATCCGGTAGGGGCGCCGGTAAACGAGACCCTGATGGCAATTCTTCACCGCCTCTACACCGAGAGCGAGGCCATGGTGGGCAGTAAATTTCCCCTGCTGCCCATGACGTTGGAACAGGTTTCCGGCCTTACCGGGATTAAGGAAGAACAATTAAAGACAATACTGGACGGCATGGCTGACAAGGGGCTGGTGCTGGACATCCCCCGCAAGGACGATTTCTATTACATGCTGGCCCCGATGGTGGTAGGATTTTTCGAATATACATTCATGCGGGTACGGGATGATATAAATATTAAGGAATTGGCAGAGCTTTTTGAAAGTTACTTTAAAAATGAAGAAGTCCGGGATGAATTCTGCGGGGCCGACACAAAGATGATGCGGACCCTGGTATATGAAAGCCTAATACCTTTAGCCGTGGAAACCGAGGTTTTAACTTACGAAAGGGCCAGTGAAATTATCCGGCAGTCCGGCGGAGGAGCACTGTCCATGTGCGCCTGCCGCCATAAGGCAAGTCACCTGGGCAAATCCTGCGAAGCGCCCATGGAGGTTTGCACTTCCCTTGGCAGCGCTGCGGAGTGGGTAGTGCGCAGGGGTCTAGGCAAGCCGGCCACGGTGGACGAATTGCTGCGGGTGCTTGATCTTACTGAAAAAACCGGGTTGGTCCATAATTGTGATAACGTACTGAGTAAGCCTGCTTACATATGCCACTGCTGCGGCTGTTGTTGCGTGATTTTGCGCGGTATTAACGAATCCGGAAAATACGGCACACACCCGAGCAACTTTATTCCCGAACTGGAAAGTGAAAGGTGCACAGGATGCGGTACCTGCGCCGACAGCTGCCATATCCGGGCCATCACCATGCATGACGAAGGAGATGGAACTCAAATCCCGGTTGTGAATAAGGAGATTTGCATAGGCTGTGGAGTATGCGCCTCTGCCTGTCCCGGTGATCCGTTAACCATGTCGCGCCGGCCGGTCCTGCACGTTCCCCCGGATAACATCAAAGAAAAGTTTTTAAGAATTGCCGGAGAGAAGGGCAGGATTTGATAAAACCCGGCCCGGCTGCTAAAATCACTTCCCGTGAACTGCCTCGACGCATTTTTTTCTAAGAATTGCCGATGGCCGACTTAACTATCGCCGAAGGGTCCACCAGGTGCCTGGCCATCCATCCCGGCGCTTCCGGCAGCCCCATGGCCACTCCCATCAGCTCGGTAAAGTAGAAGGAAGGAATTTTGGGGCTTTTCTTCTGCCTCATTTCCAGGTTGCTCTGGCACAGGGGGCAGGCCGTCACCAGGGCGTCGGCCCCGGCCGCCCGGGCCGCCTCCGCCAGCCTCCCCACCAGGCCCTCCACAACCTCCGACCTGGTCAGGGACAGCCCGGCCCCGCAGCACTCGGTTTTATAGGACCACTGCCTGGCCTCGGCTCCCAGGGTTTCCACCAGACGGTCCAGCATCTCCGGGTTTTCCACCCGGTCAAAGCCCCTTAC
Source organism: Desulfovirgula sp. (assembly GCA_020725625.1). Lineage (GTDB taxonomy): Bacteria > Bacillota > Desulfotomaculia > Desulfotomaculales > Desulfocucumaceae > JAILZP01. Next base: position 4,406 of record DYET01000134.1, on the reverse strand, counting down.
CTCGGGAGGCCGCACCATCAGGCAGCCGTAATAGCAGGCCAGCTTTAGGCCCTCCAGCGGCCTGGTCACCATATCCCTTATCCTGTCCAGGCCGGCCCGGGCAACCACCGCCTCCAGCAGTGAAATCACGGCAACCTCCCCGGTGTACTTGAATTCCACGAGGTCCTCAAGCTCTTCCCTGATTTCACCCCCCAGCCTGAGCAAATGGTCGGCCTTGCGCAGCCGGGCAAAGCAGGCCGAGCAGGGAACGGCCACGTCCAGCCCTGACTTCTGGGCCAGGGCGATGTTCCTGGCGGCCAGGGCAGCGGCCAGAAGGTGGTTCAGGTTGTGCGCCGATGTCGACCCGCAGCAACTCCAGTCTTCCAGTTCTTCCAGTTCCATACCCAGCGCCCGGCAGACCGCCCTGGACGACAGGTCGTATTCCCTGGCCGTGGCCTCCAGGGAGCATCCCGGGTAGTAGGCCAGCTTCATTTAATGCGCCCCCTCTCGCGGGAACCGGCGTACCTGGATCTCGCCTTTTCCTCGGCCCGTTCGAAGATCCTCCGGATGCCCTGTTTTCCTTTAATACCTCTGGGTATCAGCGGGAGCTTGCCCTTCAAGAACAGTTTCAGCCCCAGGTCCAGGTCGCTGAAAAGCTGCCCGGTCCTGATTTTGTACTTGGCCATGAGCAGGCTCTCGCTGATCCTGCCCCTCGATCTGAGATCGTTTAAAAACATCCGGTGGAAAACCGGAGTCCGGTCCCCGGGAGCCGCGATATTTTCCACCCGGGCCATCTCCCGCACGGCGTCCATCACCTCGGCGACGCTGATTCCGTTTGGACAGCGGACGCCGCACGTTTCGCACCCGGTGCACAGCCAGACGGCCGGGCTTCCCAAAACCTGTTCCTTGAGCCCCAGGTTGATCATCCTGATCAGCTGGTTGGGGGTTCTCTCCTGAAATCCTGCCATCGGCAGGCATCCGGCGGCACATTTCTGGCAATGGTAGCACAGATCCAAGGGCTGGCCGCTGGCTGACTTTATCCTCTCGGCAAATAGTGGGTCAACGCGCAGGGTTTCCCCGCCCCTTATAACTTCCATTCTCTAAGACCCCCTGTCCGGCCCTGAACCGGCCTGTCCGGGAGCCCGCAGAGGTCAGGTGCCGCCTTGCGGATCCCGGTTCCCGGTCCCGGGCGCCGGTTTTTCTCTGGTCCCCGTTTCTCGTTCCCGGTGCCTACCTGGGTTCCAGCTCGTGCTCCCTGTAGGTGGTCAGAGGAGGATCTTCCTCCAGCGAACGGCCAGGGACATAGTCGAAGATCTGCTGCAGCCTCTCACCGGCCATTTTGAAAATGATGCCCAGTGGTATTTTCACAGGGCAGGCCGACTCGCACTGGCCGCAACCCACGCAGCTGAGCCCCATGTGGTTGATCCGGGTCAGGTGGAACAAAAGCTTGTCGGCCGGCAGCCCCATCAGGCCCTTTCGCCCTGCCCTGCTCAGGTAGTAGTCGGGTTCGTGCCTGAATATTTCGGTGGAAAAGATACATTCACGGCAAAAGCACAGGGGGCAGACCCGCCTGCAGTTGTAGCACTTTATACACCTGGATATTTCTTTCAGGAGTGACTCCACGCTTCTGGTACGGTCGTTAAATTCATCGTAGAGCCGCCTTTTGTTCTCCTCCCGCCGCGACCTGACGGCCCCCAGCGACTGCTGACGGCCCTCCGGAACATTTTCGCTTCCCTCTCCCAGAAAGGATGATGCCCAGCCGGTGAACTCATCCCCCACCGAGACCAGGATCTGTTTGCCTCCCAGGCCTACCCAGCCCAGGTGAAGGGCTGCGTGATCGGCCTCGACATGGGAGCAGGCGGAACAAACCCGGCGGATGGACTTGCCTCTGATTTCCTCCCGGTACTCGCCTTCAGCCGACACTTCCATCCATTCCTCGGCCAGATTTCCACCCGGGTCGTTTACCTCGCTGTAATCAACAGGGTCAAGGGTGCCCAGGCAGTCCATGCCCATAATAATAATATTTTCCAGGTTGGCCTGGTTGTGCTTGGCCAGTTCCACCAGTGCCCTGGTCTCACAGGACCTCAGCAGCACTCCCACCTTCTCGCCGGGAACGCCTGTTATGGTCAAGTCCGAGACAATCCTGGCGGCGTTAACCGGCGAGACCGGCGCGAAGGGGTTTATGTTTTTGATTTCCCCGGGGGACTTGATCAAAGTCATCACTGCGGCCTTCCCGGAAGCGGTGTCCTTGGGCACCAGCAGCGCTCCGGCCATCCCGTCGGAAACCAGGCGTTCCAGAAATGAGGCCAGGGTACGGTTGACACCCCGTTCATCGACATCCAGCAGAAAATGTTTCACCTTATCACCGTCCCCCGTTATATTTCCCACTTGTTTTTCAACGGATTGGGCCCCAATCTCTTTAGGGTTTGCACCATCTCATCCACGGTCTGGGCAAACAGCTTGCCTTCCGAGGCGCTGATGAAGCGGAACCAGACCCTCTCTTTTTCTATGCCGAACATCTCCAGGGCCGCCTTCAAAACCGCTATTCTCCTGCGGGCCTTGTAATTGCCACTACCATAGTGGCAGTCCCCGGCGTGTCACCCGCCCACCAGGACACCGTCGGCACCATCCAGCAACGGGGTCAGCAGGTACAGGGGATCAACCGATCCCGAACACATTACCCGCACCAGCCTGATATTCGGTGGATATTGGATCCTGGACGTTCCCGCCAGGTCAGCCCCGGCATAACTGCACCAGTTGCATACCATTCCCACGATTAACGGCTCAAACTCCTGGCCGGCTGCAGCCCCTTCACTCCCGTCCTTTTGACGCTGATCCATGTCGGCCTGGTCCATGTCTTCAACCCCCTCCGGCAATAGTCGTCGGTCGCGGCCTTCAGCCCTGAAAATTTCACCGCCAACCGAATTGCTGTCAACAAATTATTTATCCTGGCGGCTAAAATACTTCCCACATCATTGCCAGCATCTGCCCTTTTTCGTAACCCTTTTGCTGTGAGGCGCCGCTGGGGCAGGCCGCCACGCAGGCCCCGCAGCCCTGGCAGAGCACATCGTATACCATGGCCACATTTCTGAAATCATCCATGTACCTGGCATTGTAACTGCACGCTTTCACGCAGGCCCTGCAGCCTATGCATACCTCCTCCACCACGTAGGCTGTTATGGCAACATTTTCCATCTTGTCCTTGGCCAGCAGCGTTGCTGCCCTCATGGCCGCCGCATTGGCCTGGACGATTGACTCGCCGATCAGCTTCGGCGAGTGTGCCTGGCCGCATAGGTAAAGCCCGTCGGCTGCAAAGTCCACCGGCCTCAGCTTAAGATGCGCCTCCAGGAGAAATCCATCGGAGCTCAGCGGCACCTTGAACAACCGGCTCAGCTTTTCATTATCGCTCCCGGGATCGACACCGGTGCTCAGAACCAGCAGGTCGGCACCGACCTTTAGGCGGAAACCGGTGACGTGGTCGTCAAACTCAACCTCCAGTCTGTCCCCGGCCTCCCGCACCGCCGGCCCGGCCCCTGGATCGTACCTGAAAAACTGGATTCCCTTGCTTCTAGCCTCGGTGTAATACTTTTCATACAGCCCGTAAACCCGGATGTCGCGGTACAGAACGTAAACCCGGGTTGCGGGCGAAATTTCCTTTATCTTGAGGGCGTTCTTTACTGCCTGGATACAGCATGTACGGCTGCAGTACGGCCTTTCGGCGGTCCTTGACCCCACGCACTGGATCATGACCACATTGCCGACTCCCTCGAGGCCGCCGGACACCGCCCTTTCCTCCAGTTCCCCCTGGGTGATCACGTGCCGGCTGCGGCCGTAAAGGTACCCGGTGGTGGCTGCCTGCCTGGCACCGGTGGCCAGGATGACCGCCCCGTGGGTGATTTCCTCCTCGCGGTCCCCGCTCCTGATCCTGGTCCTGTAGTTACCCGGGAAGCCCGAGGTCTCGGTTACCTCGGCCCTTGTGTAGATCTTGATCAGGGGGCTGGCAGCAGCCTTTCCGGTCAGTTCGGCCAGTATTTCCGCCGGCTGCACGCCTCCAAGGTCGTACTTTATTTCGTTGAGGCGCCCGCCCAGCCTGTCCGATTTTTCCACCAGGTGTACGCAGAAGCCCTGGTCGGCCAGGGACAGCGCCGCGGTCAGGCCGGAGGTCCCTCCTCCCACCACCAGGCAGTTCTTGTTGATTTCGGTGCAGGTGTTCTCAATGGGTGCAAGCCTCCGGGACCTGGCCACCGCCATCCTGATCAGGTCCTTGGCCTTGGCCGTGGCCCTGTCCGGGTTGTTCCGGTGAACCCAGGAGGAATGCTCCCTTATGTTCACGTGTTCGTAAAGGTACTGGTTCAGCCCGGCCTCCCGGATGGCGCCCTGGAACAGCGGGGCGTGGGTCCTGGGGGTGCAGGAGGCCACCACCACCC
>DYET01000133.1 GCA_020725625.1 Desulfovirgula sp. | reverse complement strand
GACCTTCGACATGCTCCAGGCCATGAACACCGGCCACAGGGGCTCCCTGACAACCGCCCACGCCAACTCGGCCAGGCACTGCACCCGGAGGCTTTTAAACATGGTGCAGATGGCCAGGATGGACATACCCTACGACGGGATAGTGGAGCAGATTGCCGACGCCGTGGACATCTTCATCCACGTGCTCAAGGACCGATCCGGCCGGCGCCGGCTTGATCACATCTGCGAGGTTGTGGGCACCCAGCGCAGTGAAGGCGTTTTGAATGTAAAACTGCATACCCTGTGGCGGTACAATAACAAGACTGACTCCTTTGACTGGGTGGCCGAAGAGTTTCAGCGCCGGGAAATCTTTATGGACGAGGGAGGCTGGGTGAATTGACGGATATTTTATTACTGGCGTCTTTTTTGGCGGCCGTGGCGGTCTTCTGGCTTCTCACGGGGAATGGGATAAAACTCCGGGCCAGGTCGGTCAGGCTTAAGGATGAGGTCATCGAGACCCGGAAGGGGCCGGGGAAGTCGCCCCGGGACAGGCTGATCGTCATCGTCGGCGGAGCCGTCATTGGCGGAATTACCCTGGCCGTCACCGGCGCCTGGTATTTCGCCGTGGCGGGATCGCTTTCCGGGACTCTTGTTCTGAGATGGTGGAAGAAAAAGCAGGAAGAGGACAGGATGGAGCTTTTAAAGAGCCAGTTCATAGACGTGCTGGGGCAGCTGGAGAGCGCCATGTACGGGGGGCTCAACCCGTACCAGTCCCTGGAGGACGCCGTGCCCGACATGCCCCGCCCGGCCCGGGACGTTTTCTACGAGGTGCTGCGCCGGGTCAGGACCGGCGACACCCTGGTTCAGGCCCTGGAGGCGGTCAGGAAAGAAACCGGCTGGGAGGAACTGAAAGTACTCTCCATGGGTATGAGCCTTTACAGCCGGGTCGGCTGCGACCTGGCGGAAATCTGCAGGCACGCCATGGAGTCCTATGAGGACAGGGAGAGCTTCCGCGGCATAGTTTCGGCGGCCGTGGCCCAGAACATGATGACCCTCAAGGTGCTGACCGCCCTGCCCTTCGTGTTCGTGGGCCTGGCCAGGGTAATGGCCCCGGGGTTCACCGCTCCTCTTTTTCAAACCCTGGAGGGCGCCTTCATATTCATTGTGGCCACGGCCTGGATCATGGCAGGTAACGTAATTACCCGCAGGATGATCAAAAACACCCTGGGGCAGGGGGTGTAGGAGTGCTTGAGAACCTGAATACCCTTATTAAAGGAGTGGACGTTTCCGTTCTGGCCGGGGCGCTGGCGGCCTCATCGGTTCTGGTTCTGGCTGGCGGCAACAGGTTGAAGCTGCCCGGCGGGGTGGAGCTGAGGGACGGGGCCGACCGGATCCTGGAGAATACCGGCAGAAGGATGAGCAACGAGGTCTCCCGGACGGTGCTCCAGAAAAAGATTGGCCAGGCCGACCTGGACATCGGTCCGGAGTATTTTGCCGGCCTCCAGTTCGCCCTACCTGTAATGAGTTTGGCAGCATTCATCCCCCCGGCCCTGCTGGGGTGGGTTGATATATACTGGGGTGTTCTGATGGCCATTATTCTCTATCTGGCTCCCGGGGTTTGGCTGAACAGGAAGGTCAGGGCCCGGGTGGATTCCATCAAAAGGGACATCCCGGACTTCTGCCTGCTTCTCGGCAACGCCCTTAAGGGAGCGGACTTACTTACGGCCCTGGAGGAGGTGGCCGGGACCATGAAGGGCGAGCTGGCCGGGGAAATCAGCCGGGCACTGATGGACATGGCCACCGGGGACAGCCGGGCGGCGGCCCTGAACAAGATGGCCCTGCGCTGCGGGATACCCGAACTTACGGGACTGGTGGGCAAAATCCAGCAGGCCATGAGGTACGGCAGCCCCCTGGAGCCGGTGGTAAAGCACCACGCTGAAAAGATACTGGCCAGAAGGAAGCAGGAAACCCAGAAGGTGGCCGGGGAGCTCACCATAAAGCTGTTATTCCCCATTGTGGCCTTTGTTCTGCTGCCTTTCCTGGTTCTCATAGGGTTTCCGATTGTGTGGAACATACTCATGGTGTTCGGAGATTAACCGACTGTTTCCAGGCCCTGAATTATGGTGGTCGGAAGGCAGGCGATAATTTTAAAGTTTGTTGAGGGGGTGAAAAGAATGCTCAAACATATGGCTGACCAGGCAGGAAAAATCCACAGGGACCAGCGGGGACAGGGCATGGCCGAGTACGGACTGATCATAGCCCTGGTGGCGGTGCTGGCCATTGCCGGCTTCCGGTTGCTGGGTAGAAACCTTGGCAGCAAGGTTCAGGATGTGGCCGACACCATTCAAAATCCCAATTGAGAGATAACCCTGATAGACCCTGCCATTCCGGGTGGGGTTTTTCTTTTTTATAAGGATGGTTTATGAAGCTGATAAATTGTACGACCGGGGACGTATTGGCTGAACAGGTAAAGGTTGCGGAGGATTTTTTAAGCCGGCTGATCGGGTTGATGGGGAGAAAGACCATGGATGATGGATCGGCCCTTGTCCTGAGGCCCTGCAGGTGCATTCACACCTTTTTTATGCGGTTCTATATTGACCTGGTTTTTCTTGACCGGCGGGGTATGGTGGTACACCTGATAAGGGATATGCCACCCTTCAGAATAAGCCCTTTGGTGAGGATGGCCAGTCTGGTGGTGGAACTCCCCGGGGGTACGGTACGTAACAGGCTTTGGCCGGGGGATATTTTAAAAATGGTAGAGTGAAGGAGGGGTAAGGCAGATTGATTCCTCACGTAAATCTTATTCTTGCCGGGGTCCTGACCGCCATTTGCACTTATACAGACATAAAATCAATGACCATTTACAACCGCCATACCTACCCGGCAGCAATTACCGGGCTTGTTTACAGCATTGCGACAGCGCAATGGTCCCACCTCTATGGGAGCCTGGTTATTTTATCCATTTACCTCTTTTTCTTTTTATCCGGGAAAATGGGTGGGGGGGATTTGAAACTGGCCGTGGCGCTGTCGCTTTTCCTGGGCCATGAGCCGGTCCTCTGCGGCTCCATTCTGGCCGGGATGGTCCTGATGGCCTGGGGTTTCGCCCATACCTGGTATAGGACCGGACAGCTAAAACAGGGTGTACTGGTAGCCGCGGGCAGGCTGCCCGGGGGAGAGGTTCCTTACGGCGCCGTTCTGGGGCCGGCCACAATGCTGATGTCGGCAGTATTGCTTGTTTTTGTCTGAGCCGTGACTCTCTTCCTGATCTGTCCGGTCAATGTAGTTTCTGCTATAATATGAGATAAGGGGGTGCGCCGGTGGCCGAATATGATCTTATTATCAAGGCCCTGGTGGAAAGGTATAAGGACCAGATTGCCTCTTTCGTGCGCGGTGTGGCTGTATCGGTGGAGCAGGTTGAGGATAGGGACAAAGAGGCTGTGGCTGTACAGAGGACATCGGACGTGCTTTTGAAGGTGCGGGAGAATGGTTACCAGTACCTCATGCTGGTTGAATTCCAGTCCAGGCCGGACCGGAAGATGGCCATGAGGCTGCTGGAATACACGGCCATGCACCACCGCAGGCACGAGGTGCCGGTCTACCCCGTCGTAATCAATCTTACCGGCGGCGGCCGGCAGGAAGGCCGGTACTCACTTGAGTGCCTGGACCTGACCGTGGTAAACTTTAATTACCGCCAGATTAACCTGCAGGATGTTGCCGGAAGGGACTTCCTCTACCGGGGTCCGGTGGGCCTGCTGCCGCTTGTACCCCTGATGCGGCAGGATGAACCCCTGGAGGCAGTTCTGGGGAAGTGTGTAAGCCGGCTGAAAGAAGAAATTCCCGGGGACGAAGACAGATCCATCCTGTACCTCGCCCTGGGAGCTTTCGCATCGCTTAAATTGTCTAAGGATCTAATACTGAAATTGATGGAGGTGAACAAGTTGGATACTTTCCCTCTTTTTGATGGCGTCAGGGAAAAGTGGATTGACCAGGGAATGCAAAAAGGGATACAGCAGGGAATAGTAGATGCCATTATGGATGCCCTGAAAGAAAACACGGGCCACTGTCCCGGAAGTCTTGCAGAAAAATTGAAAACAATCGATGATGTTGACATACTAAAAAATCTTCACCGCCGGGCCATTAAGGCAAAGAGCTTGGAGGATTTTGAGGCGGGCGTGAAGGAACTGATACCTAACTGAAGAGTAGGGAAAAACTTTTTTAAACCGGGTAACTCCGGTTTTTTATTGTTATATCGGGAATAAATCATATCTCTTTATTCGGGAGTGGTGGAAAAAAGGAAATCCATGGAACAAAAACACCCGTTCGCCCATCTATTACAATATAATAGTATAAATATGGTAACCAAAAAGGAGATGATCTCTTGAGAAGGTTTCTTTTGTTTATTGCTTTTGTGCTTGTCCTGGCCCTTTTTACCATAAACCTTAAACACATAACCCCGGCCCACTCCGCGCAGGAAACCAGGGTTGACGTATACCAGGAGAAAAAGCCGGTCAGGAGCGTTGTGTTTGCCATCGGGGTTAATAAATATTTCGTTGATGGCAAGACCGAAGGGGTAACCATGGATGCCCGTCCCTTTATAAAAGATGGAAGGACCTTCGTGCCAGTGCGCTACATGGGCAACGCCCTGGGGGTAACCAACGATAACATTACCTGGAATGGAGACCGGAATAAAGCCGGATTAAGACTTGGCGGCAATTCCGTTGAAATGATCATCGGAGTGGCCAGGATTACCGTAAACAACCAGGACAGGGACATTGATGTGGCCCCCTTCTTAAGTGAAAGCGAGGGAAGAACCTACCTGCCGGCCCGTTACATAGCCGAGGGGCTGGGTTTTGAGGTGGAATGGGATGAGGCCTCCCAGACCGTCCTGTGTTGGCCAAAAGGTGAAGCCAGGCCTGACGTGAACGCGGTTATGAAGTATATAGAGACCATAAATAAACCGGTGACAACCCCAAATCCTGCTACTCCGCCAAATCTTATCACCACGAATAAAAACGGGGACAAGCCAGAAGACGTCAAACAATTGGAAGGACTGCTGGGGGTAACAACTGGGTGGTACAGTCCCTATTGGTTGTATCGACCTGTCTGGGATAAAAGCACCTGGGATGAAGCCATGTGGAAGCTGGCAAACCAGAACAATAGCCGGAGTTACTTTGCTTTTAGATATGATACAGAAAATAGTCTTGTTGCTGTTGAAATTAAATGGATAAGGAACCTGTCCGACATCCGGCGTGTAGAACTAGACCTGGGCCCCATGGAAAAAGTGCTCAATTGGAAGTTTCCAAACCATCCCGAAAAAGTCCAAGAGGTCATGACTAAGGCTTGGGATATTGCCAAAAAGGCCAGAGCAAGCGGAGGTTTTGTAGTTCCGCCGGTAGGCAGCAATTTACCTCCCCGGGACATAGAGCCGCATTTTTACTACATTGATGGACAGAAGATTTCAATTAATTCAATAGGGGTAGCTTTTGTTCAGGCAATAATCTCGAAGGATTAAGGAGGGAGTTTTACTGTGTATAAAAAAATATTGACTATTTTTTTGATTTTAACCCTGTTTACAGGGTTATACTTTTTTCCTGAGCAGGCAATGAGTAATTATAGTAACCTGCAGCATGTTTTGCAAATAACGGGTATGGATTTTGAGAAAGGTAGCTTAAAAGCCCGTCTCGATCGTGACTTGTTGGTCTACGGCCTGCCGAGTGATGTGCCAAATAACCAGTGGAAAACCGAATCCGAAGGTGTAATAACATCGTGGCAGGATGATAACGGAATAGATTTGGGTCACCCTGGGAAACAGGAGCCTCGCTACCTCGGCTATACATTTGACGGGGACCTGTTTGCCAGCGATTATTTTCCTGACGATGCCCCTAACCATACTGCCCCGGCCCAGAGGGATATGATTAAAAAGCCATGGGATAAATATTTGACTTCAGGTGAAAACGGGGATGTTTCCGACTACTCCTGGGGCCTCATAATCAAGGCCCTTTCGACTTACCACAATAGAATTGGATTCCAGGACTATCAAAATAGTTTTGTCAACAACCCTGTCTTCTGGAGCGATTTTAGCAAAGAAACAGTCAGGGAATATTTCAAGGTTCTTGCAGAACCCAGGCCCGGGCTGGCCGGGGCGGTCAGGCACTGGCACAACCGCCACGACCTGGGCGGGATCTGGTATGACGTCATCTTTATACGCTGGGACATCCTTCCGAACTTCATTGTTGAGAGCATAGATCCGGGTACGGATACAGCCCGGCCGGGGGAAACGTACACCGGCAAGGTGGTTTTAAAAGCCAAGCCGGACGCATCCTTCATGTCCGACCCGGTGACCGGCCAGCTGTTCGAGGCCATGGGCCTGAAGACGGAGCTGACCCAGGACTATGTGGTGCCTTTCGGTATTGCGGTGAACGGCCGGCTGGCGCCGGTGAAAAATGTCCAGCCCGTGGCCGGCCTGGACAACATATTCCAATACAGGGTCCCGGCCGGGAGTACGGAGGACAGGCTGGAATTCACCTTCGATTGGACCGTTCCGGCCAACCTTGATAGCAACAAGATAACCCTGGCCGCGGGAGTCAACGAAAGCGTCAGGGTTCTTCCGAAAGACGTATGGGGATATATGGACTGGTCGGAGATAACAAACAATGACAACGTCAGGGTCGTGGACGTTTCCCTGGAAGGCCTCCATGACGTAACAGTGGAGATAATCCCTGTTAAACCGGTATTCACGGCCATAGACGGTGGAAAGACGTCAGTTAGTTTTAAAATCAGGGTTACCAGGAAGGACAGCCTCCCGGGTGAAATAGATATAACAGGATTTGTTCAGGGCTTCACCGGAACACACCCCTTTAGCCTTAAACTGGGACCGGGGGGATATGAAGAATGGGACTATGGTTTTTCAGGAACTCCCGGCAGCTACACGGTGGAAGCCGAGGCCTGGCCGGACGGGGTAACGGACCAGTTCCCTGGTGACAACCGGGACGCGGTCACCGTCACCGTTGAAAACAAAACTTTAAAGTTTGACAGCAAAATCCGTTCGGACCTCCTGGATAATTAAACGGAATTCTCCTCATGGCTCACCTTGACACAGGTGGGCCCTAATTTTTTAGAGGTGAATTACAATTGAAAGATCTCGTTAAAAACCAGAGGGGATCTATCATGCTTGAGTTTGCCATCTGCGGGATCCTGTTTGTCGGTTTCGTTTTGGGTATGGTGGCAATGGGATTGTGGATATACAACACGTCCCAGGTCAAGCAGGCAGCCCGGATTGCCGCCCTGAACGTTGCCGTGACGGATAACCCGGCTGAAGCCAGTGACAGGGCACTGAAACACCTTAACAACACCCTGGTGGCCTGCCCCGTGAAAAACGCCGTTGCCTACAGTACCGGCGACACCGGGTATGGCGTGGCTGAAGCCCAGATGAATCCCCTGTTCCCAGGGTTTCAAAGGCTGATCGACCCGAAGGGCGCCTCAACGGTAAACGGAAGAATCTTAATCCGGAAGGAGGCGCTGACAGCCCGTGCTCACAAGCTCAGGCCGGAGAACAGACCTTTATACAACTGAAATGGCCGGAAACCAAAAGGGATCCGTTCTCCTGGAATTCATCTTTTCCATCTCTGTCCTCCTGGTCATTTTCATATTCACCGTAACCTTCTCCTTTCTCTTCGCCGACTACTACGGTGTTCAAAAAGTGGCCAGGGAAGGGGCGAGGGAGGCCAGCATAACCGGGAACGTGGACTGGGCGAGGGTAAAGGCTGAGCAGTCGGCCTGGCTCTGGGGGCTGGACCCGGACAGGTTTTCGGTGGATTTCTTCCGGGACGGGACTGCGGTTACCTGTCAGGTTACTTATACAGTTTCCCCGTTCCACAAAACGTTTCCAAAGCTTATCGGTGGCAGTCCTTTAACCGATGTAACCATGAACGCCGGCGCCACGTTCGTCTGGCTGGAAAGATAGGGGGTGACAGGCGCTGAAACCGAAACTTTCAGACCAGAGGGGAAGCATCCTGCCCATGTTTGCCGGGGTCCTGGTGCTTTCCATGATGGTGGCCGCAGTGGCCGTGGATTTCGCCAGATACGTGCTGGCTGGTGAAAAACTCCAGACCGCCGCAGACGCCGCGGCTACAGCGGCGGCCATGAGCGCCAAAAGATATGTTTTACTGGAAATCTATCGGGGGAACCGGGAGTCCATCTGCTGCAGCCCTACCGGCTGCAGCCCGTGCTGTGTGAGCTGTGACGGGGACGACCCCGTCTACGTTTCCGGCAGGGAAGACACCTTGTATGAAAAGGGGGGCTACAAAAGATACTGCTGTTCCTGTGGCTGTGAGGGGGTAAATATAGTGCGCAGGTGGGTGGAGTACGAAAACAACGGGGCCGGGGCAAGAATGGCGGCCGAAGTGTTTTTCGACATCAACAAGCCCGGTGAGATGGATGCCGGCGTCGGCGGGGACTCCTACATAAGCTCCATAAACGTCAGGGGTGAGGAGGGGGATCCCCTCTATCCCTCAGTCATAGTAAAAACCCACGGGAGACTTAGGACACTGATGCTGGGATTTATGGACAGGTTTTACCCTTCAGGCGGACTGTCCACCCTGGACGCCTTCAGGTGCGCCCAGGGCGGGTCGTTCTATTACGACCTCGATGGAAAATGGCACCGTGCGGCCATGGAAGGATGTGATTGAGAAATGGAGGGCCTTTACCTGAAAAAACTCCCCGGGGGGATTTTTTTCGCAGCGGCGGCGTCATACCTGGTGGCAACGAAACCCCTGGACCTGATAACGCTTTTCGCGGTGACGGCCTGCGGGGTGCTGGCCGGGCTGGCGCTCACCAGGTATTCCGACTGGTCAGTGGTGGGAGGAGGGATGCTTATAGCCGGGTCGCTGCTTTTACAATCCATTTGGTCATACTGGTGCCTGGACTGCATCAGGGCCGACCTCATGATCCTGGCCGGGGTGATTGCGCTGTCCGTCGTGGATGAGGGGAGATACAAATTGGTCTTGAGGGTACTGGCCTCAATCCTGGCGGTTATACTTGCGGCAGTCATTGTTCTCCGTTACGATCCCCCGGTCATTGTGAACAGTGCCTTGCCGGCAAAAGAAGTGCATGCTACTCCGGCTGATGAGTCCCCGCCGGCAGTTCCGGAAAGGAAAAGTGTTACTGAGGTTAAGCCAGAAGGACCTTTAATTGAGCAGCTAGATACAGCTCCGGCCCGGGCTGCAGTCCCGGACAACAGCCCTATTCCGCCGCCGAATCAGGAGAGATACGTTTCGGCTGTGACTGAAGAAGGCAGCAGTGTGATCTTGGACGCGGGTGCGAGGCCGGTACTGTTCTTCTCACCTTCCTGCGGCGCCTGCCTGAGGGCCGTGGAGACCCTGGTGAGTCTCGACCCGGAAGGTAGGCGATGGGTTCCGGTTCAAACCGGGGGAGAGATTTCAAGGGGCAAGGCATACCTGGCTGAAAAGGGATACCGGGGATCAATCTTCCTGGGCCGGTGGCACGGCCCGGTACCCACGTTGCTCTCATCGGGAAAGAAAGGGATATACAAGACCGGTATCCCGGAGGAAATGCTGAGAGTAGTCGGGGGTGATGACGGTTGATATTTTTATTGGCGATGGCTGGAGGGATATCACTGTTCCTTCTCGGATTAACCGCGGGGAAATATTATACAGTGATTCATTTGGCATGGCTTATCTACACAGCCGGGCTGCTGGTCATATTTTCCCTGTGGTTAAAGCATCTGAACGCCCAAATGGAAAACCTGCTCCTGGAGACCCCCGACCCGGCGCTGGCCGAAAGGGCCTTTCCCGTTAAAGCCCCCGGACTGTCCAGGGTTGACAGAAACCTTGCCAGGCTGCACCGGAGACTTCAGCTTGCTGAGTTCACTCTCCTGAACCAGAAGGCCCGCCAGGCGGGTGAGAATTTCAACCTCATGCTGTCCAGCACCACCGACCCCCTGACCGGTGTGCCGAACCGGAGAGAGCTGGACCGGCAGCTGGAAAGGGTTGTGGGCAAGATGATCCCGCTGTCGGTAATCATGGCGGACATAGACCATTTCAAGAGGGTGAACGACACCTGCGGCCACGATGCCGGCGACCTGGTGCTGCAACAGTTTGCCTCCATCGTCAGGGGCACGGTGCGCCCGGCGGACTTTTTCGGGCGGTACGGGGGGGAGGAGTTCATGGTCCTGTGTGGCGCCGGCCTGGAGGAGGCCGCTGAGATTGCCGAGCGGGCCCGCCGGGCGGTGTCAGCGGTACAGGTGAAGGTGTCCGGCGGCCGCAGTATTTCCATCACCGCGAGCTTCGGCGTGGCGGAGTATATCCCCGGGGAAGACGTTACATCACTGGTCAAAAGGGCCGACAGCGCCCTGTATGCCGCCAAGCAGAAAAGCAGAAACAGGGTGGAAAGGGGGATTGAAGAGTTATGCGCGGGATAAAGCTGCCGGCAAGGGACATGAGCCTGTGGGTGGCGGTTTTATTGAGTCTCGCCGCCGGCCTTTCGGTAATGATTGCCTTTTACCAGCTGTACATGCCGGTAAAGGTGCTTGCGCCCAGGGAAGACATCAAAGCCGGCTCGGTAATAGGACAGAGCGATATAGGCTATATAACGGTTACCCGCAGGGACCGTCACTCAATGGCCCTGTCCGATCCCCGGCAGGTCGTCGGGAAGTACGCCGGGGAAAAACTGTACGCAGGGGAGCCCATACTCTCTCAAAAGCTTTCTTCCGATCAGAAAGAGATAACGGGCATATCCGGCAGCCTGGCCCCGGACGAGACGTACATATCCCTCAGGCCCAACGAGGCCAGGTGGCCAAACGGACTGAAGGCCGGGGACAGCGTCACAGTGGTGGGATCTATCGAAGGCGGGAAGCCCCAGGTAATCGGCGAGGGAATCAAGGTTCTAAGCGTGACCGGCCCGAGGGTGGCCGCGGGCCAGATTGACCAGTTGAAAAATGTTGTGACCGGGAGCGAGAGCAGTATAACCCTGGCCATGAAGTGGTCACAGGTGGGCCCGCTTTTTTATGGCAAGACCCTGGCCAGGGAAATCTGGATCATGCCGGAGCATCCGGCCAGAGAGCCTGGAGGAAATATCTATGAACAGTCAGAACTCGAACGAATCAGAAAAGAAGCTTTTAATCAAAACGGTTCAGGAAGGAGTGATCCAAAAGCACAGAAGCCTGTTCCTGGATCCTGACAGCCAAAAATACCTGGACCGGCAGGAGGAGGTTATCAGGCAGGAGGTAAGGTCACTGCTGGGCCGGGAGGATCCGGAAACCGAAAATTATGTAATTGACCAGCTCATCGGCTACAAGGACCTGGGGCCCTTTTTCAGGGACCCGGAGGTTACCGATATACTGATTAACGGCCCGGACCAGGTTTACATCGAGAAGAACAACCGGCCCATCAGGACTGACATCAAATTCGGAAGCAGCGAGGAGGTGATGAAGGTCCTCCAGATGGCGGTGCAAAAGGCGAACAGAAAGATAGACTACAACAGTCCCCTGGTGGACGTCAGGCTCCCGGACGGGTCCAGGCTGAACGCGGTCATCGTCCCCAACTGCCCGTTCCCGGCCATATCCATAAGAAAATTCGTCCGCAAGAGCTTTTCCGGGGAAGATCTGGTGGCCCAGGGTTTTTTGAACGGGGAAATGCTGACTTTTTTCAGGTGTGCTGTCAGGGCCGGGTGCAACATGGTCATCTCCGGCGCCACCGGGTGCGGCAAGACCACCTTCTTAAGGTTTCTCTGCTCATTCATACCCGGGGATGAGAGGATAGTAACCATTGAGGATACCTTCGAACTGAACCTTACCGGTCACGTCGTTCCCCTGCAGAGTTCCAGGCAGATTGACGTTGGCAGCCTGATGGTGAATGCTCTCCGCATGTATCCCCGGCGGATCATACTGGGGGAGTTCAGGGGGCCCGAGACCTTTGAACTGCTACAGGCCATGGGCACCGGGCACATGGGGTCCATGACCACCGGCCACGCCAACAACGCCAGGCATGACCTGGTACAGAGACTGATCCGGGCCATGATCAGGTCCGGTATGTCCGACGAGGAATTGATGCGCCACATCGTCAGCGCCATCGACCTGACAGTGTTTATCAAAAAGTACAGGGACGGTACCTGGTGCGTCACCGAGGTCAACGAGGTCACCGACAACCAGGGCAGGCCGGAATTCGTGGAGATTTACAGGTTCAACCGGATCAGCAACAGGCACGAGGTGGTCAACAGCCTCAGCCCGGCCCTTCTGGAAAGGCTGCAGGACGAGCTGGGAGATGAGAAATTGCCGGACATCAGGCCGTTCTCCGGCCTAAATAGTGCCAGGGGCGTGGTGAAATTATGATGAACGAAATCAAGTCCATGCTGAGAATACCCGAGGCGGTGGTCCCCGCCGGGCTGGTCACGGCGGCCATAATGTCGGTGTCCATCCACCGTAATATCGACAGGTTCAGGAGGTCGGCCACCAGGCTCAAGGAGATCCTGGAGTATGAGGCAACGCAGTGGAATTCGGTTTTCGACAGGTACAGGGTTTCCCGGGATACGGCCTACAAGCTGAAGAGGCTGGGGGCCCCCTTTAATTACAACACCTTTCTGGCCGCCGGTGTGGCCATTGCCCTGATACTGTCCCTGGTGAGCTTCAAGGCGCTGTCAAACCCTTACCTGGGTGTGATATCCCCGGTCCTGTGGCTACTCATTGCGCATCAGATGGTGGACAGGCTCTACCGGACCCGGGTCAGGGCCAGAATAGACTCCCAGGCCCAGCTGGTGCTCCAGCTGCTGGCCGAGGTGTACAGCGTGTCGGACAACCTGCCCCAGGCCATCGAGAGAATTATCCCCTCAACTCCCCAGCCCCTGCAGGGGGAATTGGAAAAGCTGGTCCTGCAGTTCAGGACCAACCAGGACCTCAGCCAGAGCCTGGTGGATTTTGCGGTGAACATTGACAACAGGGACATGGAGACCTTCGTCCACGGGATTATACTGTCCGACCAGTTCGGCAGTGACGCCCACGAGGTGATCACCAAAAATGCCGAAGTAATCCGGGAAAGACTGGCGTTGAGGGAGGAGTTGATTAACGAGACCAGGGGCAAAAAAGCAGTCACGGGGATTTTCATGGTCCTCCTGCCGGTGGTGTTCCTCTGGCTTTTTATCGGCAATGATGAAGCGCGGGAGATATTCACCGGCACGGTGAAGGGTCAGTACCTGGTTACCTTCCTGGTGTTGGTGGAATACCTCTGCTGGTACCTGGACAGCAGGAGGGAGGTGACTGAAGAACTGTGATCTCGCATGCGGGGCTGTCCGCGCTGCTGGCGGCAGTGGCTGTGTTCGCCTGGTGCGTGAGGAAGGTCAGGATGCCGGAGCCCCTCAAAGCATTGGAGAAACTGGGAAGACTGGCTGTCGCCGGGGATGAACTGAAGGCCCTGGGCAAGCGCCTTAAGGCTTTGAAGATTCCGGTCACCCCGGAGCTGTTCTCGGCCGGGAGGATGGTAATTACAATCCTCACGGCTGTTTTCGGACTGTTTCTGGTTTTAGACAGGCAGATAGAGGGTGTCTTTTTCCTGCTAACCACCCCCATGGTCCGGAAGCTGCCGGACCTTTTCCTTAACTTCGTGGAAAAAAAGAGAAAGGAGGAATTGCTGAGAGATTTTCCGCTGCTGGTGGACCAGGTGAAGATTTACGCCGGGGCGGCCGGCTACTACCACGCTCTTAAAATAGTGTCCAGGTCATTCAAAGGGGCGATGGGCGGGGAACTGGCCGTACTGTCGGCGGAGATGGAGTTGGTGGGACTTATTGAGGCCGTCAACAACTTTGCCGCCAGGTGCGGGATACCGGAAATCAGGGACTTTGCCAGGATAATGGTGGTGGCGGAAACCACCGGTGCGGATATCAGCAGTATACTGGTCAACTACTCGGCCATGGCCCGGCAAAGGCAGGTCTCCAGAATTAAAAGAAAGATCAAGATCCAGCCGGTGCTGATGAGCATACTGCCGGGGGTGCTGCTGATCATCTTCATCCTGATGTTCATCATACCCATGGTTACCAGCATCATTCAGCAGATCAATACCATTAAATAAAGGAGGGGCAAACAAATGTTCAAAAAGGTTAAGAGGATTCTGGAGGGGATTCACGGGAACCAGAGCGGGAGCTACATGGTGGAAATGGCCCTGGTACTGATCGGGGTGGCCCTGACGGTGTACGGGGCGGCCAGCGGGCTTTCAAACAATGCCATAGTGCCCAAGTACAACTCCATCTCCCAGGAGATCCAGGCCGTCACCGTTCCCGATCTCACACCTTGAGTGGCGGGGGTGTTCGTAGTGCGGAAATTTATTCGGAAGCTGCACTCCAACCAGGGGGGAAGCGTGTACGTCGAAATGGCCCTGCTGATCATCGGGGTGGCCATGGCGGTGGCGCCCTACATGTTGTCCCTGGGATCCACCCTGGGCGGTAAGGTCCAGGACATAAAGACAGAGGTTGAACAGGTGGGAGTATAAATGCTGATCAGGCTTCACCGGAATAGAAGGGGGCAGGCCTTTGTCGAGTCGCTCTTCGTCATCCCCCTTCTATTCATGCTTTTTATCTTTATCGTTGAAATGGGTTTTCTGATGTATAACTGGACCGTGCTGAATTTCTACACCTGCAGCACGGCGGCGGTGGCCGCCACAAAGGGTCAGTTCACCGACGAGATCAGGCTCAGGCTGGCCCAAAATATCGATGACTGGACAGTGAACAGCCAGGGGTATGCCTATGACGTCACGGGCGCCGATCCGCCGGCCACACCGGCCGATGGTACCGTGTATATTTACGGCACCGACAGGAACACGCCGGTGCAGAGGGGATCGTACATCAACGTCAACATCAATTACCCCTGGCACTTCAAATTTTTTGTCATTGACAGCCTATCCAGATTCGTTGTGAGTGAAGACCGTCTACGGATTAAGGTCAACGCATCTGTTCCCAGCGAGGTGTTTTTGGAATGAAGGGGTGTCCTGGAAAAGGAAGGACGGAGGAAACCTAAGTTGAACGAATCTTCGGATTACGGTCCATGCAAAGCAGGTTATCACCTACTACCATAGATCCTTTAAAGACTTCGGAAAAGGTTTTCCGAAGTCTTTCCGAAGTTCGTCGTATTACAATTATCTATTCTTCGTAAACAGTTTTTCCCTTCTGGATAATTTCATCAAATAAAAAGTCACCCTGCCGGGCCTTCTGGTACTGTTCAACAGAATACGGCCTCGGGGATATATCCAGATCAATCCCCCGGGTAAGTTTTTTAAGCATCAGGGATTCTTTAAACCGGTCACGTCCAAAATCCGGAGAGACGATCGCCAGGTCAATGTCACTGTCCTCGTTGCTGGTGCCGGCGGCTAGGGAACCGTATAGGATGGCCTTTTTAACCCGGATGTTTTTTCCCTTTATGGCCTCCAGGTATTTCTTTATACTCACTTCAAAATGCTTTTTAGCCATTTGAAAATCTCCTCCGTTTGTTCGAGTGCGGCCTTAGTAACCGCCCGGTACAGTTCTTTGCCAGTGCTTCCCTGTCCTCGGCATACCTTGACTCTATGTAATAAAGGGAAAGGGTATCTAAAAAGTCAAGCTGACCTTCATCTAGCTGAGATAATACACCCGCCGCATCAGCCAGGATCTCAAGATCATGTTTTCTGGGGGGCGTCTTATTGTACTTTTCATGATAGACGGCCTTTAGAGCTTTTTCAATAGCCTGCTGACAGAAGAAAAGGCAGTGTAAATATTCTTTCTTATTAAACAGATACCGGGCTACTCTGAAATCGCCGCCAGCAAGGTCAAGCCAGTTTTGAGTTTTTTGCTTCATACCTTAGCACCTAAATCTTGAGCTTTGCTGGCACTACCATAATTAATTTTTTTATGAGGTCTTCAATCAAATGGTTTATAAAGATCAGCGGGGGTCTGTTTCCGTACTGGCTCTCTTTATGATTATTTGTTTTTTTGCTGTTGGAGCACTGGTGACCGACGTTGCTATGCATTACTGCCTGAAGGTGGCCGTAAAACACAAGCTCAACCTTGCCTGCAGGAGCGCTGCGGGCCAATTGAACTGGGATGAACTTAAAGATTCCAACCTGGTCATTGATGAGGCCAGGGCTGCCCAGGCATTTTATGAAGTTTTGAAGGTCAATCTGGTGCTGGACGACACCCTCGTTCCACAGTCCGGTTCTATTCTGAGCTCGGGGGCAGTTCAGGTTATCTGTTTTAAAGTGGTCAACCCGGGAGATGTACCCTTTACATATACCTACGGGGGCTATACTGAAACGCTGGACAGGACGGCCGTGGTGGCCATAATCAGCTTTCCGGTTAAGAGTAGAGTGTTTACCCGGATGGCCGGGGGTCCAGAAGAGACCACCATGTACTGTCATGTCACCGCCGGTCCGGAATTGATCGGTAGGCCCATTGACCGGATATGAGTAATTTAAGCCAGGTATCCGCGGTTGTTTTCGAGGAGGTTATTTATGAAGAGCAAAGCCGCTAATATATTGATTAATCTGTTACTGGCTGGGTTTTTTTGGTTCGGAACCACTACAGTGGCGTCTGCCGAAATGGTTAGTTTTACAGTTGGCCAGTCAACTCATTCCTTTGATACGGGTAATGGTGCCGACGGAGATGTGGAATTCAGATTGAGACCTGGAGATCCCAATGTAGCTGAGATGATTGTGAACGGGGTTGTCAAGTCAACAACCACAGCAACAGAAATAATTCGTAAAAATATTATGGAACTGGACGGAAGGCCGCTGGACCAGAGAAGCGATAAAGTATACAGAGTCTTCTGTATGGAAAGTATAACCACCCACCTTCCTTTCAATAAAACATACTCACCGTCAAACTCGGTTCCCGGCAGCGGGGTAATGCCAAACTTCAGGAGCCTGGTTGTTGGGCCCGGGGTAATGTTAAAAACAAATAATAGTCAGCCAGTGCATTTTAAGGTCCAGCAGAACCTTATCGTCGAAGGCGCAATTTTAACCAGGCACGGCGCAGCAGGTACCAGCGGGGGACAGGACGGCGAGTCTGCTCCGGGAAATGTCATTATCCTTGCAGGCACAATAAATGTCGCCCCCAACGGCACAACCGGAGAGCACGGGGCAATACTGGGGGGATGGGGCGGGGGTGGGGCCGGGCCCAGGTGGGGTGACCCCGCCCACGGGGGCAACGGCGCCGGTGTTACATTATACGCCCGAAGCCTGGTCAACAGGGGGGAAATAAGGCCGGGCAACGGCGGGGGCGGCAGCGCCGCCTGCTATGACACCTGGGGAGAAGGACTGGGCAGCGGAGGTCAGGGAGGCAATTTATACATATATGCGAATACACTGGAAAACCATGGTGTAATAGCAGGTTCCTACGGAGGGGGCAACGGCGGCCCCGGAAGGGCTTATTACAACAGTTCGGAAATCTATGCCGCGGGAGGATACGGTTCGGGTGGAGATAACAGTGGTTATGCCACCGGAGGCAGTGCAGGCGCACCCTCCACGGGCAACTACAGCTGTTCCACCTCCGGTTTTGGCGGGTATGCCGGTTACTGGGGGCATGGATCCCAGCATAACGGAAGGCTCGTAATCAGCGCCAATAATACAGTCAGGTGGGGCAGGTTAATATCAGGGTACACATCAGGAGGTCACAGTATCTACTGGGGGTCCAGGGACACCGAATATATCACGGTACACACCAACACCTTCAATGAAAATATCACCCAGAACGCCTTTACTCATCAGGCAGCGTACCAGTGGGAGATTTTTGTGTATAATCAGCCGGTAACACTGTCTTCTTTCAATAAAGACATACACAGACTGCATGTAACCAGTAATCTAACCCTCGACGGGTCAACTTCAGCTATAACAAGTTTGTCTACTTCCGGGAATCTCAGTTTAACCGGCAACAGCAATGTCACCATTACCAGCAGTAATGTCACCGGGGACCTGTATGTCTACGCCGACGCTACCCTGACAGGCAACATCGGAACAGCGGATGCGCCTTGCAGCACCGCGGATATAAGGGGCAATTCAGGCGTAACGACCATTTACAGTTCCGGACCCGTAAGGTTTAAGGAAAACAACAACTACAAGACCGATAACTGGTGGCTGAACAGGACTGTTACTGTAAACGGGATCAGAATCAGGGGGGCCACCCAGTCCTCTGCGCCGAACAGTACCGGTATTATTGAGGTCGGGCTGACCGACTGGGTGTCCAAGTACAACCCCGGCGGTATTCTGCCGGTGATGCGATTTGTGGTGGAGCGCCGGCCTGAAGGGGAACTGGCCTGGACGCCTTCAAACCCCTTTGACCGCAACCTGTCGGGGACGGTAAACTGGCAGGACTTCAAAACGGTGGTGGGTAAAAGCATCAGCTACCGCGTGGGGTTCAAGAATCCGGATTCCTCCCTGGGGTATATCTTTATTGACAATATTGTTTCATCGGCCATGTCGGAAGGAGGCGGCCTGGATGAGCAACTTCCCGTAATTGAGGGGTTTTTCATAGGGGACGGGCTTTCTGATACCTTAACAGCCGTTACCCGTCTTGTTGGCGTCAGAATCCGGGCCACTGACAACCGGACTGCCATGATGGACTTGAAGACCAGAATTGAGGTCAATGATACGCCGTATATCTGGGATGCCGCTTCCGGCCAATTCTTTTCCGCCAGTGGCTGGGGAGATTATACGGAGGAAATGGCCGGCCTGGACCTGGGGGCTGAGAACGGGAATAAAACAGTTGTTCTATACGTCCGGGATGAAGCCGGGAACGTAGCATCCAGGACGATGTTTGCAAGGCTTGCCGTTGCCGGGAGTCTTACTCCGGGAACGGCAAGCCTTCCCGATGCCCCGGCCGGTAAGTACAGGGGGGAGCCTTGCGTTTTTCTGTCCGGCACCCGGGCCTCTTTAAACCTGGACTTCCCGGGTGCTGTAAAAATACGCTATGCATTTGACAGCGGCAATTATGGTCCCTGGAAGAGCTATAGCCCCAGCCCTAAAATCACCCTGCCGAAATCGGGAGGGGTTACCTCTGTTACTATACAGGCTATTGACGGGAGTGGAAAGCTCAGTGAGGAAAAGGAGCTTCTGATTGTATTGGATGATGAACCCCCGCGGATAAGATCTTTAAAAACTGTCTCAGGGGCTATGGCCACCTCAGGTGATTTGATCGATGCCGTAATGGATGTTGATGATAACATAAGCACATCTTTTACTTACAGCATTAATGGCGGGGCCTATGATTCCCTACCTTCGGACAGGAAAATAAGCCTTCCTTTAAGTATTCAGGGAGCCAACACCATAACCGTAAAAGTAAGGGATGAAGCAGGAAATATATCATCTGCATCTTTAGTAGTCAGGAAAATGTGAGTTGGGTATACATGCGCCAGCCATGGCGGTGAATGGTACGTTGAAAAGCCGGCCTTCATTTTTATGGGGGTGTTCTGGGTGAGGAAAGTTGCGGTGGTTTTGACCATCTGCCTGATTCTCGCCGGGTGCGGTTCAAATAAGCCCGGTGATGTATTGACAGGGTCAGAACAGGAGGTCTTCCCGGTGGTGGAAAAATACCTGGAAAACGCTGCGGCCGGGAACTGGAGTGAGGTCTTTGCAACCCTGTCCGGGGAGGCCCTGGCCGAGGCCAGGGCCAACTCCACAAGAGTTGGGCCGGGAGAAAAAATAATAGCCAGAAACATGAAAGCAATCCCGGTCTGCAAGGACATCGTGGAGGTTTCCGTGGACTTCACCAGAAAGACAGACAACGGGTTTGACCGTCTGGCGTATGGCTTCCGGCTGAAAAAAACCGGCCACCACTGGAAGATATATAAGACCACCCCGGGTGAGTACCATCACGGGGATCTGAAGCCGGGAGAACTGCCACTGAAGGCGGCGGAAACCATCACAACCTACCTTGAGCTGCCTCTCAGCCAGAAACGGAACCTGGACCATGAATACCTTGCCGGCAGGCTGCTGCGGGAATCACACAGGGCAAAACTTTTGCCGGTTGATCCCGGACCGGTAAAAGAACAGGAGAAGATTTCAGCCAGGGTCATGGCCGTGCAGTGCATGGGAATCTCCGACGGGTATGCCGTGGCCCTGGTGAACTATGAATCGGTCAGGGATGGCAGGGCGTATCCCATGGAGGCGCTGGTTGAAGTGCTTGGCGTTAACGGGACCTGGAAGATTTGCCGGCTGGACATAACCGGGATTTAGGGGGATGTGATATATATGTTCCTGAAGTGGATCAGGTTTTATGTGACTCTGGTGGTGATATGCCTCGCGGTGTTCACGCATACCGGGCGGAGCGAGGCATACTCAGTTGCAACCTATTCCGGGGGCGGCACCGAGTGGGGAAAATTCGCTGTGGACAGGTCCGGGAAGATCTACTGGGCCTCCTATTTACATTACTGCAATCCGGAGAGTACCAGGCTGAACTTGCATTATAGCAGTGGAAGTTCAGGGCTTACGTGGATAGCAGGCACAGATTCAATAGGCGGTCACGGAGCATATACCACTGTCGGCGGCTATGCGATCGACGCCAACAACATCCACTGGATTGCCGTGAACGCCAGTCAAAACGGTTACTACTGGAGTGCGCTATATAAATATGACGGTTCAACCCTTTCAAGGGTGTTGGATAACCAGGGTGTGTTAAGGGCGCTGGGTATCTCCCCGGCCGACGGGTCCATGTGGATGGCCGGTACGGGAAGTTACAACGGAGTATACAGGTGGAACGGATCCTGGTTTGAGTATAAAGCTGCGCCGGGCTGGGAAATAAGCGCCTTTGGCGCCGATTACGACAACAACTACTGGGCGGGCGGGACCGGGGGACAAACCGCCGTCTGGAATGGTTCATCCTGGACAGGCAGGGGGACGATATCAGGGGGCCCTACCATTTATAAACTGCTGGTCAATCCCGCCACCAGGAAAATGTGCGCCATTACTTCGGGCGGCCTGTACCAGTACGACGGCAGCAACTGGGTATATCTGAGCGGCGTTAACGGCCCGGGGACAGCATGCCTTACGGTTGACGGAAAGATATTCGATCAAAACAACAGGTACGGCTATCAGATGTATGATTCCGTATTACTGGGTGACGGCAGCATTTACGCGATGAACAGCGGCTACGACTGTGCCGAAGGCTGCTGGACCTGGCCAGTACCCTCCAGGTACAGTTACAGCCTTTCTTCATTTGCCATGACCCCGAATCCGGGAGGAGCGACCGGCCGGCTAAAACTGAACGGAACCTTCGACGGCAGGCCGGTGGGGTATGCCGGGCTCCAGTACAGCAAAGATGGTTACAACTTTTCGGATCTCTGCAGCATGATCAACGGAGACGCCAGCAGTATATCACCGGAGGTTAATAATTACTGGTTCAGAATAAGGTGGGATTTCAGGTGCCACCCTTTGAATCCCTGGACAACCAATTATTTAAACACGTATGGTCCGGTCCCGGCCATTACCTCGGCGCCGGCTGTGAGCAATTCAACAGGTATAAGGGCCTGGGACTCTTCCAGGGGCCGTTCCTGGTTCGTGCTGTCGTGGCCGGGACTGGCCGGCGCGGGCGGGTACAGGCTGCAGATTTTCGACGGAAATGCATACCGGCTCAGGGATATCGGAAATGTAACCTCCTGGGACAGCCGCACCGGACTGGTGTTTCCATTCCCGGCCAACCTGCCGGAAAACAACTCGCTCAGTTCGGACCCCTTCCGCTGGGACGGGACGGGCCTGGACTTTGAGGACACGGCCGTGCGGCTGTACAGGAGCACAGTGGGCACCGGCCATGACAGCGTGACGGGTTTTTATTTCAAAATCTCAGCGTACAACCCGTGGATGGAGACAACGGAAACCCCGGTGTATCTGGTTCTTCCCGGCGCCACGGATTCCGCTGCGCCCACGGGGACCATTTCGGTATCGGTTCCCGAGGGCGCAACGGCGCCAGCGGCTGTTTCACTCAATCTGTCGGCTGTTACCGACACCGGGTCCGGCCTGCACCTGATGCGGTTTTCCAATGACAACGCGTCCTGGTCCAATTGGGAGAGCTTCGCAGTATCCAGGACGTGGACCACCAGCCCGGGTGAGGGTGAGAAAACCGTCTACGCCCAGGTAGTGGACGGCGTGGGCAATAGCACAACATTTTCGGTCAGCTTCTGGCTCGGCGCCACCCTGACCCAGATCTACAATGAATCCCAGGCCTCGCACCAGAAGGCCGAGGCTGCCAGGCAGGAGGCTATAGGCGCCAGAACAAGCTCCGATGAGGCAAAGGCGGCCGCCCAGTCCGCGGCGACGAATTCCATCCTGGCCGCCGGCAGCGCCCGGGAGGCGGCCGAGCGCTCCTATTACACCGGGAAATACGGGGGAATCACGGAGAGCGTGGGCGATATAGCCGGTTACATGAGGAACACGCAGCTTCCGGCCATCGACTCGAAGGTTGACTCCGTTTCTTCCGCGGTTAATTCCATTAATAATATGGTTACCTCGATAAACAACTCGGTTTCAGCCGATACCACGTCACCTGTGGTAAGCGTCAGAACCCTCTCCGGGGCGCTGGCAACCAGCGGAAACTCAATGTACATGATCGTGTCGGCCTCTGACAACAGGAGTTCTTCACTGACCTGCAGCGTCAACGGCGGCCCCTATCAGGCGTTACCGGGAGACGGGATAATAACCGTTCCCATAAGCACCCCCGGTACAAACGTGATTACCGTCAGGGTAAAGGATGAGGCCGGCAATGTTGGGGTGGCGAATATCGTGATCAGAAAACTGTAGCCGTGCTTGGTATATCCCGGTATGGTTCTTTGTTTAATTTCCCGTCGGAAGGATACAGAGAGGGGGTGTCGGGCCTGCCTTGAAAAGGCCATTGATTATCACCACCATCATTGTGTTCTTTATATTCTGCACACCGGCCTTCGCCGGGGTGGTGCTGGACGATGGGTTTACCGATACTAGCCTGGTGGACCTGACCAGAACCACGGCCCGGGTTGATACCGTAAACCACCAGGTGCTCCTACCCTGGCAGTCCCTGGCCGGAGCCTTGGACGTACTGGAAAACGGGTTCGGCTATGCCACCGCGTCCAGGGAAGGGATCCGGCTGTACGAATTAAACGACGCCACGGGAAAGCTGGAAATCAACCCCGTCTATTCCTGCCCCTGGGCCGCTGAGGCCACGGGGGTGTCCATCCGCCAGGACAACCTCAACGTCTGGGCCATCACCGGTGACAGCATCGCCTATTACAGATTTAACGGATCCGGGATGACCGACGACCCGGCGCTAAAGGTGAATGGTCTCACCGGAGTCCTGTCGGTGGCGGCGTTTAAAAACTCGGACTCGGCCCTGCTGTTGCAGAGAGAGGGAAACAGGGCCAGGGTAACCAGGTATGAGGCCGGGTCCGGCCTTAATCCAGCACTGGTTTTTGAGCCGAATATCGCGGACCCCGTCAGGGTGTCCATGGTAAATTACTCCCCGGATTTCGTGCTGTTCAGCAAAACGGCGGCGTACTACTTTTCCTACGATGAGGCCGGCGGAACCTATGTTGAGGACCCGGCCAGGAGGATTACCGGTCTGGCGGACGTAATCTCGGCCGGCAGTGATGATGTGGGTAGTTCCATACTCACTGGAACAGATCTGGGTTACTACATGAACGACGACTCCGGGGGAGCGGCCAGGGTGGAAGTTTTCAGCCCGGGACCGGTGACCGGCCCGGTGGCCGTGTCATTAAAGCCGGGCACCTACGAGCAGGTATTGCTGGATGAGAACGGTAACGTCCAGTGGTGGACATACGACGACGCGGCCGGACATATGGTTACCGATCCCGGCCTGGGAGTATCGGGACTTAATATAAACAGGGGGTACGCCCATCCAGGGAGCTATTTTTCAAGGGTTTTTACCACTGCAGTCACCTATGACGCGGTACGCCTGACAGTGACCGACGACAGGCCGGCCGGGACATCGATCAGTTACTCTGTTTCCACTGACGGGGGTTCAGCCTTTACTGAAATCAGCCCCGGGACCTGGACTGCAGTTCCCCGGGGCAGCCGGTTTGTGCTGAGGGCAATTCTAGATACCACTGACCCCCAGCTCACACCGAAAATCCATCGCGTGATTCTGGAAGCCGAAGAGGACCTCGTCCTGGAGGGACAGATAACACCTTACCCGGCTGAGCGGGGTAGAAACGTTACTATTTCCGCCAGGGCGGTAAGTCTCTCAGCCGGCGCTCGGGTCACCCTCGATTCCTGCTCGGTTACCTATCCGCTGGAAACAAAGGCCGACGGCGGTCCGGCCCTCGCCGGGGGGCAGTTGCCCACAGAGGCGGCCATGGTCTACAACCCAGAGCCGGGTTATTGGGAGTACACCTTCACAGTGCCTGAGAAAAACGTGGACGGCCGCTGGCCGGACAATGGGGTGTACCGTATTCGCATTACAGGTATTAAGGGAACCACGCAAAAAGATCTTATTCTCAACCTGGAGATTAACGGCCACATTTTGCGGAGGCTGGTTATCAGGACCCTGAGCTGGTAGGGGGCTTTTAAAGTCTGAAAGAATTCATTCATGAACACACATAAATGAAGCCGTATCTTTTGCCGGTATGGGTCAGGGATGAGGCAGGAAACGTGGCATCCAAATACATCAGGATAAGAAAAATATAGGCAAAGGATGACCATAGAAGGTTGCATCAAGGCCGGAGGGGTTAAGCACCCCTCCATTATTTATCTGTTACACAGCTGGTGGATGTATTAGTCAGACGGGTATATACCCAGTGGGCAACTACAACTTTTTATTAATCCAGCAAATCAAATAACTTTGTAAGGAGTTGATAATTAATGAGGCTGAGGCGGGCATTGTTTGGTTTTTTGCTTTTCATCTGCTCTATCCTGAGTTACAGCCATATCGCATATGCAGGAAGCTATTCATACTACCTGGGTCAACTGTACACACATTACGGTATGATTGGTTATTCCCCGCAAAACATTAATATTGTTGGCTTTAACGACACACAGGGTTTTTCAAAAATTTTGCCGGCGGATGTTTCCATATCCGGCAGCGGTCAGTGGCTTAATGCCTACCTGAATTATACCCTGCCGGATGACGGATCATACTGGAGGGTGCAGGGCAATGTTGTGATCATGAGCTCAAACGGCAGTTCACCTGAGGGTGGTGTCAGTTACAGCTATTTAATATATAAAGTTGACACAGCAAACAGCACGCCGGGATCCTTTTCCGGTTACTCACCCAGAACAGCAACGGTTTCGGCAAATACAGCCGCCACCAGTGCAGGCAATGCCTATAATGCGGCGAACGCGGCCAGGAGTTCTGCTGACTTGGCTGCGATCAATGCATCAAACGCATACCAGGCTGCAAGTTCAGCTTCAACCTATACGTGGGATGCGTATACTTCCAAGTCGGCGGCGACCCTTTCCAGGGAGGCCCGGGACCAGGGGCAGGCAGCGAATAACAAGCTGGACCTCATTTATGCTTCCATAACCAGCATCGAGAAAAATATGGGCGGTGATGTCACCCCTCCCCTAGTCAGGGTCAGGACGGCCACAGGGGCCACAGCCACCAGCGGGAGCTCCATTAAGGCAGTGCTTGATATTTCGGACAATGCCAGTTCCTTGTTTACCTACAGCCTGGATAGCGTCACTTATACTCCCCTGCCGGCCAGCAGGGTAATCTTTTTGCCTGTTGCTGCCCCCGGGCCCAACATTATACAGGTATCTGTAAAAGATGAAGCCGGTAATACGGGTGCCGCCTCCATAACTATAAGAAAGCTTTAAACCGGAAGAAATGGTGCATCGGTAGCAGAAAGCGTGGTGATCTGGGAAAGGCCTCCTTTAGCGCTTCTTTCCACAGGGATTTTGATATCCAAAACCCCATCTCCTTGAGACGTTCAAGTTCAGCTTTAAGTGAAGGAAGAAGTCCTTTTTTCTTGGCTGCCAGTAAAAGGCCTACTGTTCCTGTAGGTATCAAACCAAAACGCCAGGCAATACGCCTGGCATCCAGATCATCCAAAACGATAGAATCTATTTTTTGTTCGATGGCTTGAGCAATAACTTCACGTTCGCCCTTGCCCAGATCGGGTAGCATCTTCAATATTTCCGGACTGGTAATCAAGCATTCTCCAAGCCAGTTGCCATAAGATGCGCGAATAACTTCCAGTGCCAGATCATTCTTTCTTTGTATTTCTATTAATACCGCCGAAGGGACAAGTACCCGGCTGACTCCTATTTTTAATATATCCAGACGGTTCAGACGGGCCAGAAAAAGTAGCGGCCCAGCGTCTACAATGCGCATGGTCATAATTTCGCTAATCTCCTGGCAGATTCTATTTCTAACCCTACTTCTTCATCCTTATATATTTATCGCTGGCACACCATATTTAGATAGGGAGGCAAGAAAGACAAGCCGGTCTACGCCTGCTATTTGGCTGGCTACCCCAGCGGTTATCTTGCCCAACTCATAAAGCTTAGTTGCCAGTAACATTCGGGCTTCTTTTGCAAATTCAGCCTCTGACATTTTCAAAGACTGGGGTAACCCCTCCGGTATGGGTATATTCATTTCTAGCATTCCACCTCACCTCTTTTAAGTATTATATCACCCTGTAAGATTTTTGTACTACAATCAGCATTAATTCCCTGCTATACATTAACCCAGGATTATATTGCCAGGATTTTTATGTATTTTGGAGTAGTTAAACCTGCTGTCCGAGGGAAAGACCACAAGATTCTCCGGGCAATACAGCGATTCAGGTTCCATGCCGTTGGCAGCCGTAACTAATCTAATTGGAAGCATCAATAATGTATTTTATTAATAGCACATTCCAAAGGATAACGTAACGATTTAGTCGACTGAATAATCGAAGACTGCTGTCAGTAACTTTCTCAGGCCCTGGAAGGTGGACTTTTGCCCCCCTTCTTTTTTATGGATACCAAATTTTCTGGAGGTGAGGAAATGCTGCAGGCAATACTCTCCGTGGATGTGGGTTCCGGTATGGTCAAGGGTCTTTCCGGGGATGGCCGCAGGGTGCAGTTCCGGTCTGTTCTGGCCCCAACCCGGGAGGAGGGGTTCGATGGTGTTTTTTCCGGTGAGGGTCCGGGATACCGTGTTGCCATCAGGTTCCCGGACGGGGAAAGGAGGAACTGGCTGGTGGGTGAGCGGGCTTTGCAGTCACCCCTGGCCACAATGTCGCTTTCGTACCGTAAGCCGCAGGATATTCACGACGTTCTTCTCCTGACCGCTGCCCGTCTGCTTGTCGACTGCAGTGGGTTCGGGGAGGTAACCCTTGCCGCGGGTGTACCCCTGGCGATCTACCTGAAGGATAAGGACGCCCTGAAGAGGAGGCTACTGGGACTTTCCGCAATAATCGGGGTGGATGATCAGGAGGACCGCCCTATAGCGTTCACCCGCGCCGAGGTCTATCCCCAGGGAGCCGGGGTGGTACTGGCCTCCATGGCCGCAGGCAGCCTTCCGGATGGTCTTACAGGGGTGGTGGATATAGGCGAGTACACCACCGACATCCTGTTGATCGACGTCAGGGGCGGGAGACCAATTCTGTTGAGCGAGGAGTACCGCACCAGCCTGACTTCCGGGGTGTACCTGGTGACCAGATCCATCATGTCGGAATTCAGGCGCCAGACAGGCGTCCCCCTTGAACTGGCGGAGTCGGCGGCGGTGACCTGGAAGGCGCTTACTGGACAGGTGATAGTGTACAACGGCAGGGGGTACAACCTTGGCGACGCCGCCAGCATGGCGGTGCGGGAGGCCGGGGTACTGATCTCGCGCGGTATAGCCAACACGTGGGGGAGAAAGGTGGGCTTTCTGGAAAACGTACTGCTGGCCGGCGGCGGGGCGCTCATATTTGAGAAAGTCCTGGCCGGGATACTGCCTAGCGTAAGGGTGGTGGAAGACCCGATATACGCCAACGCCGTAGGTTACCTGATGGCGGTCAGCAGTTCAGGAAACTGATCTGATGCATGGCTCCAGCTCCTGGGCGGCAAGGGATGGAAACTGTTTTTTGGTTACAGGTGATGATCGTACCCGTACTGGACATGGCAAATTAATTCAGGGTGATGCACTTTTATTCGAAAAAACCCCAAGATCAGTGTCCAGCGGGACCCAGGGCCAGATGCACCCGGGGAACGGGGGGTGATGTGCGGTAGGTGAGAAAAGACTGACGGTAACATTTCCGGCCGGCCATCCGGTGTGGAATTACCCCAAAGGGCAGCAGTCCGCCAGGGTCAGGGAGTGGGTGGACATCGCCCTGGGCCTGGCGGATATCCTCGAAGGCATCCGGTTGGAATTGCAAGCGTTGAGGAAAAACGGTGGTTCCGGGGCAGGCAGTGAAGGAGTTGAACGGGGTGACAGCTT
Source organism: Desulfovirgula sp. (assembly GCA_020725625.1). Lineage (GTDB taxonomy): Bacteria > Bacillota > Desulfotomaculia > Desulfotomaculales > Desulfocucumaceae > JAILZP01. The sequence continues at coordinate 24,180 of DYET01000133.1, read as the reverse complement.
CAGTGACTTTGTGAGGGCCTTTGAGAAGTGATTTTTGTCAGCCGGGTGTTTTTAACCCGCCGGGCTGCCCCGTCCTTGCGTCCTCAGGCTGTCGCCATCCATGCTCCTAAATATAATACGTGCTTACCGGTCCCCGGACGCCCCGGCCCGCCCGGCCCCGGGCGTCAGACGCCAACTGCGCCCGTCATCAAGGTAACCTGGTACCCTGGCGCCGTCTGGCTCCGGGTGTCAGACAGCCGTCTGACGATTTTCTTTTTTTCCTCATCAGCAGCAACAGCCTCAAGGGCTGGGCTGTCAGGCGGCCCTTGCCCGGCCCGGACATCCCGGCCGGGCTCCCTGGCCGCCCCTGGACCATGAGCCCCGGGCCCCTGCCCCCGGTCTCGGGCCCGGGGTCCCGGTTCCAGGTGCCCTGGGATACCAGGCCGTCCGGGAAACCCGGCACCCCGGTATCCAGGGGGCCGGGGCGCCTGGATGGGAGCCGGGGTGGAGGCAGCGGCAGGCAATATTTTACGTGTGGCAATTCTGCCCATGGGGGACGGTCGGGGCGCTACAGGCCGGAGTAGCGCCCGGACCGCCAGGCCCGGGTAGCGCCGGGGTTACCAGGTAGCCAGGCACACTGCCGGGTCGTCTTCCCGGTTTTAGGGCAATTCCCAGACCAAAAGAACAGGAGCGGGATCATGACTGTTGACAGGAGAACCATACGGTTTCCGCTGTCCCTGGCCCTGGCTATCAGCCGCCGGGCGAAGGCGGAGCACACCGATTTTACCAGCGTGGTCATAAAGCTGTGTGAACGTCAGATTGAGTCGGATGAGGGCCGGGAAACCGCCAGGTCCGTAGTGGTGTACAGCAAGGCTACCTTTCTCGCCGTGTCGGAACTTCTGTCCCTGGCCAAACGGGAGGACGTGGAGACAGTACGCCGGTCCATTCTGGCCCGTGCCTCCCGCAGGGAAAGGGAAGATGGTTCCTGACCGGCTTGCCGGGGTTAAGTGCGATCGCCCAGGAAAGGTTTCTTTTTCCGGTATGGGAGGTGATTTCTGTGGAGGATAACATTGTTTCGATCCGGAACGAACTGCTTGCAGGCACCGCCTCGATAGCTGACTGCAACAGTAGGCTCATAGCCATATGCCGCCTGGCGCGGGGGGAAAAGTACCGCAACCTTGACGGTGAAACCCTCAAAAGGGCCATCTTTACCGCCTGCCTTCAGGTGGCCCGGAATAAGGGGGGAGATTCCGGCTTGACCGGAGGAGGTGGCCCTACTGTACGTCAGGGCGTGGCTGGTGAAGAGCCCGCGCCGCGTTGCCCGGCTCGTCAGGAAACTGGGAGTCCTGTTTGACGCCCGGCTCTGTGACCTGCCGCCCGGCAGGTTCTGGCGGTCCGGATCGTATTTTTCCCACCCGGCCAGGGCCAAGGCCCTGGTTCTGGTGTTTCTACCGCCGCCCGGCCGGGACGGGGTATTCCTGGGCCGCCGGGCGGCCGGTCTCCTGGAGGCGCGCAGGGGCCTGGTCCTGGACTGGGCCGGGAAGGACAGGCGCAATGCGGTGTGGCTCATTGTCAAAACCCTGGCCTCCGATTCAAGGACCGGCAGAAACCGGGAGCTCAGGCTGGACCGGGACGACCTGGCGGCGCTCAGGGCGCTGGCGCCGGGAAGAAAATCACTTTGCCGGCGTTTGAGGTAGAAATGTATTGTTGCCTGCCTTGAGGGGGAGGGGTGAGGCCGGATAATCTGGTTATTTTTATTTATGACGGGGGGCTGCTGTATGAACAGTAGATACACTCTGTTGCTAGTTTCTGCCCTTGCTGTTACCGGGCTGGCGGCAGGATTCTTTTTTCCGATGCTGCTACCGATAATAGCCGTCAGCCTGTTGGCCGGGTGGCTGGGCGCCCGGTCGGGGCGGGGCGCTCCCGCTGCCGTGGCTGTTGTCCTCATGGCGGCGGCGCTGGCCTGGGGGGCCTGGGCGGCGTTCACCGTCAGGGACCGGAACAGGGGCCGGGATGTCCGGCCAAATATCGTCATGTGGGTGAAGGCCGGGGAGGCCATCCCGGCCGACCGGGCTGCCCGGTTCGGCCTGGTCCTGGGGGCGCTGGCGGGCCTGGCCATGAGTCTTGCGGCCGGAAGATACGCTGACCCCGGGCTCCGGCAGCACGGGGTGAAGGTGGTTCAGGGCCGGCCGGTGGTAAAGGGGGGCTGGGCGGACGACCGGAATGTCGCCCCGGTGTGCGAGTTCGGGCCTCCCAGGCCCGGAAGGTATGGCGGGGGCATCGTTCTGGGCAGGCTTGAGGGCCGGATTGTCCGCATACCGGTGGGCAAGAAGGGCATGGCGGCGCACACAGCGGCCTTCGGCACCTCGGGCAGCGGCAAGACCTTCGGCTTTGTGCTGCCCAACATCATCAGCGCCGCCCACGAGGGCTGGTCCATGGTTATTTCCGACCCGAAGGGCGAGCTGGTGGCCGGCAAGTGGAACGCCCGGGGGGAGTACGAGCCAGGGATCGCGGAGTGGCTCATAGAGCAGGGATACAGGGTGCTTGTGCTGAACTTCAAAAACCCCGCCCAGGGATCGCACCTCTGGAATCCGCTGTGCGAGGCCCGGGACGATGCCGAATTCCGGCGGGTCTGCGAGGCCATGATCAACTGCGCCGGGAAGGAGAATCCCTTTTTTGCCGGTGGGGAGTCCAATCTTTTCACCTCCCTGGTGGGCCTGACCAGGTACAATTCGGATTTTCTTGACAACTGGAGGCACATGCGAACGGTGCTGTCCCTCCTGGCCTGGCCGGTGGAGGCACTGGAAGCTGAATTTGACAGGGAGTTCCGGGAGGGGCGGCTGCCCACCTTTTTTTACGAGAAATGGCAGTCCAGCAGAGGGATGTTCAACAACTTCGCCACCGGTGTGGCCAACAAGGTGGCGGTGATGACCGACGGTCCCCTGGCCGCGGTTACGGCAGGGCATGACATCGACCTGGTCAGTATCGCCCGGGAGAAAACCGCCCTGTTCGTCATCCTGCCCACCCAGGGCGACCTCAGGCCACTGCTGACGGCGTTCTATTTCCTTCTGTTCAAGCGCCTGGTGGACTTCGCCGAGGTCAACCACAACCGGCTGCCCATCCCGTGCCGTTTTTTGCTCGACGAAGTCGCCAATATCGGCCGGATTCCGGACTTCAATCAGCGCGTGTCCTTCGACCGGGGTCTGGGGATCAACTACGTCTGCATACTGCAGTCCCTCACACAGCTGGGCAGCCTTTACGGCGCCGCCGACGCCGAGACCATACTGGGCAACATGGACGTCAGGATTGCCTTAAGGGTCAACGACATGAGGACGGCCCGGTACTTCGCCGGCATGCTGGGCAGGGCCAGGGTGAGGGACATATCCGAGCGCAGGGACATTACAATGCCCCTCAAATCGGCCTTTGAAATGACAAAAAGGTCCGAGTCGGTTAAGGACATGCCCCTGATGGATGACTGGCAGTTCCTGGAGATGCCCTTTTTCCAGGCGGTGGCCAGGATACCCACGTGCCGGCCCCTGTACCTGCACACCCTGGCATTTTCGGAAATGAAGGAGTTTCAGGAACTGAGCCGGGAGCCCAGAACGGTGGCCGACTTTGCGCCGCAGGTTTCCACCGGGGTACCCACCCCCCCCATTCCGGAAATGGACCGTGACCAGGCCGAGCCGAAACGAAGGCAGCCAAGACCAAGACACAGTGAACCGGCCGGAGATGTGGACGTGCTGGAACTATTCAATCAGTCGTAATATAGATTCCGCGGCTGGTGCCGGGTCACTGCGGGATGAACCGGAAGGCCCTCCGGAACATCGGGAAGGTAGGATCCTGCACCATGGGCAGGATTATGGGGGTGGATTGGTTTGCGCGGTACAACTCATGCTGCGGCCGGGGTATTTCTGGGCGCCCTGGCCGGGTCCGCCGGCGGAGGGGAATCTGCCGGAATAATCTGGGGGATGGCCCTCGGCGGAATAGCGGCGCTGCTCCCGGACATGGACCACCCTGGCAGTATGGTGGGGAGGCTGATCAGGCCTGTCGGGGTGTACCTGGAGGAACGCTGGGGCCACAGGGACAGCCCCACCCACACGGCCATGTTTGTCCTGCTGTCATCCCTGCCTTTTGCCGCGGCCTGGATCCTTTATGGCCTTTCGGCAGCGCTGTTTGCGGCGGCTCTGACGGGTGGAGCCTCGCACATCATCCTGGACGCCCTTACCAGAAGTGGCGTGAGGCCGTGGCGCTACCTGTATTTTTTCCCCCGGAGGTGGCGGGAAAAGAAGTACGGGTGGAGACTGGAAACCGGCAACTCACCCCTTGAATGGGTTCTGACCGCCGGTTTTCTAGTGGCCACCCTGATCTTTGTGATTTTAAATTTGAGCTGAAATAAAATTCGGACTGGAGGGTTGTAAAGATGCTCAGACCGGAGGGACTGGAGTACCGGGGTGGATCGTGGGACAGGCTGTACGACGCCATGCAGAAGGGGTATCCCATTGAGGCCAGGATTACGCGGGTAACCTGGGAGAATGACTCACCCGTCTGGGAGCTGGACCTGGAGGTGGCCAGGGGGCAGGTGCCGATGGACCAAACCGGACTGGATAATTTGACCCTGATGAAGAAATTCACGGGGCAGAAGGTCCTCGTCAAGATCCGGGGTATTGACAAAAACGCCGGCATTGCGGCCTGCAGCCGGCTGGAGGCGGTGGCCGACTCCAGGGAGAAGCTGTTCAGGTACCTGAAGGTGGGCCAGGATGTGGACGCGGTTGTCAGGGTGGTGACTCCCAAACAGATCATGGTGGATATAGGGGGCGGGGTCCTGGTGGAGGTGCCGCGGGCAGCCGCCACCAGGAGAAAGGCCTTCAGGCTGAACGATCTTTTCGAGCCGGGCCGCCAGGTGAGCGTTAAGGTAAACGCCCTGGACCAGGAGAATGACATTATTTCCGTATCCATGGTTGACGGTGCCGACCCGTGGGAAAGGGCGCCCGAGTTCCGGCGGGGGGACTGCGTGGCCGGGGTGGTTACCCATGCCAACGCAAGATTTGTAATGATTGAAATGCTGGCTGTTCCCGGACTGGTGGGCCTGGCGCCGCCCCCTTTAAGGGGGAGCCTGGACAGGGGCGACCGGGTTACCTGCATGGTGGCCAGCTTCAGCAGGGAAAAGAAAAAGCTGAGCCTGAGGCTGCGCGGCACCATGGCCTAAGGGGACGCCGTTATGGTTATAGGTCGCGTAATTGTGGATTACACCCGTGCCGGTCCGGGAATGGTTACTTCCAGACACGCCCTGGCCCTGCTGGAGTTTATCGAGTCGTGCGGCGGCGCCCCGGAAGGGGCGCTGGCACTTCTGTTCCGCCAGAGCCGGCTGCTGACCGGAAAACTCAGGGGGGCGGGAATGATATACCGGGTGAGGGCCGGGAAAATGGCCCTGTGGTTGCCTGCACATATACCTCCCCCTTCAAACGTGGAGCTTTTCCTGCGCAGGGCCGCCGTGGGCTGGCTGGCCGCGCGGCTGAAGGAATCCGGCGGGCGGTACGAAAAGGGAAACGCCGTTTTCCCCAATGGCGCAGTTTTCCCGGTGGAACTGGTTCCGCCGGCGCCACCGGGACCCTGCCTGGCGGTGGTCATGAAACCCGAAAAGGTGTTTTTGCAGAAGGGCTCAGTGTGGCTTTTATGGGAGGACCTGCGGGATAAGAGCATCCGGGAGTGTTTAAAATCAGTTTAAACATACGGTCAGGGTGGTTCCGGTAAACCTTTTTTAAGGCAGGGGTTTATTGTATTTTTAAAGTCATCCCGGAAGAAAGGTCGCTGATCTCATGGTTTACGAAAACCCATATAACCAGGAGAGTGGAAAAGAGGTTATTCTGAGGGACGAACGCCGGAAGAACTGGTTCTGGGATTATAACTCCGTGTTCAGATCTAACCTGACCGCCCACGCCAAGCTGGTCAGGCTTTACCTGGCCCAGTGCGCGAACAGGGACAGGATGGCCTGGCCGTCGATGAAGACAATAGCTGATGCGTGCGGAATAAGCAGGGCCACGGCCAAGAGGGCGGTCAACGAACTGGTGGAGGAAGGCTGGCTGAAAAAGATGATCAGGCAGAAAGAAAGCGGGGAGTATATCTCGAACGTCTTTGAACTGTGCGATCCGCCGGATCAGGATGAAAGGGAAAGGAAAACTGACCAACATGGGGGTGGGGTCACACAGACCCTACCCTGTCACGATTTGACAGGGGGGGTAGGGTCAGAGGGAACCGGGATAGGGTCACACAGAACCGGGGTAGGGTCAGAGAGAGCCATAAACAATACTAATATAACAATACTAAAAGAACAAGACATTGATCCAGCAACCATTCATCCATCCAGCCATCATGATAAAGATAATAACGCGCGCGCGCGAGACGACCAGGAGCAGCCGGCGGATCCTGTGGATGATGTGGACAATTCAATACGCCTGCGGGAAAACGCCGATTCCAATCAAGCAAACTGCAGTGTTATTGAGTCCCTTTTGAAGTCGGCGGGATTTGAGGGATCGCGGGTGGAAGTGGAATTCATGGGCCGGTGGCTCGACTTTTTCCCGGCTGAAATGATTGAATACGCACTTAACAAGTCGGTTCTCAGCGGGAAAAAGAACCTGTACTACGTCGAGGGCATTATGGACAGCTGGCGTGAAAAAGGGGTAGGGACAGTGGAGGAAGCGAGGAGGGAGACCCGTTACGACGACTACGTCAGGCTTTTGAGAACACCTGGGTGACCTGTCGGCTCGAAATGATCGGATTACCGGCGCCGGGAGGAAAAATTTTCTTGTGCAGCGGCGCAAAAATGATAAAATATTGTCGGGAATGCAGGGCTGGGGAACGGGCCTCACCGACCGGGGGGAGATTTTTTCCGAAGGGAGGTGGGGAAGGTGAAAATTTCAGATACGCTGCAGGTTATCATCGCCCAACCATGTCATGGTGTCCATTGTAAATCTGGCGCTAAAATAGCGTTCCCCAGGTTGCAGCTAGCAACCCGGGGAACCTTGAAGCCCGGGTTGCAGTGAGGACCCACGCCATTTCCAGTCCCCGGTATTACCACCTGAAAAAGGTAGTAGTATACCTTAACCCAATGATAGATCCAGCTCCGGATGATGTCAAGTGAACAGGGTCACGTAACAAAGGTCACACAATTTTTGGTCAAACAATTTTTTAGAAAAATATTGACATTTTCTTTTTTACCCGGTTATTATTTCCTTAAGGTTTAACGCTCCCTCCCATCCGGGAGGCACATGCTGCTCGGCAACGAGCAGGGCTGCGCGGTCTGTTAAAAACTGTGCGGCAGCGTTCTACCGCCCGTCCGGGCGGTACATACTGCCTGTTCTGCAGGTAGCGTTGCAGCCATTTCTGGCGTGGCAACACACTCCCTCCCCACCGGGAGGCCCATGCTGTCCCTTTCAGGGGGCAGGGTTTGCGGTACGTTTTTAGCGTACTCGGCAACAAAAATTCCATGGGCGGAGTCAATCCCTGCCCCTTTAACACTGAGATCCGGGCGGCTTTGTCACCCTGTCAATAACAGGTGGAAGGTCGCCTTTGTGTTTAAAAAACCGGCTCCGGGCAAGTCCGGACGCCGTTGAGATAGAATGAATCCCCCGGTATCGGGGGATTCGCGTTTGAAATGGGGAAAAGGCCGCCGGCGGGCCCACCAGAATCCAGTTGCGGGAGGTGACTGGAGCGGGGGCCGGCCGGGGCCCCGCGCTTCATACATTGGTATTGTTGATTGTAAAGACCTTTGTGAGGGAACCGGACTTCCGGAAAAGCGTGGTTTGCTTTTTTACGGCAGCGGTTCTGAAAACGGTTGGCCGTTCACTTATAACGGCCAGGGAAACAGGGGTGGGCATTTTCCAGCCGGTTCTCTACCGGACCGGAAAGTGGAGGTGGAAAAGCCCCTGGACGGGACTCCTGTCAGCCATCGTCGGGCTGATCGTGGCTCTTCTCACGGTTCCCCTGGAAAGCATCAACCTGCTGGGCTTTCTCCTGGAGGAGGCCGGCGGAAACCTGAGGGTATCCGGGAACAGCCATATCAGCCGGTGGGCAGTAAGGCGCAAGAGAGCGGCCGCGGGTCTTTAATCAAACCGCGGTCCAGAATAAAGTTCTGCCCTGATACCGGGTGTAAAGGGGGGATAGCATGTTCAGACTTGTTCAGAATCTTGCCCGAAGTGGCGAGCGGATCGAGAACCTGGTCATAGGCCTGGCGGACGCGCGGCAGGCGCTGCACGACACCTTTGAAGCGCTCAAAAGACATGAGGTGCTCATTTCCGGACAGGTGGCTGCGGAAAGAAAAAACAGCCAGCCGGCCTTTCCCAACGAAGATACCAGAAAGGCCGAGGTTGTGAGGCGCCTTGAGTCCGATCCGGAATATCAGAAAATAAAAGTGAAACTCCAGGACGCCCGGGTCAATCTGGCCTTCGCCGAGGCTGAACTGGAGAGGGCAAAGGCTGACCACGCAGGATTGGTTGCCATGACGGGGTTAATCACAGCGATGGTCAATACAGGTAAAATTGACGGCGTGGAGAGGTTTGTCCATGATATTCTGGGCAGCGATAACCTGAGCGATAAGTATCCAGCCCGGAAAAGCGGGCAGGCTGGCGACAGTATTCCGGCGGGTCCCAACAGGGCCTCCGGTCAGACTGCCGCAGCCGGGCCGGATGGTGACGAACTCGAAACCGGCGCCTTTATGGTCCTCGAAGCCCGGGAGTCAAAGCCGGGCACGGTCAGGGGATACTGCCAGTCCGCGGACGGCAACAAGGTGGCCGTCTACGCCAAAAACAGCCATGGCCAGACCCTGGCCGGGGCGGTGGGAGAGTTTGTGCAGATATCCTACCGGAAAGGTGATAAGGGCCTGATCGCGACCAGCGTCAAACTTGTCAGGTAATCCCTGGCGTGATATTCTGGGAGGTGAAGGCAGGTGTTTGCCATGTCACAACCGGAAAACAGAGTTGACAGGATCTTTCAGGAGATTGAAAGTTTCACTGACGAGGAGATCCGGTTACTGCTGATGAAAATGGCCGACAGGATTGAACTGCTGGGATGGCTCAAATCGGCTGAAACTTCATTCTCCGAGTGGGATAACCCGGAGGACTCCGTTTATGACCGGGTTTGAGCCAGGTAATGTAATTCTGGTGCCCTTTCCCTTCAGCGACCTGAGCGGAGTGAAAAAACGGCCGGCCCTGGTGCTGGCCGTGGCGGAAAGGCTGCAGGAAATGGTGTGCCTGATGCTTACTTCCCTGCCCGGCAAGGGCAGTCTGAACCATACTGTAACGGGTTGGCAGGCGGCGGGGTTGTTGAAACCAACCACCGCCAGGCTGCACAGGATTTTCACCATTGACCGGGCGCTGGTGCTGGGGAAGTTGGGCAGCATCGACGCCGGGGAGTACGAGGAAATCCTGGCCAAAGTGATTTCACTTTTAAAAAGGGGAAGGTTCTAAAGCCCTACCCGGGAGATATTAAAGGCGGTTTCCATAATGGAGGACCGTCTTTTATTTTTCCCAGAACCGGAAGATGACCGCTGTATGGGATAACAGAAAAGGCCTTACCGGCCTGCCCGAGTACTCTATGAAAGGAGGAAGGGGCGGGCCGGGAGGGCCCGCCCCGTACTTATGAGGGCTAAAAAAGTTGACATCATCACCTTAAAAGTGGTGAGGGAGTCCTCACTGCTCTACAAGCCAAGGAAAATCCAGGTTCCGGAGGATGCCTTCGAACTGATCAGGAGCTTCCTGGAGGATGCCGACCGGGAAATGTTCACGGTTATTTACCTGAACACGAAGAACGAACCCACGGCCATCCACACGGTAAGCGTGGGGACCTTGAATTCAAGCCTGGTACATCCCCGCGAGGTGTTCAAGGCTGCCGTGCTGGTAAACGCCGCAAGCCTTATACTGGCGCATAACCACCCCTCAAATGATGTCCAGCCGAGCAGGGAGGACATTGAAATTACCAGGAAGCTGGTGGACGCGGGTAATATCCTGGGCGTCCAGGTCCTCGATCATATCGTCGTCGGCAGCGGCAGGTTCAGGAGCATGAAAAACGCCGGAATACTATAAGAATCAGCCTTTACATCAGCTGATTCTGTCTTGTGAAGGAGGAGAAATACATGTCCCACTGGACATCTGTACAAACGAATATACGGGATATATCGGTGCTTGAGGAGGCCGCCCGGTCGCTGGGCTGCGGGGTGGCCCGCAATGCCGAAGCCAGGGGTCACTACCAGAGCCTTCACGCGCTGATGGTGATCATACCGCCGGAGTCCCCCTACGACATAGCGGCAAATGAGGGGGAGGACGGCTGTATCAGCCTCACCACCGACTGGTACATGGGCTACGTGGAGAAGGTGGTCGGACCAGAATTTGGCCTCCTGAAGCAGAGATACGCGGTTGCCATGGCCAGGCGCCAGGCACGTGCGCTCAAGGCCACCATTACCGAAGAGACCCTGGAGGATGGATCCATCAGGCTTCGGGTGAAAGGAGCGGCGTGACAATGACCAGAGAGATCGTGATTACTGTAAGGCCCGACGGATCGGTTCAGATTGAGGCGGCGGGCTTTGCGGGCAGGGAATGCCTCAGGGCGACGCAAGACTTCGAACAATCCCTCGGTGCTGTAACCGGGAGGAAATATAAGCCGGTTATCGTACATGAGGCTGACGCGGGTGAGGTGGGCAGCGGTGAAACTTTTGAAAGAAATCGCTGCTAACCGTGAGGTGGATATAATTATCCGCCCCGACGGAACCGTCGAGGCCTACTGGTGGACACCGGAACTGGCAGAAATGCTCTGCCTGTTGTGCGGAAAGCAGGGTGCGCCGCAGTGCGCATCCTGCCTCAACACCAACAGGTGGTGCGGGTAAAAATTATATATCTGGAGGGTTTGCATTGCACTGGATCGAGGAAATTCACAGGAAGTGGAGCGCTTCAATCGCCCACATGTTCCTTTTGCACTTTAACGTCTGGGATACCGTTGACGGCAATTCATCGGTGCTTGAGTTCCTGATGCAGTCGCCGCTGGTGTCGGAGCGGGAAATAATCATGTGCTACAACCGTTCGGCCGGGATAACGTTCCCGATCCCCTCGCATAAAAAGGTTCTCCTGGAGGACCTGGGGTTTACGGCTGCAGACACCGGATCGATGGGGGTTGACGATATCATCCCGAGGGATCCGGTGGCCGCCCTGATGCTGATGGAAGGGGCGCTGCGCCTGTCCATGCCGGACGGAAACGGGGGATTCAGGGCCAAGACGGCGGTGATCATGGACTACGCGGAGACGCTGGTCCCGGCAGCCGAGCTGGCCCAGATGCCCCCGGGGGACAGGACCGTCCTCACCACCCTTTTGCGGTGGGCCAGGGACAGGCAGATTGCTGATCTGGGTTCCCCGGTTTTCCTGGTGGCCGAAAACCTTTCCGACGTCAACCGGGCGCTGCGTTCAGCCAGCAGCCGGATTGAGGCGGTTCAGGTGCCGCTGCCGGATCTTGAGGACCGTCAGAAGTACATCGAGGCCCTGGCCGGGAAATACGCCATAGACGGCAGATCAAACATGCGGGATATCACTGTTACGCAAATGGCCAGGCTGACCGCCGGGTTGAAGAAGTTACATGTTGAGGACATTTTTTTGCGATCCGGCGCCGATGTCCCGGTTACACCGGAACTGGTTAAGGAGCGGAAAAAGGATATCATTTCGTCGGAATACGGAGATGTGCTTCAAATAATCGACCCTGAGCTGGATTTCAGCAATGTCGGGGGGATGGAAAACGTCAAGGAATTTTTCCGCAAAAACGTCATCCAGCCCCTCCGGGAGGGAAATCTGAGGCGCTGTCCGACAGGGGTGCTCATGCCCGGCCCGGCCGGCATCGGCAAGACCATACTGGCCGAGGCGGTGGCCAGGGAAAGCGCTGTTAATTGTTGCTCCCTGAATCTGGCCAGGATCATGAATAAGTGGGTAGGGTCCTCGGAGGCCAACCTGGAGAAGGCACTCCAGTGCATTGAAGCACTGGCTCCCACGGTGGTGGTGCTGGATGAACTGGACCAGACCGGTTTATCCCGCAATAACTCGGGTGATTCCGGGGTTTCCAACAGGCTCTTGAAGAGATTGCTGGAGTTCATGTCAGACGGCAGGCACCGGGGCAGGGTGGTTTTTCTCGGACTGACCAACCGGCCCGACCTGATCGACGCGGCATTAAAAAGACCCGGCAGGTTCGACAGGGCCATTCCCATCTTGCCGCCCGGTGAGGAGGAAAGGGCCGAGATTTTCAGCGTCATGTTCAGGAAATATGCTATTAGCCACGATCTGTCCGCTGAAGATCTGAATCGTGCCGCTACTGCCACCGACGGTTACACCGGCGCGGAGCTAGAAGCCCTGGTGCTGAAAGCCGCCGATGTTGCGGAGGACGCCGGGTCCGGTGTGGTTTTGGCGGAACACATTCAGTACGCCCTCGAAGTTTTTCGGCCGACCACCGGGGACATCGAGATGATGACCCAGCTGGCGCTGAAGGAGGCTAACGACCTCGATCTCCTGCCGCCGGCTTACCGCCAGAAGGTGATGGAAAAACGCGACCGCAAGCTGCAAGTGGTTACCGGCGGCACTAACGAGGGCAGGAAAAGAAGAAATTAAAAGTTATACTGGCCGGGAGGTGATCTCCTCCCGGCCCAAAATGGAGGTTTTAACATATGGAAATAAAGGATACATTGAAAGAATTGCTTGATAACATTACCCGGGAGGAAAATGACAGGAACATTATCGAGCAGAAAAACGAGATTGCTGCCAGGCTGGGCTGTGGCCCGGAGGACATCCGCGTTCGCCTGGACGCCACCGCCACCGGACTGGCCAGAAAGGGAGTGCTGGTGGAACTGAAAATTGCCCGGGAGCGCTTCGAGTTGCGGCTTGACGCCGAGGACCTGGGCATCAAGGCCAGTGATCCAGGCTACCGTGAATTCCTGGATGAATACGTCAGGCTGGGGCGCCGCCGGCTGATACCGGTCAGATACCTGAGAAACCTTGACGCCGTTGAGACCAACGCCAGGAGACTGTTGCGGGAATCCAGCTTTCAGACGGTATGGGGGCGGTTTGTGCCCTACCAGGTATACAGCGAACTGCGCCGCAGGCTGGAGGAAATGGGCGAAGAATACCGGAGGCTTAACGAACGGATCCTGGATAATTACGACAGCATCCGCTTTTCCACTGAGACCAAGTACCGTGAAGCCGCCCGGGAGGTTTACCGCACCCTTCAGAAAGACCCCGGCGCCAGTGTGCCGGAGGACTTTGTGGAGAACTTCATTTTCAGGGTCATGTCCAGGTTTCCAGGCAGGGAGGAGATCGGGGAATCCTGCAGGTTTGAAATCGACCTCAGCTTCGTGCCGGTTACCTCCACCATGGCCGAGATGGAGGCACGCATGGCCTCGAAGGTTGCGGCCAGCGCCGAAAAAGCCGTGGCGGACGAGATCAGGCAGACTTACCACCGTCAGGTGCAGGGCTTCATTTCCGACCTGGCCGCCCAGCTTCGCTCAATGATCTACGAGGCCGTGTCGGCGGCCAGGGACAATGTCCAAAAGCACGGGCACCTGCCCGGGCCCAGCGTGATGTCGCTGCGCCAGCTCACTCATAAGGTGCAGCAGCTCAATTTCATGGAGGACCGTGAGGTCATCAGGCAGCTGGGAGAACTCTCGGAAATACTGGACAGGGGATCCGGTGACCGCGATGAGGAAGAGATTGTGGGGGTGCTGCAGAAGATCGCCGAGGAAAACAGGCAGGTTCTCCTGTCCCTGGGACACAGGCCCAGGACTGGACGCGGCGGTGTGAATTTGGATGTTGACCATCAGCCGGCAGTTGACGGGCGGAAACGCCGGGGCATGACCAGCGGTAGTGAGGATGTTGAATATGAGAATATTGCTGTCTTCGGGCGCCGCCGGCGTGGCGACGCCATGCCGGCGAAAATGGCCGGATAGAATTTCAGGTCCTTTCGACCCATCATTTTCCGGCCTATAAAGTAAATGTATCAGGTTGAGTAAGAACCTGGAAAAGGCAGGTTGGCCCGCTCCGGGACTCGGAAGAAGAAAAAAGAGCGGTTGCCGCGGTAAGCCTGAAATATGATACATCCTGGGCTCTCAGCTGTCCAAACCATTTTAACCAGAAGGGGGGAAATGGGGCGGACCGGCTGGGTTTGCCCCGGAATACATGGGATTGACCATACATTATGAATTGGGTTACGGCGGGAATTCGCCGGAAGAAGTTCTTGAGAAACTGCGGCAGAAGGCCCTCGACATGCCCGTTGAGGAAGTTTCATCACAGGTGTTTCACTTTAAAGGTCAGATGGCCAATTACCTGTCAAGAAAATGCAAAGATGAGCACACCTGGGCCCTTATCCAGGCGAACACCCACGTTCAGGTGGAAAACGTGTACATTGGAGTGCCGCCGAAGGAAGTCTACTTCTTTTCGGTGTGGCCGGGTGAAAATTGCGAGGAAGCAAACTTCGGCCTGGCCAGATGGGCCGGAAGATCCAGACGGGGATTGGAGGCGGGTGGAGATGGGGTTCTTTCTGCAAGACCCAGTACGCCAGCAACATATCAGCGGAACATTTCCTCAGGTGCCACGTGTCGGTCTGCACCCTTCTGAAAGAGGCGGACAAGATCGGCATACTGAAACGGGTAAGCGATGAGGGTCACTTCTGGGATAACTGGGACTACGAAGCCCTCGTCCGGGAAGTGGCGGAGTGGAACTCCATGATTGGAGACATGATCCGGAAGCTGGAGTCGGTATTTGGCAGTGAAAAAGTGATTTCTCCGGTTAAAGATAAGAATAAGAAACCAGCTTCTTAAGAAAATATGGCCGGGGCGGACTGCCCACCTACTTACCGATGAAAGGAGGTAAAGGGGGTGGGCCCACCGGCCCGCCCCCAATCAATGGCAAAGAAAGCGATAGAGGCCGGTATATCAGTTAAACACTCTGTTCTGCTTGCCGTCCTGAATATTTTTGAGTCGGATAACGGACGTGAAATAACCAGGGACATTGAAGAGATGCGCGCCATTGGAGTCGAAGATGTGAAATCCCTTGGGTCTTACCTTAAGGCTGAGTTTAACTTCGATCATTTCGGCGAGGCCTCTCTAAAAAACCTCTTTGGTTCTTTATTGATTCACTTTCCCTGTGATGATTTATTACCGACGCCCATGGATGCGGAGATTGACTACGACGATGAAAACACCATGTTTATAGGGTTAAATGTTTACGTCGATGTTTTTGATTACCGGCAGGCCAATTTGACCTTCAGGAAATACTCCGTTAAACTCCCGCAGGTCAGAACGTTGAACCAGGTCATTGATGTATTACAGAGCGTATCGGATGAGGCCTTCAAGATCTCTGCACTTCTGGCCGCCGGGAGTGAGTTTAAAATATCTCCGTGGCAGGAAAATGGACGGATTGTTAAAGGTTGAGATGTTAACCGGACGGTCCGGCCCGCCCTTAAATCCGAAAGGAGGGAAAAGTGGGGCGGCGCCGGCAACCGCCCCTTATTTATGCCGAGAAAAACAAAGAGGGAAATGATCGCCTACATTACCGGACATGAAACGTACTGGACCATGAACAGCTGGAACGGCCTGATCGGTTACAGCCGGTGCATAAAAATTCACAGGCTGCCCCTGACAAGTGGGGAACTGGACAGGGCCTTCGAGATTATATGTGATGAAAACCTCAGCCAGGATCTCTGGGAGGACCTGCGACTACTTATTAATGAATTCAAAGGCGAGACCGGAATAGGTGTGTACACAAACGGCCGAAGTGGCGGATACATAGTCATGGAGAGCCGCCGGAACAGTCACATAAAGGACGGCTTTCCTGTCAGGAGTGAAGAGGATCTGTTGGAAATGTCCCACGCAGAGGTCAAAGAGATTTTTCTCACTCTCAGGAGATTTGACCGGCTGTTCGACGATATGGTCGGTGTCCTGAAATATTACTGCGGGCTGGAAATAGCGGAAGAGAGTTATACGGTGGTTAAAAAACGCAGGGTGTTCAGGGAGATGGTTTGTCCGCAAGGAGGTGAAATCGCCGGCCCGTCCCCTGATTTGACGGGGCTGGCGGTGATTGATAGTGAATGGAAAACGAAATCCGGGGAGGGAGATCTTCCTGGCCCAGCTGGAACTGATGAAAGAGTGCGGTAAAAAGGTGGAATTTCTTGAAGACAGCGAGGTGGATAATCTCAAGCCGGCTGTGCACGCCTTTACTGTTCCAAAGGAATTGGTAGAGGCTTTCTATGCCTACCACATGGAATTCCTTTCCGAACCCGGCGGCTGCACCAGTATAAACGGTGCTTTCTTTGACGATGAAGACATCAAAAGGGGTGTATGGTCCAAGTTCTACCATTTTTACAGGCCAATCGTAAATCTGATTGAGGCAAAATACCCCCGATTACAGTTTTCAGTATACATCGACCCATCTTATGATGATACCACCAGTATCATTGTTATTGCTGAGAACAGGCACGGGTGCGATATGATACCGGTACCGGTCGCAGTCCTCAATGAATCCTGGAAAGCGTGGCACCTGCCGTTTGACAGTCCGGGGGACCCTGAAAGCGTATATGCCGAGTTGGAGCAAATATATAACGGAATGGACGCCCGGATGCAAAGGGCAATCATAAGGCCATAGTTAACAAATCATGATGACCAAGGAAGTGGTAGTATAAAAAATAGAGAAGGGTGGCAATAACCTTGAGGTGGTATATATGGCTCTCGCCCGCGATCTTTAATAGCGGGTAGTCTATTGTTCTGGAAATGAAGCAAGGAATCGGGGTATAATATTAGTGAGAGTGAAGATGCTGGAGAAGATAAAAGTGTTTTGTGTTGTTGAAAAAGCTGATGATGAACACCTGTGACGAATTACGGGCCACGGCCAATGGAGATAAGAAAGAAGAGACGCTTAACAATTAAAAGCGGTTATATAAAGAATTGATTAATTACCAGGGCTGAAGTATTTTCGATCCAAAAGAAACGGATCTTAGTGGAGATGGTTTGATTCCTACTTTCCGATATACAACGCCCGAACACGGGCGGAAGGGTAGGGAATATTGATAATGATTTACCTTGATGTTTGTTGTCTTAACAGACCGTTTGATGACCAAACACAGGATAGAATTCGCCTTGAATCAGAAGCCGTTTTGGCAATCCTTTCCGGATGCGAGGCAGGAAGATGGTGTTTAGTCAGCAGTGAAGCAATCGATTTTGAAATCTCAGTCACTCCCGACCATGAAAGAAAAGGAAAGGTTTTTGCTTTTACTAACCTGGCTCATGAGAGAATAGAAGTTGATGAGAGTATTAAAAAACGGGCCAGTATTCTGATTAAATCAGGATTTAAGGCATACGACGCTTTGCATCTTGCCTGTGCCGAGAGTGTGGTTGCCGAGGTACTCCTTACCACTGATGACAAGTTTCTAAAAATGGCAAAAAAGAATAAAAATAAACTGAGAGTGAGAGTGGAGAATCCAGTCTCATGGTTTATGGAGGTGATACAAAATGCAAGCGCAATCGATGAGTCCTAACCAAATCAGAAACGCCGGATTGGAGGCCTTGATAAAATCCCTTGGCCCTACGGGAATGGCTCGATTTATCCAGCAGTATGATATGGGAACAGGAGATTATACCAAAGATAGAAGCAATTGGCTCGATCAAATGAGCCTGGATGACGTAGTTTCGGGTATTAGTAAAATGCGGAGGGTGGAGCCCTCTGCGGAGAAAAAGTAAAACTACGAACAATAGTTATGCATTTTTGCAGGGGTCTTGTGCATTGTTGCGCAAGACCCCTGCACGTATTCCAGCCGGCCTATTTTTATGTAAATCGGGGACCTTATATTTTCCCTGGCCGGTTCTCCCGTTTTAATTTATCGGTTAGTTAAAAGTATAGGAACTTACCATGGTAAGATCGGGCGAAATTCAATCGCAAAAACTTACCGGCGATCTTGGCTTTCCACGGAACCACACAATAATTATGGTATGATATGAGTAAGACAGCATACCATGGTAAGTCCTAGCTTAAACAAGGGAGGGAAACATACTATGGCAGACACCGTTTTCTCAGCCAAGGTGGATGAGACTGTCAAGGCCAAATTTGAAGTGATGGCCCAGGCGGCGGGGACCACTCAGAAGGATTTTTTCAGCAGGCTTGTTGCAGCGTACGAGGCCGCCCAGGTGCGGGAGTCTACGGACAACGTGAAAGAGATGGAACAACTGCGCTATCACCTGGCCAGGGTGGAAGAAATTTATCTCAGTCTGGTCATGGCCGCCAGGGATCAGAAGGAAGCCGATGCCGACAGGGTTTCCCGGGCTGAAGAAGAAATGCAAAGGGTAAAAGCAGTCGCACTGGACACAAAAGAACAGGCTGATAAAGCCGTCAGAGAGTCCGGGGAACAGCTTGAAGCTGTCAGGGCGGAAGCAGCACTGATTCGAGAGCAGTCGGAAAAAGAAGTGAGGGAAATGCGGGAGGCCCTGGACAGGGCGCTGGAATCCAGGGAACAGGCGGCGAAGCTGGCGGCCCTGGCTGAAGAGGCGGCGGCCGCAGCCAAAACAAAAGCCGCAGAGATGGAGGCTCTTGCTAATCAGGCAAATACATACCGGCAGGAAGCCGAAGATGAAAGGAAAAAAACCGCTGAATTGTCAAGGTTCCTGGAAAAGGCCGAGGAGGCCTTGCGGAAGGCGCAGGATGAAGCAAAAATCGCCCTGGACGCCCAGATTGCCAGAATGGAAGAGGACTTACAGAGGGCCGCAGAGCGTGCAGAATTGGAGAAGGAAAGAGCAGTTATGGCCGTAAGGAGTGAGGCAATGGCGGAAATTGGCAGGTTGAGGGAAGCACTGGCCCAGGCCAGGGAGGAAAAAGCAGCCATGGAGGTGCAGATTGCCCGGGCTGGCCATTAGCAGTCAGAATAAAAAAGAAAACTGCCCCTGAATCTACGAGACGCAATGATTTTCAGGGGCGATTTTCTATAAACCCTTTCCAGAGTTTGTGCCCTATATAAAATATATGCGACCAACAGTGTCCGTTTGACAATACAAACATTGATATATGTATTAATTGTCATGTTTGTAGTAATGTCTGCCCAATGAATGTCAGAGTAGATAACACCAGTGTTGTTAGTGATCCAGAGTGCATTAATTGCATGGATTGTTAGGCAAATTGTCCTACGCAGGGGGCCCTTGTGGTCGGAAGCTGCTGGCAGCCCTGGACTGAAACGCAGCATGTCGCCTCTGGTCCTTGCCGGCGCGGCCTTGTTTATTTTCCTAGGTTCCTACGGACTTGCGCGTGCAGCCGATATTTGGCAGTCCTCCAGCGGGGGGTTGATTGTAAGGGACCTTGACCTTGTTAAAAAGGTTAATCAGGTTGAGGTCAATTACCAGCCAGTAGAGGAGATCAAGGTCTTTAATAGTCTTGAAGAGGTTTCAAAGGCCTATCAGATTCTAAAGCCGAATTATATAAGGCGGTAAAAATCCCCGATTCAGTCCCCGAAAGCACCAAGCTTAAAGAGCTTAAGAATATTCAGGGACTTGAAAGTGTTGAAACTGAAAGAGAAGCGGTAACGAAAATCTTGGAACAGCGAAAAAAGGTATAAATAATGAATTGCAACCCAGGGGCAGTTGGCCAAATTAGGGCAAATTGGTTTCGGCCGATGTGGCAGAATGGGATTTGGGTACCGGTGCGGCATATGCTGATTCTGGGGGACCCTGATAGATATCCTTCAGCCAATCGCTAAAGCAGGGGAAGGGGGCAAAACCTTCCCCTGGAAAGTTTAAAAATTTTGCGACAAAGGTACTTGTGTAAAACGGCACAATATAGTAGACTTAATCTAAGTACAATATGTACATAGGGCTATATTGTCTCTATGTGTAAAGTGTTTAAGTCATGATTGGAAAGGGTGTTAAAAAATGTCTGCGGATAATGCCATGCAATAGGTTATTACCAGTAAGGAGTTATTTTTAATAAAATTCATCAGGGAAATGGGGTGGGGCGAAGTGAGAATCCGTGTGGAGAACGGGCAGCCAATACTTATTTATGAAGCTATAAAGGCTATTAAATTGGATGGTAAAGGTCCATGACAGTTTTGCTATCCACATTATTAAGTTTTATTTAGTTTAAAACATGTTTAATAAATATAAAAGGGGCTGATGCAATGTATTTCCCGGTTTCAGGTGTCGAGGTGAATCCTTTCATCCCACCTCTGGTTGCCTTTTTAGTATCTGCAATAACTTCAACGGCAGGTATTTCCGGAGCATTTTTACTTTTGCCTTTTCAGGTCAGTGTGCTTCAATATACCAGTCCTTCGGTCAGCCCCACAAATTTAATCTATAACATAGTTGCTATTCCGGGAGGACTGTACAGGTTTATTAAAGAGGGGCGCATGGCTTGGCCTCTGACCTGGGTGGTGATTGTAGGAACCCTGCCCGGGGTTTTCCTGGGTTCCTGGGTTAGGATAGTATATCTGCCGGATCCAAGGGCCTTCAAATTATTCGTAGGTTCAGTGCTGTTATACCTTGGAATAAGAATAGTTCTTGAATTTACCAGTGGATCTAAAAATAAAAAATCTCAGAACAAAGCACTGGAGCAGAAATTTAAAGAACGGGTAGATCAGATGAGGGCTGAAAGCAATAAAAAGATCGCCGCCGGCCTGCCAGCCGACGCCATCGTTAAAACTAAAAGCTTCACCCTCAGGAAAATCGAATATGAATTCTGGGGTGAGACATACTCCTTCGGCACCATGGCCATTTTCACTCTAGCCTTGGCGGTGGGGTTGATCGGAGGAATATACGGAATAGGCGGAGGCGCAATTATTGCTCCATTCTGCGTGTCCATTCTGGGCCTGCCGGTATACACGGTGGCCGGAGCTGCCCTGGCCGGGACATTCCTTACCTCCATCGCAGGAGTTGCATTTTACTCCATACTGGCAATGACCGCGGTGGGAGCGACCACTAACGTGGCGCCGGATTGGGCTTTAGGAGCCTTATTCGGAGTAGGGGGGCTTTTAGGAACGTATTGTGGAGCATATATACAAAAGTACCTGAAGGAAAAAATTGTAAAGGCAATAATGGCCGCGCTTATACTCTTCCTGGCTTTACGTTACATTATCCAGTTCTTTATTTAACCCCTCACAGTTGGGTCATAAATAAATACGAGACTTTTATCATGGAGATGGTTTGATGTGTGCCGATAATAATGAAAAAAATACCAATAATAGTGTGTCTGTTCCATTAGAAAAACTTACACATCCTACAATTCTGCTTTTGCTGGCAACAAATAAGACCCATGGGTACGAACTTATACAAAAGCTCAACCAGATGGACTGCATTGACGGAGAACTGGAGGCGGCGACGGTATACAGAATGCTTAGGCGGATGGAGCAGGAAGGCTTGATTGTTTCCAGGTGGGAACACGGCGAGTTTGGACCGGCCCGGAGACAGTATGAGCTGACCGCCCAAGGCCGGAAATCCCTTGACGACTGGGCCAAGGCACTTAAAGCCCGGGTGAAACAAATAGAATCCTTTCTATCAAATTACAACAGCATAGAAAATGGATGACCATACAAATAACAGGAACCTTATCAAACAGGTTGAAATTAACGTTTTAGCTGGAGGTCAGGGTATGAATAACAAAAAAGATGTACTGAAAATACTGCACGCCGGTGCTTTGAGAAAACCAATGAAAGAGTGTGTGCATTTATTTTGGGATGATTACCCTCATGTGGAGGTGGCACTTGACTATGCCGGATCAAGGGCTTGCGCCTACGCTATATTGGAGGGTCAGGACGTTGACGTGGTGGCGCTGGCTGACCCTCATGTTTTTGAGGATATGTTGGTACCGGAACATGTTGATGTTTTTTTTGTATTCGCCACCGACCAGATGGTTTTGGCCTACGATGAGTTCTCCCAGAACAGCAGCACCATTAGTAAAGATAACTGGATGGATGTATTGCTTGAAAGCCGGGCCTCTTTTGCCAGATCGGACCATAATCTCGACCCGTGCGGATACAGGACGTTGATGGTTTGGCAGCTGGCTGAAAAATTCTACAATAAGCCCGGCCTTTTTGAGACACTTAACCAGAAATGCGGACAGGAATACATTTATCCCAAGTCAATAGATTTGGGCGGTGCTTTACTGGAGGGCAAGGTTGATTATATATTTGAATACCTTTCTGTTACGAAACAGTTGGGCTTTAAATATATCGGGTTTCCTGAGAGAATAAACCTCTCCAACCCTGCTTACGCAGATTACTATTCACAGGTCACCGTTACGGTTACCGGCAAAGGTGGAGGGGTTTCACTGGTCAGAGGTGCTCCTATAGAATTTGCCGTTGCCATACCTAAAAAAAGCAGCCAAAAAGAGCTTGCAAACCACTTCGTAAAGATACTTACAAGCCCGGAGGGAGAAAGAATTCTTGAAGACTGTGGACTTATATCCTGTTGACAATTTGGACGATAGCGGGTGGTGAAAATGTACCAGTCACCCACTCCCACTACGCAACGGGATGCCGGGAGGAGTTATTCAGAGCGACTAAAGAAACTGATTAAAATGTTTGTCATTCCCGGTTTAATTCTGGTCGTCATGGTGTTGTTTACCTTTCATTCATATGGATTCCCACGGCATGCGGGAAATTTTTAGGGAACTGGGGGTTAAGGGACCATTAATATCGATTTTTCTTATGTCGGCTCAAGCCATCTTTTCACCGCTGCCGTCGCTGGTAATAACCCTGGCAAATGCCTATGTGTTTGGCTGGCTATACGGTGCGGCAATCAGCTGGGCCGGCACGTTAATCGGCGCCTCTATCTGTTTTGGCCTGGCAAGAATGTACGGCAGGCCAGTAGTGGAAAAATTCGTGGGTCATAAGAACCTGAATAAAAGCTTTAAGTTTTTTAAGCGATACGGAACTCACACGATATTAATCTGCCGGCTGCTCCCTTTCGTCCCGATGGATCCGGTAAGTTATATGGCCGGGCTGACCGGCATGAAGTTCGGTACTTTTCTGTGGGCGACGGCCGTTGGCCAGATTCCGGTATTAATAATGTACTCTTATTTCGGTGAAAACCTTCCAAATGTTGTCCGGTTAAGCAAACTGTTTTTACTTCTTCTATTTCAGTACCCCTATGACACGATTTCTTTTACTGGTTCACTATTTATTTCGTAATCCGGGTGATTAAAAAATGGTGAAACAGAAAAACTTTGCGATTCACTTAACGAGAAATTGGCCGTATACGCCACTCCATAAAAAATAGATTACATTTTTGTTTATATTACTCAAATTAATAATAATCAAAAGCTCCGAGGTAAACCAGGGGAAAACATATTAAAATCTTTGCTTATTTTGTAACACTTCCATCACAAATTAGTAACAATTTAATATTACAATTCAATTATCCTGTTATTAAGAGGTGATCAACTTGTCCCATATGTCGTCTTATTTTTCAGCTTTTCCATCAGCTTTGAGCTTTATTTTATGGATACTCATTGCTGAAATACCGGTAATCGCGTTATTGGCTTACATAATTGGTATGTTAAAAAAATTGCCTGGTATTGCCGAATTGGAAGATCAAGCCGCTTTGGAGATTATAAAAAGAAGGTATGCTTCGGGGGAAATATCAAAAGAAGAAATGGATGAAATTATTGAAAAAATTAAGAGTATATAGGTAAGAACCACCAGTCCGGCGCCAGATTTGTGATGGCACCCACGTAAGCGCTTAAGTTAAAATGGCCATGCTTCCAAAAGAATAGGTGTTACCCAGAATTCGCATGTAAATATTTTTGAGAGAAAAGCATTTTTTTGACAATGGCGTAGGGCGGTAAGCGAAAGACAATTTTTTTGCCTTCAAGGGCTGAAGCACCGTTCATTTAAAATCCTGTTCCAGTACCTTGGAAAGTGGATTACTTAGCTTTGTGTACCTGTATGGCTAGAACTGATAGCCGGCTAAGTGCTTCAATCTGGCGCTCAATCCCGGCGGGAACCATTATTAAAACTCCTGTTTTCATTTCAACGCTATCTTCACCTATATGAAGTAAACCACATCCCTCCACGGTGTAAAAGCTGAAGTATCCCCACTTTTAATTGGCTTAAGCAATAAGAACGACCTTTTGTATTATTGAAGCTAAGAATTCTGGTCTTACCGGATACGCAACACAATTGTTTAAAATATATTTACCTACACGCCAAAGGCCCAGAGTTCGG
>DYET01000132.1 GCA_020725625.1 Desulfovirgula sp. | reverse complement strand
CGACTGGATTCGTTCTTGTACCGCAGTTTCCATTTTTCGTCCTCCTTCTCTTAGGTCCCCTCCCGTCGGCTATTTTTAGCTTACATGAGCTTTCGGGAGTTGTCTAACCTCGTTTTGGGAGGACAAATGTCCTTATTTATAAAGAACAAAATATTGACAATTGTTCAAGTGCAACGTTATATTTTGTATAACATGTTATATTTAACAAAATTAAGTTAGATCTTATCTTTCACATAACTATGAAAGGGGAGGGGACTTTGAAAAAGGGCATGTCTCCCAACGAAATCAGGGCCGAACTACTGCGGCGCGGTGTCAGGCTGGCCGATGTGGCGGTCAGGGCCGGTGTTTCCAAGGAAGCGGTCAGCCAGGCCGTCAACGGCACAAAAAAATACAAGGGGCTGAAGCGCGTCAGGCCGGTAATCGCCGAAATCATCGGCCTGCCCGTAAGTCATATCTGGCCTGACGGAAACAACTGAAAGTATTAACTTAATTAAGGAAATTATATCAATTTTGTTCACTATTTTTTTTGCAAAAGCGAGAAATTTTTTCATAAGGAGAAGGTAAAATTTTAAAATTTAAATGGTTTAAGAGGCTTTTCACTAAAAATTAAAATATTCCTGCAGGTGGCAACGTAGAACGCGACATTCTCTTCAGGCGTTATTTTTTAAAAAATATTAAGTGAATGTGAAATCTGTATTAAAGAAAGGATGAAAAAACTGTGAGGAGAGGGATAGGTTTCCGCCTGGGACTGGGCTTCGGCCTCCTGCTGGCCCTGCTGGTCCTGTTGTTGGTAGTCGGGATTGGGAACATGGACACGATCCAGACCAGGCTGGACCGGATTTACAATGTAAACAACGTGCGGATCTCCCTGGCAAATGAGATGTTAAACTCCATGGACGAAATCAACATTGAAATGAGAAACTTGCTGCTGAGTGAATACCAGGCCGTCCGCCAGGACTCCGTCAGGAAAATCGAAATTGCCCGGGCAAAATACGCCGAGGCTTTACAGAAACTCCAGCAGCTTGACAACACCGAGGAAGGCAAAAAACTGATCGTCACACTGGAGGAAAACATAAAAAAAGCCCTGTCGGCCAACAACAAGGTCATCGAGCTGGGCCTTGCCGGCAAGGTTGAAGAGGCCCTTCCTGTATTGATAAATGATTCAGCCCCGGCCATGTTAAGAGTGAACACGACGCTGCATGAACTGGTGGATTATCAGAAAAACCGCAACAAATTCCGTTACGAAGAAGCGGCCGGGGCGCATCACAGGGCCCGTTCGCAAATGTTCACAATCGGCGGCGCGGCACTGGTCCTGGCCGTCCTGATCACCTTTTTGATCTCCCGCAGCATTACGCGCCCGGTGTCCGATCTGGTAAGGGCGGCCAAGGCAGCCTCGTCCGGGGACCTGACGACGGAAATCACGGTCAGTTCCCGGGATGAAATAGGCCAGCTGGCCGAAGCCTTCAGGGTCATGATTCAACAAATGGGGGAACTGGTGAGGCAGATAGCGGACAAGGCCGCCAGCGTATCGGCTTCTTCACAGCAGCTGAATTCCAGCGCCCAGCAGACCTCCGCAAGCGCCAGCGAAAACGCCGCCACCATGAATCAGTTGGCCACAATGGTGGAACAAGTCGCAGGCAATGTTCAGCAGATTTCGGCGGCATCGGAGGCTGCGGCCGGCCATGCCGTCGAGGGCGACCGTGGAATCGCCGGGGTGACCGGGCAGATGGAGGCCATAGCCCATTCGGCGGCAAAGGCAGCCAAGACCATTGACGAACTCAACCGCAAATCCCAGGAAATCAATCAAATCATCGAACTAATCAACAGGATAGCCGAACAGACCAACCTCCTGGCTCTAAACGCGGCCATCGAGGCAGCCCGGGCCGGAGAGCAGGGCCGCGGTTTCGCGGTGGTGGCAGAGGAAGTGAGAAAACTGGCCGAACAGTCAGCAAACGCCACCAAGGAGATAAGCGGCTTGATTGCCGAAATCCAGGCGGAATCCCAAAGGGCGGTAGAAACCATGGCTGAGGGAAGCCGGCAGGTTGAGGCGGGAAGCGCGGTGGTCCGGGAAGCCGGCAAATCATTCAATAACATCATCAACGCCGTCCGGGAGCTGACCTTTCAAATCAGGGAAGTGGCCTCGGCCGCCGATCAAATGTCGGCCGGGATACAGAGCGTGGCGGCCTCTACCGAGGAGCAGACCGCCGCCATGGAGGAGGTATCGGCTTCGGCCGACTCCCTGGCCGGGCTGGCCGAGGAGCTTAATGCCCTGGTGGGCACATTCAAGGTCTAAAGGTGCCCGAAACGGCGGCTTCTACACAAGGCCGGCACGGCCATGATGCCGCGGAAGCCTTGGAAAACCCGGCCCGGGACTAACGGCCGTTCAATACATGAACCAGCCTCCACTGACACACAGGCAGGATCCCGTGATAAAGGACGCTCTGTCGGAACACAGGAAAAGAACAGCCTCGGCCATGTCCTGGGGCGTACCCGCCCTGCCCAGGGGGGTCCGCCTTTTCACTTCTTCGAAATATTCGGGTGGGCGCACCCTGGATAAAAAGGGATTGTAGGCCAGTCCCGGGGCGACTGCGTTGACGTTGATGCCGAACTCCCCGACCTGGCCGGCCACGGCCCTGGTAAAGCCCTGAATGCCCGCCTTGGCCGCAACGTAGGCGGCCCCCTCTTCCCTGCCACCCGTCCAGGCCACCACCGAGGAGAGGTTGACTATTCTGCCCTGCCTTTGCCTGATCATCACCGGCAGCACGGCCCGGCAGCAGTTAAAGGCGCCTTTCAGGTTGACGTCAATGACCAGGTTCCAGGTTTCGTCGTCCATTTCCCAGACCGGTACAGGCCTGTCGATGCCGGCGTTGTTTACCAGGATGTCAATCCTGCCCCATTCCTTCAGGGCCAATTCCACCATCGCCTCAACTTGCCGGCGGTCCCTGACGTCGCATTGGATGCCGACGGCCTTGACATTGTACTCCCTGGAAATTTCTTCGGCCACGCTGTACGGCCTCCTGGCGTGGGCATCGCTCACCACGACACCGGCCCCTTCGCCGGCCAGGCTCCTGGCCACCGCCTGCCCGATGCCGGCTCCGGCGGCGGCTGTAACGACGGCCACTTTCCCGCTGAACTCCCCCATACACACAATTCCCCTTAGATAATTTTATACATTCCTAGCCATGCTCCAGCGGGGCACAGTCTAGGCATGAAAATCTAGTTTCCCCATCAAAATTTCCTCCAGACCGGCTTGCGCTTCTCCATGAAGGCCTTAAGACCCTCTAAGGCATCCCCGGTCTGCATTAACTCCTGCAGGTAAATGGCGTCGATGGCCTTGATTCCCTCGGCAAAGTCCTTGCCCAGGCCCGCCCTGGCAGCCTTCTTGGTCAGGGTCAGCACCACCGGGCTCTGAACCGAAAACTTCTGTAAAAATTCTTTTACCCCGTCGGCAAAGGAATCCGCCGGAACAACCCTGTTCACCAGCCCCAGCTCCTCCGCCCGGTCGGCGCTGACGACTTCGCCGGACAGCAGCAGCTCCAGGGCCCTGGGCCAGGATGTCAGCCTGGGCAGCAGGTAGCAGGCCACCGGCGGGAATACCCCCACGGCAATTTCCGGCTGTCCGAATATTGCCTTGTCCGAGGCCACCACCAGGTCGCAGAAAAGAGCCAGCTCGCACCCCCCGCCCAGGGCGGCCCCGTTCACCGCGGCCACGATGGCCTTGTCCGTCCCGGCCATGGTCAAAAAGATCCGGTCAAACACGTCGATCATTTGATCCACTTTGTCCTCGGTGTGGTCGGCCACATCCACCCCGGCCGAAAAGGCCTTGCCTTCCGCCTCCAGCAGGATAAGTCCTCCCGGCTCGCATACAGCCCATTGCAGGGCCGAAACCAGCTCTTCCATCATGGGGATGGTCAGGACGTTCAGGGGCGGCCGGCTTAAGGTGACCACGGCCAGGCCGTCCCCGCTTCTCACTTTTATAAACTGGTAAGTCATTGAGTCCTCCCTCTGCCCGGCTTTTTATTCAACCCGCTTGGGCAGCACCGCGTCGATGAGGTCCTGATCGAACACTTTGGCCTGGGCCAGCTGCCTGCGGTACTCCACGAAATCGCAGACGTCCTTGCCGCCGGTCAGCTTCCGGTTGTTGAAGGCGTTGAAGCCGAGGTAGGCCTCGCTCATCATGTTGGCCGCCAGCCAGTGCCTGCTGGGCAGCTTGTTCATGTCCCAGAAGAATTTTTTCTTCTGGCGGATGCCGTCGATGGACATCATCAGGCAGTGCGGAAAGAGGTTGGTCAGGGTCCAGACGACCCTGTTCACTTCTTTGTCCAGCAAGCTGAAGTCCACCTCGCACTCCTTGACCAGGGCCCTTGCCTCTGCCGCCGCCTGGCCCTTGACAAACTCCCCGTACACGATTGACCCGCCTTCCAGGTACCTGTCGGTAATCACCTGCGGGTTTCTTATAAACTGGCCGTCTTTTTTCAAGACCGGAACAGCCTTTGAGATCAGGCCGAGCCTCTCCATCTTGTAGGCGCTCCACAGCTCGCAGGATATGCAGCTCCACATGGCCTGCTCCACGCCCAGGTACCAGAAGATGTAGTCCGTGGTGCCCCCCACCGGGGCCGACCCGTGCCTGGGGCCGGCCTGGCCGAATACCGCCAGATCGGAAGAGATGGAAATATCGCAGGCCATCCCGATCTCCTGGCCCCCGGCCACCCTCATGCCGTTCACCCGGCAGATGACCGGCTTTTTGCACATGTAAATGGCGTCCACCATGCCGTTAAACAGGTCCATGTACAGGGCGTACTCGCTGGGGTTGCCGCTGTAATACTCGGCGTATTCCTTGGTGTTGCCCCCGGTGCAGAAGGCCCTGTCACCCACTGCGGTAAACACCACAGCCACCACCGACCGGTCCATGGAGGCCCGGTGAAACCCGGCGATAACCCCCTTGACCATCTCCGTGGTGTATGAGTTGTACTGGGCCGGGTTGTTAAGCACTATCCAGGCCGTGTACAGTCCTTCCACCGGCTTCCCGTCCTGGTCGAGAACGGGTTTTTTCTCGTACAGAACACACGGCGGCTCCTTGCCGAAATGCTCTTCGGTGAACAGGTCATGGTCCTTAACGTCGGTCTGGCGCGGCCACTTGAATAAATCCATCTTGATTCCCCCTGTCTCAATATTTTGAGCCATTCTCGTAAAAAGTACGGGGAAACCTGACACGGCCTCCCCTCTGCAGCCCAAGCTATTCTCCCGTTTCCTGAAGGTCCTTCCTTAACTGATCCCGGAGTACCCTCTTCAGTATCTTGCCAGTGGGACCGAGAGGCATCGACTCCACAAATACCACCGACCGGGGGGCTTTGTACTTGGCGATCCGTTCCCGGACGTAGTTGATAATCTCCTCTTCGGTGGCTTTTTCACCTTCTTTGAGGACAACATATGCCCGGGCCAGTTCGCCCTTTTTCTTGTCCGGCACGCCGACCACCGCAGCCAGGCTCACCTTGGGATTGGTGTACAACACCTCTTCCACCTCTACCGGATATATGTTCTGCCCCCCTGTGATGATTAAGTCCTGCTTGCGGTCCACAACGTAGAGGTAGCCGTCTTCATCCATGAAGCCCAGGTCCCCGCTGTGAAACCAGCCGTCCTTGTAAACCTGCCTGTTTATATCCTCCAGACGCCAGTACCTGTGCACCGAAAAGACATCCCCCTTCTCCAGGATTTCCCCTACCTGACCGGGGGGGAGGTCATTCCCGTCATCGTCGACAATCCTGATCCAAACCCCGGCAATGGGCACCCCAACCGAGCTCTTTTTCCTCACTCCGTCATGGGGGTTCAGGGTGGTGAAGCCGCAGGCCTCGGTCTGCCCGTAACCGTTTAAAAAGACCACTCCGAATTTTTTCTGGAACTCCCTGATAACCTCGTCCGGACAGGGAGCCCCGCCGCAATTGACCAGTCTCAGGGAGCTGAGGTCGTACTTTTCGGGGTCGTACTTCTCCAACAGGTAGACATACATGGTGGGGGTTCCGAAAAAGCAGGTACCCCGGTACAGGTGAACGGCCTCCAGGACCTTTTCCGCATCAAAGCGTTCAAGTATCACCAGGCAGGCCCCGCTGTTGAAGGCCGACATCATAACAACATTCAGGCCGAAATTGTTGTACAGGGGGAGGGCACAGACCAGCCGGTCCTGGGGTCCGAACTTGTTCACCGGCCGTAAGCCCCAAACGTTGGTCAGGATGCTGCGGTGGGTCTGGGTGGCCCCTTTTGGCCTGCCCGTGGTTCCCGAGGTATAGATAATACTCACCACGTCGTCGTAGCCGGCGTCAACCGCCGGTACTTTTTCCCCCCGGTAATGAGCCGTGAACTGCCCGAAGGGAAAAACCCCGGGAGGCAGTTCTTCACCGCTGGAAACAATGTTTTTCAGGCCGGGCAGTTCATTCTTCAACGCCAGGACCAGGTCCACCAGTTTTTTTTCCGTAATTATGCAGGTGGAACCGGTATCGCCCGCTATGTAGGAAATCTCCCGGGCCTTGTACATAATGTTCAGGGGCACGGAGACGGCCCCCAGCTTGATCAGCGCGAAATGGCAGACCGCAAACTCAAGGCAGTTGGACATGTATAGCATGACGGGGTGGCCGGGCCCTACCCCCAGCTTTTGCAGCCCGTAAGCCGCACTGTCCACCATTTGGCTGAAGGTCCGGTAGTCGGTTTCTTTTCCCTCACTGATCACGGCAATATTCCGGGGAAAGGATTTTACTGTACTTTCCAGCATTTCTCCAAGCAGCTGCATCTTCAAAGTGCCCCCTTGTTATGCAGGTTTAGCAACAATAAAACAACCCCTTTCCATCACCTCCTTCGGAAGACCGCCGCTGAACCCGCGGAAACATTCGCCACCCGCCGCCCCCCATAACCTATTTCCGGAATTTGCTGAAATCCGGTTTTCTTTTTTCCATGAAGGCGTTTCTGCCCTCCATGGCCTCATCGGTCCCATAGTAGAGGTTCAGGGCAATCCCGGCCATGGAGTGGATGCCCCAGATGGATTCGGTGTCGGCATTGAAGGAAGTCTTGAGGGCGGCGAGGGCGGTGGGGCTGTGTGACAGCAGGGTATCGCAGATACTTTCCACCTCTTCCTCTAGTTTTTCAGGGGGAACAACCCAGTTCACCAGCCCCATCTGCAGGGCTTCCTCCGCGGAGTACTGCCGGCACAGGTACCAAATTTCCCTGGCCTTCTTTTCACCCACCACCCGGGCCAGGTAAGCGCTGCCGTAGCCGGCGTCAAAACTGCCCACCCGGGGCCCGACCTGCCCGAACCTGGCATTGCTCGAAGCAACGGTCAAGTCACAGACCACGTGAATGACGTGGCCGCCGCCGATGGCATAGCCATTAACCATAGCCACCACCGGTTTTGGAATTGTCCTGATCAGCTGCAGCATCAGGGCGTGGTTGTTGGCCAGAGGCAGGTTGCCCAGACCCGCGAAGCCGCTCCCTTCCTCGTCAGGCCCGGCATAGCCGCCCTTGGTCCGGATGGACTGGTCCCCGCCCACTGAAAAGGCCCTGTCGCCGGATCCGGTAATGATGATAACCCCTACACCACTGTCCGTCCAGGCATCCAGAAGCGCCCTGATCATTTCCTGCAGGGTCAGGTTCGTAAAGGCGTTGAGTTTTTGGGGCCGGTTGATGGTAATCTTGGCCCGGCCGTTATACTTGGTATACAAAATTTCTTTAAATTCCACAAGCAATCCCTCCAAAAATTATGATTTTTTTCACCTAACATATCTGTCCTGCCCAATCCCTTGCATTTAAATTAAGTAACCCACCGCTCTTCCCTTCCCAAGCCGCATTCAAGCGCACATTACAGCATGTTCAGTCCGCCATTGACGCTCAAGGTCTGTCCGGTAATGTACGATGCCTCGTCGCTAGAAAAAAACAACACCGCATAGGCAATGTCCCGGGGCTGCCCCAGCCGCCGGAGGGGTATTCTTTTCACCAT
Source organism: Desulfovirgula sp. (assembly GCA_020725625.1). Classification (GTDB taxonomy): domain Bacteria; phylum Bacillota; class Desulfotomaculia; order Desulfotomaculales; family Desulfocucumaceae; genus JAILZP01. Next base: position 45,818 of record DYET01000132.1, on the reverse strand, counting down.
GGCCTCGGCAATTTTAGGGTTTCCCGTCACCAGCTGGGCAAAAAGCTGGGTGTCGGTGGGACCCGGCGCCACGCAGTTGACATTGATGGCATAGCGGGCCATTTCCCTGGCCAGGGTTTTGGTAAAGGCGATTACTCCTCCTTTGGCAGCTGAATACACGGCTTCCCCCGTCGAGCCGACCCTCCCGGCATCAGAGCTAATGTTAACGATCCTTCCATACTGTCTGGAAATCATGGCGGGCAGCACCGCCCGGCAGCAGTTTATACACCCCCTGAGATTTATGGCGATAACCCTGTCCCAGGTATCCTCGGTGCTGTCCATAAATGGCTCGATTTTATCCCACCCGGCGTTATTGACAAGAATGTCCACCTGCCCGAACCGCTCCAGCACCGCTTCAACCATGGCGTCCGCCGATTTTTTTACTGAAACGTCCACTTTCACCGCCAGGGCGCTGCCGCCGGCCTCGCTAATCTCCCCGGCGACCCCGGCGGCATTGTTAAAGTCCAGGTCGGCAACCACAACCTTGGCGCCTTCATCCGAAAAAATTTTAGCGATGGCACAGCCGATCCCCCTTCCGGCCCCGGTGACAATAGCCACTTTGTCCTTTAGCCTCATTTCTGCAAAACCTCCGTCGAAATTTTTGCCGTTAAATAATGCAATTTTTGAACCATAAAATTCAAAATAAAATAAAAATTATATTATTTTGTTACCAACAATGATAAAGTATAATTAATCAAAGGACACTACACGAACAGGCCTTTGATTTTATCGGCACTGAAACAAGGCTCATTGAAATAAAAAGTGAAAGGAAATTGCTAACCGGGGGGGAATGGCCTTGACTGGTTTCGCTGTTGTAAAAGACCGTACCGGAATAAGGATTGACAATGACATCGTCGCCAAGTCGGCGGAAATGAGGGAACTGGTGAGAACGGCGGTACAGGTCGCCAAAGTTGACTGCACCGTGCTGCTGCTGGGCGAATCCGGGACGGGTAAAGAGGTGCTGGCCAAATTGATCCATGACCACAGCGGGCGCTGCGGTCCGATGATCAAGGTGAACTGCGGAGCCATACCGGAAAGCCTGCTGGAATCAGAACTCTTCGGCTATGAAGGGGGAGCTTTTACGGGCGCTAGAAAGGAGGGCAACGCCGGCAAGTTTGAGCAGGCGCATCAGGGCACCATCCTCCTGGATGAGATTGGTGACATACCGTTGCATTTGCAGGTCAAGCTGCTGCGCGTTCTCCAGGAGGGAGAAATTACACCCATAGGAAGCAACAAGTCCAAAAAAATAGATACCAGGGTCATCGCCGCCACCAACAGGGACCTGTATAAATTGGTGGTTGAAGGGAGTTTCCGGGAAGATCTCTATTACAGGCTGAACGTTATCCCCCTTAAAATTCCTCCCCTCAGGGAGCGGCGGGAGGATATAATGCCCCTGATTTACTTCTATAAGAAGAAATGCGAACAAAAATACCAGCTTAAAAGAGACTGTTCTTCGGAAGTCGTGCGCATCTTCATGTCCTATGACTGGCCGGGCAATGTAAGGGAATTGAAAAACGTCATCGAAAGAATTTACGTCATTTCGGATCCCCACGAAATGATTACGCCGGAAATATTAATCCGGGATTATCTGAATATGAACAGGCAAAAGCACCTGAAGGGAGCGGTGACCGTTCACAGCCTGACCTCGCTGGATGAAGCAGTGGAAGAGGTGGAACGCCAGTTGATTACCATGGCCTTGAACAGGTTCAGGACTTTAAAACAGGTGGCGCTGGCGTTGAAGGTGGACGAATCCACCATCAGTCGCAAAATAAAAAAATTAAACATTTCCCTGCGGTAGTAAATGTGAAAGTGCGCCCCTTTAACCGGGGGCGCATTTATATTCCGTCTTGCATTTCTGCAAGAATCTTGCATCTTGGCAACCCACCGAACCGGCTACACCTTTTCCAGAAGGCCCTTCCGGAAGTCCTCCTCAACCTGCTGCGCCAGCTTGTAATGAATTTTTTTACTGGTGGCCGTCATGGGCAGTTGGTCGACGAAGCAGTAATACCTCGGCCTCTTGTACCTGGCCAGCATGGGGTGATCCAGACAGTGACGGTCCAGTTCCCGGGCGGTAAGGGATGGGTCCTTTTTCACCACGTAGGCCACCACCACCTGGCCCCACTTCTCGTCCGGCAGGCCCACCACCACCGAATCGTGGACCCTGGGGTTTTGGTTGAGAACCTCTTCGACCTGAACCGGGTAGATGTTTTCGCCCCCCGATATAATCATGTCGTCTTTCCGGCCAACTATGGTTATGTATTCTTCCTCGTCCCAGGTGGCCAGATCCCCGGTATACATCCAACCCTTGTAATAGCGTTTTCTTCTTTGTTCCGGGTTGTTGTAGTAATCGTAGGTGCACTTGGCGGGGCAGCGCACAATCACCTCCCCCACTTCCCGGCCGTCCTTCGCCGCCAGATCTTCCGGTTCGGCCAACCGGTCCTCGTAAACCTTGACCACCGCCACGTCATCGTCGGTGCATGACCTCCCGGCGCTGCCGGCCTGCCGGGGCAGGTCGAAGGGCCTTAAAAAAGAATTCCAGAATGACTCGGTGGTTCCGTAACCGTTGAAGATGTTCGGAGTCAGGTACTTCTGGTACCTGATGCAGGCCTCTCTTTCCAGCGGGGCGCCCATGGTCACAATGCCCTTCAGCATTTCTATCCTCCTCGGGCTTTCGATCTGCTGGTCACAGAGCATCTTCAGAACCGCGGGGGATCCGATGAGAAAGCTTATGCCGTATTTCTGAACGTAATCCAAAACCAGCCGGGCATCGAACTGCCGCAGGGGAATGACCTCGCCCCCCGCGTAAAGGGTGGGGTTCGGCCCCCCGGAGTGCAGTCCCCCCCGGTGGAACCACGGGGTCATGTTCATAGTTTTGTCCACCGGAGAAAGGGGAAAGTGCATTATTACATCGTGGGCGGACAATACCTCGTTGATGTGATTGAGGGGGACCCCCTTGGGCATGCCGGTGGTTCCCGACGTGTACAGGCGGGTCACCTCTTCATACACGTGCGGCCGGTATTCTGTCTGAGGATCGTCCTCGGGCATTCCCCGCAAGTACTCCTCAAAGGTCACCGACCCCTCAACCGGATCCCCTTTACCCGCGTAATCCACCACGACCAGCCTCCCGGGCCTGTGACTGGCCATTTCCAGGGCTCTCCGGACGGTCTCCCCGATTTCGGCATCGTAAAAGAAAACCGCCGGCTTGCTGTCGTCTATGATAAAGGCAGTCTCCCCCGGCGACAGCCGGTAATTGATCGGGCAGTTGACCGCCCCTATTTTTTGAGAGGCGAGGTAAACCAGGACAAATTCCAGGCAGTTGAACATCTGGTACATGATGACCTGACCGTTCCTCACGCCGTCTTTTAGCAGGGCGTTGGCCAGCCTGTTGCACGCCCGGTTCAACTCGGCGTAGGTCAAGCTTACCTGCCTGATCGGGCAGGTCAGTGCCCTGCGGTCCCGGAAGCGCCGGGTGTTGCGCAAAAAGCCGTTGATGAAGGTAAATTCGCGCTCAAATGTTTCCCTGAACATCTCCACGTTATAAGTGAACCGCCTGTCCAACAATGCCAACTCCTTCCTTGAAATATTATCTGACTAGGCCGGCCGGACTCCCGCAAGATTAGCCGGCTACTGCCGGGGTTTACCTGTTGACCTCACCACCACCCTGGCGCCCTCCACCCTGACCACCTCGATCGGCGTTCCGGCAGGGATGTACTCCCCCTCGGTGACCACGTCAAGCCTCAGGCCCGATACCTCGGCGGCTCCTGAAGGCCTCAGTGGAGTCAGGGCGGTTCCGGTCTTTCCCGTATTAAGGACAAGGCCTGAACTGGGGGCGACGTAGCCGGCCTCGCGGTACTGTTTCGTCCTCAGGGTCAACATCTGCCAGAGGTTATACCTTTTAAAGAGCCTGACCCCGAAAACCAATACCGCCATGGTGGCCGCCAGGGCCAGTACAAGGGCCGTGGTGGCCTGGGTAAAATCTACAGCCAGCAGGAGGACGCCCCAGGCGATCAGGATTATTCCCGAGACCCCTGCCAGGCCGAAACCGGGCACGACTAATATTTCCAGAACCAGTGCGGTTATACCCAGCAGGAACAACAGTATGGAAAGCCAGACATGAGTAACCAACGTCACCACCTCCACCGGCTGTAATATCAGCCCCCGGTTGCACAAATGCCCGGCGCTTCGCCGGGCATTCCCTGTTCTAATGACTGCCGCCCGGTAACAGGCGGCTTAAGACGTTCGGCTTTAATGATGGAACCTGCGCTTTCTAGCTGCTTCGGATTTTTTCTTGCGCCTAACACTCGGTTTTTCGTAGTGCTCATGCTTTCTGGCCTCCGCCAGCACACCGGCCTTTTGACAGGTGCGTTTAAAGCGTCGGAGGGCACTGTCCAGTGTCTCGTTCTTACCGACACGTACTTCTGCCATTCGCTATCCCTCCCCCCGCCGCAGTACAGCAAACAATGCTAAGCATTAAAAAAAACACCCCGTTGCCAAATTGCACACGCCACTTAATTATACATCCGAGGTCGGATGTAGTCAACTAGCCCGGAGGCCAGTGCAGCTTCCTGCCGGCCATCAGGTGGTAGTGGATGTGAAACACCAGCTGGCCGGCGTCCTCATTGCAGTTGCTGACCAGTCGAAAGCCCTTTTCAAGACCCGAACCGCGGGCCACCCGGACGGCAGCCAGGTGAATTTCCCCCAAAAGATGAGCGTCTTCTTCCTCCAGGTTGAAAAAAGTAGGTATGTGCTTCTTGGGAATCAACAAGAGGTGCACGGGAGCGGCCGGCCTGATGTCCTTGAAGACAAGCACGGCGTCATTTTCGTAAACTACCTCGGCCGGTATTTCTTTATTGACTATTTTACAAAATATGCAATCCTGCAACTACTGCACCTCCCCCCGGAGAAAATGACATCCTAATTTTTCAGGATATTATTCAACAAACAGCGTGTAAATCCTTCAGGAGATTAGATAATAATTCCGCCCGTCAACAGCCTGCCGGACAGTTTTTGGAGACTCACCCGCACAAACTTCCCCTTAAGCCCGGGGTCCCCCGGAAAAGCTACCAGGAGGTAATTTGCCGTGTGCCCCTGGATCATCCCGGGGCAGCAGTGGGCGCCTTCCTCCGCCAGCACCTCAACATCCCTCCCCAGGTAGCGGGAGGCAAAACGGGAGTATAAATCCTCTCCCAGCACAATGAGCCTGTCGCTGCGCTCCTCCTTCACCTCCGGCGGCACCTGGTTGGGAAATTTCGCCGCGGGGGTCCCCTTCCTGGGCGAATATTTAAAGGTATGCAGGGAAGTGAATTTTAGTTCCCGGATCAAATTGTACGTGTTGGCAAAATGTTCATCGCTTTCCCCGGGAAAACCGACGATGACATCGGTCGTAATCGACACGTCGCTGACTTTCTCCCTGATCAGGCCCACCAGTCGCCTGATGTCGTCGGCGGTGTAACCCCTTCTCATCGCCGCCAGAATGCTGTCGTCGCCGCTCTGAAGCGGTATGTGCAGGTGCGGGCAGAAGGGGGGGCCCTGGGCCAGCAGGGAGATGAGTTCGCCGGTTATGTCCATGGGCTCCACCGAACTCAGCCTGATCCTGGACAACCCCTGGATTTTCGCCAGTTTCTCCATGAGGGCCGCAAGGCCCGGCCCGTTCATCTTATCCTTTCCGTAAGCCCCGGTGTGTATGCCGGTGAGAACTATCTCGCGGTATCCCGAGTCGGCCAGTTTCCTGGCCTCTTCGAGAATCTTTTCCGGATCCCTGCTCTTTAACGGGCCCCTGGCATAGGGGACGATGCAGTACGAGCAGAAATTGTCGCACCCCTCCTGGATCTTCAGGAAGGCCCTGACCCTGCCGGTGGCGGCCACAGCCGGAAGTTCCTCAAACTCCGTAAACTCCCGGGCTTCACGGACGGCGTTGAGTTTTTGCCCCTTCCCAACCCTTTCCACCATCTCGACGATCCCCGACCTGTCCCCGGTCCCCGTCACCAGGTCTACGCCCGGAATCTCCAGGACCTCACCGGGTGAAACCTGCGAGTAGCAGCCGGTTACCACCACCAGTGCACCGGGGTTGGCCCGGGCGGCCCTCCGGATAAGCTGGCGGGATTTGCGATCTCCAAGGTGGGTCACGGTGCAGGTGTTGATTACGTACACGTCGGCCTTCTCTTTGAAGTCAACCACCTGGTATCCCCTGGCCCTGAACATCTCGGCCAGGGCTGAGGACTCGTACTGGTTGACCTTGCACCCCAGGGTGACGAAGGCAACGGACTTTTGCAAGTCCGTTGCCGGAGGTTGGAGGCCGGAGGTTGGAGGTTGGAAGTTCGACTCTTGTTTTTCCCGCACCCTGTCCATTGCTGCGCCTCACTTTATAATAAACAGTTCATGATATTAAGTTTCGTTATTGGCTGAAGTTCACTTCTTTCTTTTCCGGCTTCCGACATCCAGTATTCGGCCGGCCTGATTAACCGAGGTCGCCCCATTTATGCATGATCAACGCCAAACTCACCAGTCCGGCGGTTTCGGTCCTGAGGATCCTTGGACCCAGCGTCACCGCGGCCACCCCCCTCCGCCTGGCCTCCTCCACCTCCGAGGCCTCAAAGCCGCCCTCGGGCCCGATGAAGAGGTATACCCGGCCCGGCCGCTCCCCCTGCAGAAGGTCCCCGAGGGATCGGTCCCGCTCCTCTTCCCAGGGCAGAATGGAAGCCGTGCCTGAAGGAATTTCGCTCAATACCTCCCCGAGGCTTTGCGGCGACCTCACCAGGGGCACCCTGGCGCGGCGGCACTGCTTGGCCGCCTCCACGGCCAGCCGCTGCCAGCGATCCCGCCTTTCGTCGGCCCGGGCGCCTTCCAGGCGGACCACCGACCTGCGGCAGACCAGGGGAATAATCCCGGCAACTCCCATTTCTGTTGATTTTTGGATGACAAGGTCCATTTTGTCCCCTTTGGCCAGCCCCTGCACCAGGGTAACCTCCACAGGAGGCTCGCCTCCGGGGGTGAACTCTTCCAGCCGGGTTAGGGCCGCCTCCTGCCTGCCCACCGAATCTATTCTTGCCCTGGCCGCCCTGCCCCTTCCGTCCAGGAGGTGGACCACGTCACCGGGACCCAGGCGCAGCACCTTAACCATGTGCCTGACGTCCTGTCCCCTGATCACGGGATGCCCGGAGTCAAACTGTTCCGGCGAAACAAAAAAGCGGTGCATGCGATAATCTCCTGCCTAATATTTTTAACCACAGAGGCCAAAGGGTACACAGAGAAAAAAGCTAAAATAAAAGAGTTCTTAATCTCCGCGATCTCTGTGTCCTCTGCTAATAAATCTTCTCTGCCAGAAAGCTTACCCATTCCCCTTCATTTAGAATTCTTACCGTCCTCAGGCCGGACGCCTCAAGGGCCACGGCCACTTCTTCCCGCCTGCCGGCGATGACGCCGGAGGCGATGAATCTCCCGCCAGCCTTCAGGAGCTCCGCCGCGGACGGCAAGAGCCTGATGATAACATCGGTCATGATGTTGGCCACGATTACGTCGGCCGGCGTACAGACGCCTTCCAGCAGGTTCCCCTCCCGGACCGCCACTATACCTTCCACCCCGTTGGCCGCCACATTTTCCCGGGCCACCCTTACGGCGACGGGGTCCGAGTCCAACGCCAGTACCCAGGCCGCCCCCAGCCGGGCGGCGGTTATGGCCAGTATTCCCGACCCGGTTCCTACATCGATGACCGTTTCTCCGCCTCCGACGGACTCCTCAAGGAGGGCCATGCACATGGCAGTGGTGGGGTGGGTGCCGCAACCGAAGGCCAGGCCCGGGTCCATTTCGACTACCAGCAACCCCTCCCAGGGTTCCGGGGAAATCCGGGAAGGCTTAACCAGGAGCCTGCGGCCCACCCTTACCGGGCGGCAGTATTCCTTCCACCGGTCAAGCCAGCTGCTCTCCTCGATTTCCCTGTACGACACCCGGGCCGGGTACTCCGGGTCAATTCCGGCCAGCCTGGAAATGAATTCCTCCAGCTTTCCGGGAAGCCTGCAGTCAACGGGCAGGTATCCCTTCACCACCGGGGGCGAAAACGGGTCGGCGGGGGGATCGAGGACCACCGTTTCAATGCTGCCTTCAGCCACCGCATTATAAATTAGGGCGGGGTCTTCGATGACCACCCCGCCTGTTCCCATGCCGTCAAACAAGTCGCTGACGGCGTCCGTATCCTCACGCTCAATCTGTACGCTTATCTCCAGCCACTTCAATGTTCATAACCTCTGTCCCGTGCGTTAACAACGGATGTACCTCAACCCATAAAAGCGTCCCTCACCCTGCCGAAAAAGCCCCTGTCGGACCCCGCCGGGTTTTCATTGCCGAGATTGGCAAACTCCCTCAACAGGGCCTTTTGTTTTTCAGTCAGCCTGGTGGGCGTGACCACTTTTACATGCACCAGCTGATCCCCGCGCCCGTACCCGTGCAGGTCCGGTATCCCCCTGCCGCGCAGCCTGAACACCGTTCCGCTTTGGGTCCCCTCGGGAATCTTGACCCTGGCCTTGCCGTCCAGGGTTTCCACCTCGATTTCGTCCCCCAGGGCAGCCTGGGCAAAGCTCAGCGGAACCTCCACAATCACGTCGTTGCCCTCCCTGCGGAAGAACTTGTGAGGCTTTACATACACATATACGTAAAGGTCTCCCCTGGGCCCGCCCCTTAAGCCCGCCTCGCCCTCCCCGGCCACCCGGAGCCTGGTGCCGCTGTCTACCCCGGCGGGCACCTTGACGTGAATACTTCTCGTCTTTTTAACCTGGCCGGTACCGTGGCAGGTGGGACAGGGCTTTTCAATGATCTTGCCGCTGCCGCGGCAGCGTTCGCAGGTCCTGGCCTGAACGATCCGTCCGAAGGGTGTGCTCTGGGTGTACTGAACCTGGCCCGATCCGTTGCAGGCCGAACAGGTCTGGGGCCTCGTGCCGGGGGACGCCCCGGTTCCGCCGCAGGTTCCGCACTCCTCGATCCTGGGCACCTTGATGTCCTTTTCCAGGCCGAAGGCCGCCTCCTCGAAGCTGATTTCCATATCGACCCTGATGTCGCTCCCCTTTTCCGGGCCCCGTCTCCTCCGGCCCCCGCCTCCGAAGAACATGTCGAAAATATCGCCAAGTCCGCCGAAATCGCTGCCGAATCCCCCGAATCCTTCAAAGCCTCCAAACCCCTGGCCGTTTACGCCGGCATGGCCGAAACGGTCGTAATTGGCCTTTTTTTCGGGGTCGCTCAAAACCTCATAGGCCTCCGCAATTTCCTTGAACCTTTCCTCTGCTTCCTTCTTGTTGGTCGGGTTGGCGTCGGGGTGGTACTGTCGCGCCAGCTTTCTGTACGCCTTTTTTATTTCCTCGGCCGAAGCCTGCCTGGAGACTCCCAGCACTTCATAATAATCGCGCTTGGACACTGATAATTTTCACCACCCTGATCTAACGCCCGGAACGTCCAAAAGCACCTTTCCGGATCCGGATCGTACCGTTTCCGGCGCGGGCCACGGCATGCCTCCGAAAGCCCGGCGCCACCCTGTACCATGGCCTTGGACGGCCCGGGGAGGTTCGTCGACCGAATTTAGCCTGCCTTTATGGAAGGCTCTAATAATCAGCATAACATAATCGGGACGATCACGTAAAGCTCGGCTCAAACCGACGGGGCCGAATTCAAATACCTTTACATTAACATTATTTGTCAATGTTTGTCGTCCTTGACCTCAAAATCGGCGTCCACCACATTGTCGCCCTTCCGGTCGGCACCGCCGGCCCCGGCTGAACCTTCCCCGCCGGGCTGCTGCCGGCCGCCCTGCTGCTGGTAGAGGAGGGCAGCCAACTCGTAAAGGGGCTGAGTCACAGCCTCCAGCCTCCTCCTGATCAGGTCCGTGTCGTTTCCTTTCATGGCCTCTTTCAGATCGTCAACGGCCCTCTTGACGCTTTCCACCTTGTCCTTGTCGGCCCGGTCACCCAGTTCCCGGATTGTTTTTTCGGCCTGGTAGACGGTGCTGTCGGCCTGGTTGCGCAGTTCGACCTCCTCCCTGCGCTTGCGGTCCGCTTCGGCATGGGACTCGGCCTCCCTGACCATTTTTTCAATTTCCTGATCGGTGAGCCCGCTACCGCCGGTGATCGTTATGCTCTGAGCCTTTCCGGTAGCCATGTCCTTGGCGGAAACGTTTACGATGCCGTTGACGTCAATATCAAACTTGACTTCTATCTGTGGAACACCCCTCGGCGCCGGCGGTATGCCGGTCAGGGTGAATCTTCCCAGGGTCTTGTTGTCAGCCGCCATGGCCCGCTCGCCCTGGAGCACGTGGATCTCCACGGTCGTCTGGCCGTCCGCGGCGGTTGAGAAGATCTGGCTCTTGGAGGTGGGAATGGTGGTGTTTCTCTCGATGAGCTTGGTGAACACCCCGCCCAGGGTTTCTATGCCCAGAGACAAGGGCGTAACGTCCAACAGCAGGACATCCTTTACCTCTCCGGCCAGGACTCCGGCCTGGATGGCCGCCCCGATGGCCACGCACTCGTCGGGGTTGATCCCTTTGTGGGGCTCCTTGCCCAGGAACTTGCGGATGGCCTCCTGAACGGCCGGCATCCGCGTGGCCCCGCCGACCAGGAGCACCTTGTGGATGTCCTTCGGCTGCAGTCCGGCGTCGGCCAGGGCCTGCCTGGTGGGCCCCATGGTTTTTTCCACCAGGTCGGCCGTCATTTCTTCAAATTTCGCCCTGCTCAGGTTCATTTCCAGGTGTTTGGGCCCGCCGGCATCGGCAGTGATGAAGGGCAGGTTGATGCTGGTGGTGGCCACCCCGCTCAGCTCGATCTTGGCCTTTTCAGCTGCCTCCTTCAGGCGCTGCATGGCCATGCGGTCGCCTCTCAAGTCTATTCCAGTGTCCTTTTTAAATTCGGCGGCCATCCAGTCGATGATGCGCTGGTCAAAGTCGTCTCCGCCCAGGCGGTTGTTGCCGCTGGTGGCCTTGACCTCAAAGACGCCTTCCCCCAGTTCCAGGATGGAGACGTCAAAGGTTCCGCCGCCCAGGTCAAAGACCAGTATGGTCTGGTCCTCCTCCTTGTCGAGGCCGTAAGCCAATGCGGCCGCGGTGGGCTCGTTGATGATCCGCAGCACTTCCAGGCCGGCGATCCTTCCCGCGTCCTTGGTGGCCTGGCGCTGGGCGTCCGTAAAGTAGGCTGGCACGGTGATAACCGCCTTTTCAATTTTCTGGCCGAGGTAGGCCTCGGCGTCAGTCTTCAGCTTCTGCAGGATCATGGCGGATATCTCCTGGGGTGTGTAGCTCTTGCCGTCGATATCCACCTTGTAGCTGCTCCCCATATGCCGCTTGATGGAACTTATGGTGCGGTCGGGGTTGCTCACCGCCTGTCTTTTTGCAACCTGGCCCACCAGGCGCTCCCCGGTTTTTGAAAACCCGACCACCGAGGGAGTGGTCCGGCCTCCCTCGGCATTCGGTATTACCACGGACTCCCCGCCCTCCATGACGGCCACGCAGGAGTTTGTGGTGCCCAGATCTATACCAATAACCTTGCCCATTATACGACCTCCCATAAACTACGCAGAAATTTGCCTGCTTTTTCTAATTCTGGATTCTGAATCCTGAATTCTACTTTCAGCCCCTTACCTTAACCATGGCCGGCCTGATTACCCTGCCCTTGTACAGGTACCCCCGCCTGAGCTCCTCGGTCACAGTGTTTTCGGGATAATCCCCGGTCTCCTCCTTCATCACAGCCTCATGAAATTCAGGGTTAAACTGCTCCCCCACTGCGGGAACTGCCTCGAGGCCCTCCTTGGCCAGGATGTCGCAAAGCTGCCGGCTGATCATTTCCACCCCGGCCAGCAGCTTTTCCGAATTATCGTTTTTGGCCGACAAGGCCCGATCAAAATTGTCAATCACCGGCAGCAGCGCCATAATCAGCTGCTCGTTGGCATACTTCAAAAGGTCCTCCCTCTCTCTGGCCACCCTCTTGCGATAGTTTTCAAAATCGGCCTGCATCCTCAACAGGCGGTTGAAATAATCCTCGGCCCTCGCCTTTTCTTCCGCCAGCATCCGGGCGAGCCTTTCCCTGTCGTCATCCCCGGGCGCCTCCCCGGGACCGGCGGCAGGCTCTCCACCCGCACCTTCGGTCTCACCCCCGGCCTGCCCAGCCGCATCTTCGTTATTATCTCCGGGCATCTCCCGGAGGCCGACCTCACCTGCAGGCCGATCCGCCGGACCCCGGGGCTCAACCCCGGAAAGCTTTTCAAGCCCTTCCCCGCTGGGGCCTCCCTCGTCCCCGGCCGCAAGGCCGACCTTCTTTTCCCTGTCATCCATAGTCCCTCACCTCACTAAAACCCCTGCCGGCTCAAGAAAGGTTTTACTCCTCAATTTCCCGGCCGGCCTTTTCTTCACGCTTTTTTATAATGGTATCTATCCTCAGGATGGCCTCGGCAATCTCACCTGCGGCCTTGAGGGCATAGGTCTTAACCGGGGCTGGATCGACCACCCCGGCCTGGTACATATCCCTGATTTCACCGGTGTCGCAGTCCACCGCCAGCGAGTCCCTGCCGCTCTCGGCCTGTGCCGCGACGACATCCCCCAGCTTTTCCAGCGGGTTGAACCCGGCGTTGGCCACAATCTGGGCCATGGGCCGCTTCAGGGCTTCCACCACGCAGTCCACGCCGTAGACCGCCATGCCGCGCATGCCCGACCGGATTCTTTCCACGTCCCTGGCCGCGGCCAGTTCCACCGACCCGCCGCCGGGCACCACGCCGCCCCGGACGGCCGCCTGCACCGCCGCCGCGGCATCCTTGGCGATGCGCTCCCGTTCACCGACCACTTCTGCGGTGGCCGCCCCAACCAGCACGGTGGCCATGGACTTGCCGGCCCCTTCCCGGATCCAGACCTGTTCCAGCTTTTCGTCGTTGTACACCTTCGCGGCTTTGCCCAAGCACTTCACGAGCTGGTCGGAGTCCTTTTTCAGCCCGTTCCGCTTGATCATGCGGGCCCCGGTGTGTTCCGCGGCCTTGCGCAGTTCCTTCGACAAAACCCGCTGGATCACCATCACGCCGGCGTCGGTAAGGATTTCCTCGGCTGTCTCGTTTACCCCGCGGTCCACCAGGACCAGGCCCACTCCCATTTCTACTATCTTTTGCACATTCTCGAGGAACTGGTTTCGCAGTTCCATGTAGCGGGCAAAGCCGGCCTCGGTGGCCAGGGCCTCGTCTTCCATCTCCTCCGGCTCCAGGGCGTCATCGATGACCAGGATCAGGGCGTCACTGATCTCCAGGGGCATTTGCCGGTTCATGCGCTCCTTGCTGATGATAACCCCTTTAAAAACCTGGTTTTCCGCCCCCTCTTCGGCCACTACGATGTCGGCGAGCTTAAAGCTCCGGTCCACAAGCTTTTCCCTGCCTACCATCTCTGCAGCCTTTACAACCAAATCGGCAATGTCTTCATGCCCCCTGCCGGCCACCAGGGCGACCTGCCTGACAACCGGGTCCCGGATGTCTTCAACGGCCCTGGCCCGACGTTTGATGGCCTCTATCCCGGCTGCCAGGCCGGCCCTGAGCCCCTCGATGACACGGGCCACCGGGACCCCCCTGGAAACCTGCTCAACCCCGTGGCCCACCAAGGCACCGGCAAGCACCGTGGCTGTGGTGGTACCGTCCCCGATTTCTTCCTGCTGGGCCTTGGCGATGTTGATCAGCATCCTGGCGGCCGGGTGGTTGGCCTCCATCATGGTTAGTATGGTCACGCCGTCGTTGGTAATCACCACTTCCCCGAATTTATCCACCAGCATGGTATCCAGCCCCTTGGGGCCGAGCGTTCCCTCCACCGCGGAGGCGATGGCCCTGACGGCACTTGCGTTGGAAACCAGGGCAGCCATGCGCTCGTTGACTTCGGCCCCAGAACTGGCCTGCTGCTTCAAACTCATAACGCTATCTCCATCCCTTAAACATTTTTTCCATGGTTTCAGACAGGCTCAGGGTCATGTGCTCAACAACGCTGACCACCCAGGCATAGTCCATCCTGGTGGGGCCAATCACTCCTATGGTTCCCATGGGCCGCCCGTCGATGCAGTAGTTGGCCACCACCATGCTGCAGTCCTTGACCTCTTCCCTGTTCATCTCCCTGCCGATGCGCACGGTGACGCCCTCTTTGGGATCGCAGCTTTCCAGAAGGCTGCGCAGCAGTTCCTCCTGTTCCAGGAGGCTGAGAAGGGCCTTTACCCTCTCTATGTTGTGAAACTCCGGCTGGTTCAAAATATTCATTATCCCGCCCAGGTAGATTTTATCCTCCCTGCTCGCGGCCAGGCCGTTTTGAATCAGGTGCATGGCCAGGTCCAGAATGTTCTTGTGCTTTGAAAGCTCATAATAGATTTCCCTGAGAAGGGTCACTTTTATTTTGTCCAGGGTTAGGCCGTCGAGTTTAGCGTTCAGGACCTGCGAGATGGTGTCAAGGTCAACCTGGCTGACCTCCTCGGGAACCTCGATTATGTTGGTCTGCAGCGCCCCGGTGTTCATAACCACGATCACCAGCACCTGCCCGGGATTCATCAGCACCAGCTGAACGCGCTTGAAAGAACTCAATTCCAGCCTGGGGGTCATGACCACGGCGGCAAATTTGGTCATCTGCGACAGCAGTTCCCCGGTCTGGACAATCACCTGTCCGATTTGCCTGACCTTTTTCTCATACCCCCGGCGGATGATTTCCTCCTCCCTGGCAGTAAGATCTTTTTTCTGCATTAAGAAGTCAACGTAATAGCGGTACCCCAGTTGGGACGGGACCCGTCCGGCCGAGGTGTGGGGCTGCTCGATGTACCCCATTTCCTCCAGGTCTGACATTTCGTTTCTGATGGTGGCAGGACTGACACCCAGGTCGTACTTTCTGGCAATGGTCCGCGAACCCACCGGTTCGGCGGTGGCTATGAAATCGGTAATAATGGCCAGAAGGACCTGCTGCTTGCGAGAATCCATTTTCACTCCGGACCACCCTCCTTGTTAGCACTCTCTCTTAATGAGTGCTAACGCTTTACAAGTAAAAAATAGCACCGGCAACCCGATTTGTCAAGCATTCTGACAAAACAATCCATTTACAGGGATACCTGCACAATTCTTGAAATACGGCGCTTTAAACACTTTAAGGCCAGGCAACCGGCCGGATTTAGACAAACTCCGCAAAAACCGCGTTGCCCAGCATCAGTCCCCGGCGGGTGAGGCGCAGGCGCCCGTCCGCCCTCTCAACCAGTTTCAACCCGGACAGCCGATCTATCTCCCCAGGGTAAACCTCATCGACGCTCCTTCCGAACCTTTTCCTGAATCCCTCCACATCCAGTCCCTCTATCAGACGCAGGCCGAGGAAGACGGTTTCGGACATCTCGGTTTCGGGCCCGATTTCCTCCTGCCAGCTAACCGGCAGAAGGCCTGCCGCCAACTTTTCCAGGTAGCCCGGCAGGGACGGCTCGTTGGCGAAACGCCTGCCGCCCAGGCAGGAATGAGCTGCCGGGCCGAGGCCCAGGTAGGGGCGGTTGTGCCAGTAGCGCAGGTTGTGCCGGCAAAACCTGCCGGGAACGGCAAAATTGGACACCTCGTAGTGGACATAGCCCCGGGCGGTCAGGATTTCGATCAGGTCCCGGTACATTTCGGCCTCCAGGTCCTCCGGACATGGATTTAACGCCCCCTCACGCACCATCCGGGAAAGAGCGGTGCCTTCCTCCAATTGCAGGCCGTAGGCAGAAATGTGGTCGGGTTCTAGGTCGATAATTTTTTCCAGGCATTCGTGCCATTGCCGGGAACTCTGCCCCGGGATGCCGAAAATGAGGTCCACGTTTATGTTGTCAAAACCCGCATGCCGGGCCTCCAGAAAGGATTTCTCGGCCTCCGGGTATGAATGAAGCCTGCCCAGGATATTCAGGAGTTCACGGCGGCAGGCCTGCACTCCCATACTGATCCGGTTCACCCCGGCGTTTTTCAGGATTTTAAGCTTTTCCCCGTCCACCGTGCCGGGGTTGGCCTCCACCGTTATCTCCGCCCCACCGGCCACGTTAAAGAGGGAAAAAACCCTTTCCAGGATCCCGGCCAGGTCGTCCCCGGACAGGCAGGTGGGCGTTCCCCCGCCGATGTATATGCTGTCCACGGACCTATCCCCCGGGGGCAGCAGGGCGGCCCGCATCTCCATTTCCCTTTCCAGGGCGGACATATAGCCGGAAACCGGCCCGCCCTCCAGGGGCACCGAAGCAAAGCTGCAGTAACTGCACTTTCTTATGCAGAAGGGAACGTGAATATAAAGACCGATGGACATGTTACACCTTACTCCGAAAATCTTACCGGCCAGGAGACAGGAGTCAGGAGATAAAAGGGCTAATCTTTTATTGACAGCACGGCCATGAAGGCTTCCTGGGGAATTTCCACGCTCCCCACCTGTTTCATGCGCTTTTTGCCTTCCTTCTGCCTTTCCAGGAGCTTTCTCTTCCTGGTGATGTCCCCACCGTAGCACTTGGCCAGCACATCCTTGCGCCTGGCCTTGATGGTGTCCCTGGCAATGATCCTGTTGCCGATGGCGGCCTGTACCGGGACGTCAAACAGCTGGCGTGGAATAAGATCCCGCAGCTTCTCGACCAGTTGGCGCCCCCGGCTGTAGGCCTTGTCGCGGTGTACCACCACGGTCAGGGCGTCCAGCGGCTCCCCGTTGATCAGTATATCCAGTTTGACTAAGTTGCTCTCCCGGTACCCGGCCAGGTCGTAATCAAGGGACGCATAACCCCTGGTCCTGGACTTCAACTGGTCAAAAAAATCGTAAATAATCTCGCTTAAGGGGAGATGGTAGGAAATCATTACCCTGTTCTCCCCCATGTACTCCATGTTTCTGAAAACCCCCCGCCTGTCCTGGCAGAGTTCCATGACCGCCCCCACGTAATCCTTGGGCACCATTACAGTGGCCGCCACGTACGGCTCCTCGGTTTTTTCGATTTTCCCCGGCGGAGGCATTTTGACAGGGTTGTCTATCTCCAGCACCTCCCCGGAAGCGGTGGTGATCCTGTAAACCACGTTGGGGGCGGTGGTGACCAGGTCCAGGCGGTACTCCCTTTCAAGCCTTTCTTGGATTATTTCCATGTGCAGGAGCCCGAGAAAACCGCAGCGGAAACCGAACCCCAGGGCCTCGGAATTTTCAGCCTCGTAGACCAGGGAGGCGTCGTTGAGCTTGAGCTTTTCCAGGGCGTCCCGGAGGTCGCCGTACTGCCCGCTGTCAACCGGATACAGGCCGCAGTAGACCATGGGGGTGACCTTCCGGTATCCCGGCAGCGGTTTCTCCGCCGGCCTGGAGGCGCTGGTAACCGTGTCCCCCACCCTGCACTCCTTGACGTTTTTAATCCCGGCCGCGATAAACCCGACCTCACCGGTTTTAAGCACTTCCACCGAAGCCATCGAGGGGCGGAATATGCCCACCTCGTCCACCTCGAATTCCTTACCGGTGAACATCATC
Source organism: Desulfovirgula sp. (assembly GCA_020725625.1). GTDB lineage: Bacteria > Bacillota > Desulfotomaculia > Desulfotomaculales > Desulfocucumaceae > JAILZP01. The sequence goes on along the minus strand of DYET01000132.1, from coordinate 28,330 downwards.
CGGATGACGTCCCCCCTTTCCAGCCTCCCCTCCACGATGCGGACGTAAGCAATGACCCCCTTGTAGGAGTCATAGTGGGAGTCAAAAATGAGGGCCCTCAGGGGCGCGTCCGGGCTCCCTCCGGGAGGTGGAATTTTCTTGACAATCCGGTCCAGCAGATCCTCAATACCGGCACCCGTTTTGGCCGAGACCAGAACCGCATCGGAGGTGTCCAGGCCGATAACATCCTCAATTTCTTTTTTTACCCGCCCGGGGTCCGCGCTGGGAAGGTCTATCTTGTTTATAACCGGGATGATTTCCAGGTTGTTTTCAATGGCCATGTAGACGTTGGCCAGGGTCTGGGCCTCTATGCCCTGGACTGCGTCCACCACCAGCAGCGCCCCCTCGCAGGCGGCCAGGCTGCGGGACACCTCATACGAAAAATCCACGTGCCCCGGCGTGTCGATAAGGTTCAGCTGGTAGGTCCGGCCGTCCCCGGCGGTGTAATTGAGGCGGACTGCCTGCATTTTGATGGTGATCCCGCGCTCGCGCTCCAGGTCCATCTGGTCCAGGACCTGGGCGGTCATCTCCCGCTGGCTTAATGCCCCTGTGGATTCCAAAAGCCTGTCCGCCAGGGTCGATTTGCCGTGGTCTATATGGGCAATGATGCAAAAATTCCTGATCAGTTCCTGTCCCTTCTCCAATATAATGATCCTCCTGCCGGCTTCCGGGTCCTGTTTCCAATCTGACATTATATCAGAGGGCACTGAAAAAGTCTATCTTCTAACCGGCGGCCATCCTTCCGGCCGGCACCCCGCCAGGGCCCGGGAAAAGGCCCGGGCTCTTTCCCGGCACCGCTCCGCCAGGCCTGCCAACTTCCCGGGGACCGATTCCGCCCTGTCTCGGCACCGGACATAGAGTTCTTCAGCCCTTTTAAGGGCTCCTCCGGCGATTTCCGCCGGCCGGTCCGGAAGGGAGACGCTCAGCCCCCTTCCCAGCACCAGCACGTCCAAGCCTCGCCGGTCCGTATTTTCAAAAACCACCAGGGCTACATCCCGGTGCTGACCCAGCGCAGCACCCAGGGCGGCGGCGGAAACCTGCACGCCCGCCAAAATAATGCCCAGGCACACTCCGAAAAGGATGGGCATGGTATAGCCCCTTTCAAGCATCGAACCTTTCCCCTTGTGCTTTTTAGTACCATTATGCTCATGAAAAACTTTTTTCAACGCTTTGCACTATCCCCATTAATTGCTGGGCCAGCACCTGGCCCAGCATTTTCGCCGACTCCACGGCCTCCTCGGTGGAGTTGTTGACGCTGCCGATTTCCACCAGCAGGGCCCTGGGATGAAGGTACTGGTTGTACCTGCCCTCTTTTATTCTTACGCCGATGCAAAGTCCCGGAAACTTTCTGTTGATCCTGCCGGCCAGTTCAATCGCGAAGTCATAGTTGTTCCGCCAGGTGGGAAAGGGTGAACGGGCGTCCGACCCGACTATGAACAGGATGGGGGCAACCTCTTTCCCGTTGACCCTTACCAGGCTCTCTTCCCGGGATTTTCCTGCATCCCGGTGGATGTCCAGGAGCACCTGCACTTCCCTGTTTTTTTCCAGCAGTTGGCTGGCCGTTTTCTCGGACTCAACGTAGGACAGCCGGTAAATTTCATCGTTCACCCTCTCGTCATGGGCCACCCTGATGCCGTAATCCCTTTCCAGGGTCAGCTTCAGGGCCCGGCCAACCTCCACCACCCCTCCCTTCTTGCCCGGAAGCCACTCGGTCCCGTCGGTGAGGGCGTATGTTTCACCGGTATGGGTGTGGTAAATCCCCACCAGGGCTCCCGGCGTCAGCTTGACTGCCGCCTCCGGGTTCTTCCTGTCCGGCCCGGCGGCGGCCGGAAAGGACGACACGGGTACCGCCCCCTTTTTATATTCGGACAGGGCAGGCATTTCCGAGGCCAGCAAATCCTCCGGGTTGGCCAGGTTTATTCTGAAGGGGGCCAGCACGGCGGCAGCCAGGGAACCCGGGGTGATTTCCTCGGGGTAATCCTCCCTGTTCCCGGCCCAGGCCACAATGGGCACAGCCGAACGGATCAGCCCCCGGGGGTCCCTTTCGCTCCAGCTTACGGCGATATCAAAAAGGGAGAAATTGCTTCCCCCCAGAATTTTTGAAAGAGTTGAGGCAACAGGCAGATAATTAATGAAGAGAAACAAAAGTGCGGCCGTGCCGCAAAGGGCCGCCGCCCGGCGAATCCCGGCCAGACGGTAGCGGTACCTGTACAGCAGGTAACGGATCAGATAGTCCATTGCTCCCACCCCGGCGCCTTCACTTCCCAGGATTTTCATAAAATTGTATGCCCGGGCCGGGAGGTTTATGTGCTGCAAAAAAAAGGCTGCTGACAGACGCCTGGGGGCGGGCCGGGCCACACAGTACAATGACTGTTTCCGGCACCCCCGCCGGCATGTCAACAGCCCCTTTTGCGTTTTAAGTCCGCTATCTCAGAACCGTCGGCACCACCGCATCAATGAGGCCGATAATAAAAGCCGAAATCAGAGCACCGATAATGTTGACGCTTAACAGGCCCGGGATAATAAACTGGGCAAGATAAATAACCACCGCGGCCGTAATGAACCCCACCAGGCCCCTGCTCTGGGGGGAAATCCGGTCACCCAGAAGGGCCTCCGCTACGTAACCGAGTATGGCAATGACACCCGCCGCGATGAGCGCGCCGATGAAGCCGCCCTTGACCGCAAAGCCCGGTGACAGCCAGCTCACCACAATCAGCACCAGGGCCGACACCACAAATCTGACGATGCCGCCTATCCAGTTCACCAAACTCACCTCCTTTTTCAAATATCATTGACTCAAAGAACCTTGAATATACAGGCGCCTTTCGCCTCCGGGGAGAATGCGTGCAAGTCGCCCCGCGGAAATGCCGCAGCCCGGAAACAAAACCTCTCTCCCGGAAAAAAAAGACAGAAGGACTGCCCGCCGGGGCCGGGAAAACAGGTCCGGGTTTTGAGTTCTTCAACATAAATGCAGGGCATAACTTGCAATTTAAACCCGGCCGTGGTAAAATGATGCCTGTTGGGAGGTGAGAAAGTGCCAAACATCAAGTCGGCAGCCAAGAGGGTGGAGGTAATCCGCAAGAAGACCCTGCGCAACGCCAGGCTCAAGTCGGCCCTGCGGACCAGCATCAGGAGGTTCGACGAGGCAATGGCAGGGGGCAACATGGAAGAGGCCGGGAAAAAACTGCGCAGGGCGCTGATTGCTATAGATAAAGCGGTAACCAAGGGGATTTTACATAAGAACACGGCCGCCAGAAAAAAATCCCGGCTTGCACTGAAATTTAACAGGAATGTTGAAAGTTGAAAAAAAACCACCGATAAAAGGTGGTTTTCCCTTTTCGGGCAGTGATCGGTTATAATGGTGGTAACAATCCCGGTTCAGGCCCGAAAGCCCCTTTTGAAAAGGGGAGGCTGCCCGTTTCGAACCGGGAGCCGGAAGCGGCGGCCGGCCGCGCCCGCGGCCGTCCTTTAAGCCGGGAGGGAGGAACATAAATGGCCATCGTTGAGGTAAGCATCGTGCCCCTGGGCACCGGTTCCACCGGCATAAGCAAGTTTGTAGCAGGATGCCTGAAAGTGATCCGGGACGAAAAGGATCTGCACTACCAACTGACGCCCATGGGTACAGTTATCGAGGGAGATCTGGACAGGATTTTCAGCGTGATCAGAAAAATGCACGAACAGCCTTTCATTTCCGGTGCCGAAAGGGTCCTGACCACCGTCCGGGTGGACGACCGCAGGGACAGAAAGGCTACCATGGCCGGAAAGGTGGCCGCCGTGAAGAGTAAATTGACATCCCAGGTGACGTTATAGTGAAATACTTTCTCGACCTGTTGAAGGATCTGAATGCCGGCCGGATCGCTCCGGTTTACCTTTTCTACGGGCCGGAGAGTTACCTTCGGCGGAAAGCCGTGGAAAAAATAAGGGACCTCCTCCTGCCCGGGGGTGCCGACGACTTGAACTACACCGCAGTGGACGGCGAAATGGCGACCCCGGCCGAGATAGCCTCCCTGGCCGGCATGGCACCGCTCTTCACCGGGAAGAGGCTGGTGCTGGTCAAGAACGCAATTTTCTTCGCCGGTAAAAAGCCGGGCCCGGAAGGCCCCGGCAGGGAAGATACGGAAGATCCCCCGGCAGCAGTCCGGGCCGGGGAAACCCCCCTCCTCGAGTATTTGGCCGCCCCCAACCCGGCCACCTGTCTTGTCTTTGACGCCGGAGATCATGTAGACAGGCGAAAAAAAATATTCCGGGAGATTGCCAGTAAGGGGAAGGTTGTGGAATTTGCCCCCCTGAAACCCGAGGAACTTGCGGCCTGGCTGGAGAAGCAGGCCCGGCTGGCAGGAAAGAACCTAACCCCCGGAACTGCCTCCGCACTGCTGGCCAGGACCGAAAACAGCCTGCAGGCCCTTTCGGTGGAAATCAGGAAACTAATCTCTTATTCAGGCGAAAACAGCGCCATAACCGTAGAAGATGTGGCTGCCGCCACCCCCCCCCACCCGGAAGAGGACGTTTTCGCGGTGGTGGATGCCATCGGGGAAAGGAACCCGGCCAGGGCAATGGCCGGTATCGACAGGCTGGTCAGGCAAAGACACCCCCCTCCGGCCATCCTGGCCATGGTGGCACGGCAAATCAGGCTTATTCTCCGGACGGGGGAAGCCCTTCGGTCGGGGGAAAACCCGGCCCGGCTGGCCCCCCGGATCGGCATCCACCCCTATGTGGCCAGGAAAATGGTCGTCCAGCAGAAAAATTTTGACCGGCGGCAGTTGATCGACTCCCTGCACCGCATCCACGACTTGGACGTGGCCGTTAAGACCGGTCGGCAGGAATTCCTGGCGGGCATGGAAGCGTTCATCCTCGACATCTGCCGGAAAAGACGCCGGAACCGGGAGCCCGGAATCCCGAACGGGGAATAAAAAACCGGGGATTGGACTTTTGGCCCAATCCCCGGTTTTACCCTGAAACCTGAAATCCAAGATTGCCTGCCGGCGGGCAACCCGGACAGCTTTAGCATTTCAGGACTCAAAATTCCTGTCTGAGTCAGCCGACCACCGCCGGTATGCTGCCCCTGACCCCGGCTTCCCTCCAGCTGAAATCCTCGATAAAAAACTTAATTACATCCACATCAAAGGGCTTTGTAAAACAGCAAAGGGCCCCCCTGTTCAGGGCTATTTGCACCGTTTCGTCTGAAACATAGGCGGTCATTAGAACAACTTCGGTTTCCGGGGACATTATTTTGATCTTGCCCAGCGCCTCAATGCCGTCCATGAGCGGCATCCGGACATCCATGAAGACTAGGTCGGGCTTGGAGGCCTTCACCGCCTCTATGGCCTCCAGGCCGTTTTTGGCCAGCCTTACCTGGTGACCCTCGTCTCTGATAATAACATCCAACAAATACCTGACCCCAGGCTGGTCATCAACCACCAGAACGTTAAGCTTTTTTTTCTGCATCTACACACCCCCGACAATGCATGACAAGACTTAACAGTCTTATATGATTTTAAATAATCTTTCTGCATTTTATGGTAAAGTCCTGCTTAATCAGAAAATTTGTTTTTTATTTTATTTTACTTAACAGGCTTTACTAAGGGGAAAAATATATTATTATTTTTATATCTTCGACATATTTCACATATTTATGTACTAATTTTTATTATTTTGACTTCCGGGTTCAGTTCCGGTTTACCGGTTTCCGGACATCGTACACTGTCACCCCGGAAATCAGCACCCTGACCACACGGCTGCGGACGTCGAAGGGATGCCCGTCCATGATTACCACATCGGCGTCCTTTCCCGGCTCAAGGCTCCCTATCCGGTCAGCCAGGCCCAGAATTCCGGCTGCATCAGATGTAACCACCCGCAGGGCCTTTTCCTCATCCAGGCCTCCCCTGACGGTGAGTCCCGCCGAAATGCCGAGGTGCTGAACCGGTACCACCGGGTGGTCCGTCATGATGGCGAAGTTAACCCCCGCTTCGGCCAGCACCCTGGCCGTTTCCAAAGAAATCTCCTTCAGCTCGACTTTGGCCCGGTTGATGATAACCGGCCCGATTACCGCGTCGACACCGTTTTTAGCCAGTTCTTCGGCCACCTTATGCCCCTCGGTGCAGTGCTCGATGATCAGCCTGACATTAAACTCCTTTGCTATGCGCAGGGCGGTCATTATGTCGTCGGCCCGGTGCGCATGCACCCTCAGGGGGATCTCACCGCTTAAAACTCTGGCCAGCGATTCCATTTTTAGGTCCCTGTCGGGGGGATCGCCTTTTCCGTCCGCCGCCCCAGCCACCTTGCGCATGTAATCCTTTGCCCTGACCAGGGCTTCCCTTAACAGGGCCGCCGAGGCCATCCTGGTCATGGGCGATTTCTTCTGGCTGCCGTAATTTCGCTTGGGGTTCTCTCCCAGGGCCGCCTTAAGCCCCACCGGGGACTTGAGGATCATTTCTTCCAAGGTTGCGCCCCAAGTTTTCATGGCAACCATCTCCCCGCCGATGACGTTGGCGCTCCCAGGGCCCACCACCACGGTGGTCACCCCCCCGGACAGCGCGTCCTGAAAGCCGAGGTCCTCCCTGTTTATGGCATCCAGTGCACGCAGGTGGGGAGTGACGGGGTCGACGGCCTCATTGGCATCGTCCCCGTCCTGCCGGTAAATCTCCTCGACAACACCGATGTGACAGTGGGCGTCCACAAGGCCCGGCATAACCACCATTCCCCTGGCGTCTATGATTTCCCAGCCTTCAGGCTCCCTTACCCCCTCCACCACCTGGCTGATTTTACCATCCTCAATCAGAACGGTTCCTACTTCGTAGTTCTTTCCGGCCATGGTTAGAACTTTCCCGCCTGACACAGCAATCATCTGCAATCCTCCTTTATCAGCCGATTAGTTGACCTTTCCACCTTCATTCTGGAAGCCTCCACCAGGGATGAGAAAAGCTTGAGGAAAACCGGATGCCTTTTCCACATGGCCTCGGGGTGGCACTGAACGCCCACGGCAAAAAGACGGGCCGGCGACTCCACGGCCTCGATTATCCCGTCGGCCGACCGGGCCGAAACGATAAAGCCTGGAGCCACCCTTCTGACCGCCTGGTGGTGGTAGCTGTTCACCCTAACCGGCCCGGCTCCCAGGATAGATTCCAGAACGGTGCCCTGCTGAACGGTTATTTCGTGAGTGGGGTGCCAGCGGGGCGCCTCCTGGAAGTGTTTAATCCGCCGGCCGTCCGGCGGACTGCCGATGTCCTGGTGGATGTCCCCGCCCGCGGCTATGTTCATCACCTGGACGCCCCTGCAGATTCCCAGAATCGGGATGTTTGAGGCCAGGGCCGCCCTGGCCAGGGCTATTTCGAAAGCGTCCCGGTCGGGGCAAATCTCCCCGCAGGCAGGCACCGGGTCTTCACCGATAAAAACCGGATCGACGTCCGGTCCCCCCGAGAAAACAAGGCCGCCGATTACACCGGTTATCCAGGCCATTGAATCCCCTTCACCGGTGTACGCCAGGGGAAGGGGAATGCCCCCGGCGGCCTGAACGGCCTCGATGTACATTTCACTCAGGTAAATCCTTCCTTTCTCCTGATCCCAGGAGCAAGTTATGCCAATCAAGGGTTTCACCTGAATTCCCCCTTTCGCGGTCTTGAACATCGAAAAAGCACCCCGCCGGTATGAGGTGCTAATTTGATCTAGATGTCAATCAGCCCGAGGCTTATTTCTATAGCCTGGTTGACCTTTTTCATCATGTCCTCGCTCAGTGTGGCCACTTTTTCTATAAGTCGGCTCTTGTCTATGGTCCTGATCTGTTCCAGAAGAATCACCGAGTCCCTCTCCAGCCCCCCCTCTCCCACCTTGACTTCAACATGGGTCGGAAGCTTGGCCTTGTCAATCTGCGATGTTATGGCGGCCACAATGGTTGTGGGGCTGTACTGGTTGCCTATGTCATTCTGTAAAACCAGCACCGGTCTGGTGCCGCCCTGTTCCGACCCCACCACCGGGCTCAGGTCCGCAAAAAAAATATCACCGCGCCGGACAAGCATTGTTATTTTGCCTCCACCATCGGTTCAAAGGCAGGCGTCACCTCGGATTCCAGATTGTCGTTCTCCACGGCCAGTGAAAGGTTTATTTTGGCCATTTCAATATAGCCTATTTTCATCTGTTCCCGCAGCAGGCGGCGTTTCCGTTCGGAAATGTAAAGCTTCATGGCTTCGCGGATAAATTCACTTCGGTTCAACCGTTCAGCCGCCACAATTCCATCGACCTCAGCCAGCAGGCTGTCGGGAAGACTGATCATGATCCTTTTCACTTGTGACACGGCTAAAACACCCCCTGCTATTACCTGCCGTATATATATTATACGCGCAGACCTCATTATATAGTCTCGCAACAGTTAGTATTTATGGATATTCATACATTTATAATTAATTCTCCCGCCTATACGAAAATTCCTCCACTTATTAAAAGGAAATCCCTGGAGCGCAAGCAGAAAGCCTTTTGGCAACCGGTATGCCTGAACCCGGCAGACCTCAGGCCCGGCCGGTAATCAAACGTCAGTCCAGCCGGAGGCAGCGGCCTTGACCGGCTGGAGTTCACGCCTACCCGGTGCTGGTCTTGATTGGGCTCGGGCTCCTGGAAATGGCGATAATCCCGGTGCGCACAATTTCCACAATGCCGTGTTCGTCCAACACCGTGCAGAGGGCATTTATTTTTTGCTCATCGCCGGTGAGCTCGATAACCATTGTTTCCCGGTTTACATCGACGATATTGGCCCTGAAAATATTTACTATGTCTACGATTTCCGACCGGCGGTTGGTACAGGCCTTAACCTTGATCAGGGCCAGTTCCCTTTCTATGGACTCCTTCCCCCACGGAAGCTCCTGGATTTTGATCACATCCACCAGCTTTGAGAGCTGCTTGACGACCTGGTCCAGGATCCGGTCGTCGCCCTGGACCACAATGGTTATCCGGGTAATGTCCGGCTCTTCCGTGGACGAGGCGGCAATGCTCTCTATGTTGAATACTCTCCTGCTCAGGAGCCCCGCTATTCTGGCCAGCACTCCGGGCTTGTTCAGAACAAGGACGGCAAGGGTGTGTTTCATTTATCATTCCCCCGTATCGCTTTGTCATATGAACCATTTTAACATACCGCCTCGACAAGTGGGAATCGGGAATTGGGGCCGGGGAGCGAAATTCGAAAAAAAAAAGGAACCCCGGCGGTGCGGGATTCCGAACTTGAGTGACGGAATTAATCAAGTCCTTCATCAATTATGCAGATCACATCCCCAACCCTGACCTCGTCGCCCTCGTCCACCAGTATCTCCGATACAGTGCCGGCGCAGGGGGAGGGTACGTTGAACGAGGCCTTGCTGGTCTGCATTTCCACCAGGTCGTCACCCTCCTCCACACGGTCCCCCTCGAAGACATGCCAGAAGGAAACGGTGCAGCTTTCCACACCCTCGGCCAGAAACGGGAGTTTAACTTCCACCAGGTTCACCTCCCGGTTAAGTTAATTCGGTTAAATTAATTCTTTTTCAAGAATATGACGCTTCATTTCAAGGCCGAACAGCAGGCCGAAAATCTCAAGCAAATTTTCGATCACGCCCCATTCATCAATTTTTGCACCCAGCAAACGGCTCATGGAGGTAACCCCCCGGTCGGAAATCCCACAGGGAGATATGTAGCCGAAATGACGCAGATCGGTGTTTACATTGAGGGCGAAGCCGTGATAGGTCACCCAGTTGCTGATGCCGACACCGACGGCGCATATTTTTTCGTTCTCCACCCAGACCCCGGGATAACAGGGCAGCCTGCCGCCTTCAAGGCCGTAACGTGCCAGCAGTCTGATGATTACTTCCTCGTACATGTATATAAGCCGGTGCACGTCCCGGCCGTGCTGGTTCAGGTCGAGAATGGGATAGCCCACGATTTGTCCCGGTCCGTGATAGGTCACATCCCCGCCCCGGTCGGTATTGTAAACCGGTATTCCCTCCCGGCACAGCACTTCTCTTCCGACCAGGATGTTTTCCCTGCATCCCTTTCTCCCGATGGTAATAACCGGATGGTGCTGCAGGATTAACAGGGTGTCAGGAATTTCCCTGCCGATTCGCCGGCTTAAAAGCTGTTTTTGAAGCAGGTACGCCTCCTGGAAGTCGCACCTACCCAGGTACACCACCCGACATTCTCTTTTCATGACCGGCGCCTCACATGTGGATGCTCATTCCGTGCACAGCCCCGGACGCTTCCATAAGGGTTTCGGCCAGTGTGGGATGGGCGTGTATGGTTTCCGCCAGCTGCTTGACGGTAAATCCCGCCCGCATGGCCACGGCGGCCTCGGCAATGAGGTCGGTGGCACGGGGACCTATGATATGGACCCCCAGTATCCGGTCGGTATCAGGGTCTGCCAGGACCTTGACAAAGCCGTCGGTTTCACCCATGGCCTGGGCCTTTCCGCTGGCTACAAAATTGAACTTGCCCGACTTCACCTTGATTCCGTTGCTTTCGGCCTCCTGGGAGGTCATGCCCACGCCGGCCGCTTCCGGGCGCGTAAAGATGCAGACCGGGACAACGCGATAATCCATCACCCGCCGGCGACCCATTATATTGTCCGCCGCCACCAGGCCCTGGGCCGAAGCCACGTGGGCAAGCTGGATTTTTCCGGTTATGTCCCCTACGGCATAGATGCCCGGCACCGAGGTCTCCATCCTGTCGTCAACCACAACCTCGCCCCGTTCCCCCAGAGCCACCCCGGCCTCTTCCAGGCCAAGCCCCTTCAGATTCATCACCCGGCCGATGGAAATAAGAACCTTATCCGCCTCTATTTCCTCCCCGCCTTCCAGGATGGCCAACACCCTGTCCTTCTGCTTCCTCACCTCCTGTATCTTTGTCCCGGTCTTTACGTTGATCCCTTGCCTTTTCAGCAGGCCCTGCATCTGGCGGGCCACCTCCCTGTCCATGAGGGGCAGAATGGTTGGCATCAGCTCGACCACGGTAACCTTTGACCCGAGGGCTGAAAAAATGCAGGCAAATTCACAGCCTATGACCCCTCCGCCGACAATGAGAAACCTCGGCGGAACCTCGGCCAGGTCCAGTGCCTGGTCGGAGGTGAGAACCGTCTCCCCGTCGTACCCGAAGGCCTTGTTCAGCGCCGGTTCAGTCCCGGTGGCCAGGATAATGTTTTCGGCCTGCAGTTCCCGGGCACCTTCCGGCCCTTCCACCGCCACCTTTCCTCTCCCGACCAGCCTGGCGGTCCCCCTGACCAGGTCCACCTTGTTTTTTTTCAACAGAAATTCCACACCCTGCACAAGCCTGCCGACCACCTGGTTCTTGCGTTCCATCAGGCGCCCGAAATCCACCGACACCTCCCTGTTGATTATGCCGAATTCCGCCGCCCGGCGGACGGCATGGATCACCTCGATCCCGGAGGTCAAGGCCTTGGTGGGTATGCACCCGCGGTTCAAGCAGGTGCCCCCGACGTTTCCCTTCTCCACCAGGGCCACCGGTGCCCTAAGCTGCGCCGCTCTGATGGCGGCAACATATCCGCCGGGCCCCCCTCCTATGACCACAACCTTGTATGACAACACAAACACCTCGTTTAAATATTTATTATTAAATGTTTATTTTACCACACAACCACCAAGGCCTGCGCTAAAAAAACAGAAACAAAATGGGTACACCTACTGGGTACCCCGGGCCTGACTTCTAATCAATAATTCCGGCAAGCCAGTTCAAAAAAGGCCCCCTCTGATTTTATGGAACCAATTCCCCCAGCGTACGGCCGGGCTACTTTTCCAGCTCTTCCAGAATTGCCTGCCAGTTGCAGTACTCTTCTATATTCTCCAGGGTTATCCTGATTCCTGCCTTGTCACCCGGCGTTATGTGCCTGGTAACCTTGGAAAGTTTTTCGACGGTGGTATAGGTGTCATAATGCACCAGAATTACCGGCACGCCCTTTTCCTCGGCCCGGGCCAGCACCTTGACGTCGGGGTAAAGCCCGCCGGTCAGAATCAACACAGAAGTGCTGGTTTCCAGGGCGGCCAGCGCCAGGTCCGCCCTGTCTCCCCCCAGCACCACGGCCTTGTCGGTGGACCTCCGCAGGTACCTGATAGCACCTTCCAAGGTCATGGCACCCACCATGATGTCCTCCACCAGCAGGTTCATCCGGTCGTGCCCGGCCAGAACCTCCCCGCCCAGCTCCTTGTAAAACTCCTCCACCGTAGGCGCTGCTATCTCTGGCCGCCTGGGAATCACGCCCAGCGTCCTGAACCCCCGATCCTCCAGGATAGGGGCGAAAATTCCCTTTGTCTTGGAAACCATGGGCCAGGGAATGTTGTTGAACAGGTTGCCCACCAGGGGAACGTTTTTAGCAAGCAGGTACTCGTTCAGGAAGAGGGTCTGGTCCACGCTGAAGTCATTTTCTATTTTTATGGTGATCAGGACCTTGGCCCCAATCCTCCGGGCCAGCGACACGTCGTCCAGCCCCCAGCTGTTGTATATGTAGGGTTTGACCGCTCCGTCTACAATCACAACGTCCGCACCCTGGGCCACCCTCTGGTAGGACCTGACAATGGCATCCGCCGACTCCTGCTTCTTGCCCCCGGAGAGGTAGGACTGTCCGGCCCTGCAGGGCACTATGTCGCCGATGGGGTTTTCCATGCGGAGAATTTCCTTCATCAACACCGCGTCCTCATCGTCCTGGCCGTTGGCCCGCAGGGGAACTCCCACCGGTTTAAAATAAGAAACCTTCTTGCCCTCCTGCTGGAACTTCAGGGCCAGCCCCAGGGCCACCATGGTCTTGCCGCTGCCGGGATATCCGATGACATACAAGTTTTTCATTTCATTCACCTCACGAAACCGATATGGTTATTTTTACATCAAGGGCGCTTAAGCCTTTCTCATAGGCAAATACCGGGTTGACATCAATCTCGGTGATTTCCGGAAAGTCCAGGGCCAGGCAGGCCACGCGCCCCACGGCGTCCACCAGGGCATTCAGGTCCCTGGACCTTTCACCCCGGTACCCCCTCAGGAGGGTGTAGGCCTTGGTCTCGGTGATCATCCTTTCAATTTCCTGCCGGGACAGGCCCCTGGCCAGCCGGAAAGACACGTCCTTGAGCAGGTTCACGTAGATGCCGCCCAGGCCCACCGCAATCATGGGGCCGAATTGTACGTCCCTGGTCATACCGATGATCAACTCGGTCCCCTTGGGCATCATCTTTTGTACCTCGACTCCGTAAACAACGGCCTGGGGCATGAAGCGCTGGGAATTCTCCATAATCTCAAGGAAAGCGTTGTATACCTCCTCCGGCGATCCCAGGCCCACCTTCACCCCGCCCACGTCGGTCTTGTGCAGGATCTTCGGGGAAGAAACCTTGAGCACCACCGGGTATCCCAGTTTTTCGGCCTCCTCAACCGCCTCCTCAGGCGTGGTGGCCAGGGAGACGGGCTCCGCCGGTATCCCATAGGCCCGGGCCACTTCGGCGGCTTCGCTGCCCAGCAGGACCAGGCGGTTGTCCCTCAGAACGTCGTAGAAAACCGCCTTGACCGCCTTCCTGTCAATACCGTCGAACTTAAGCCCCCGTTGAAGTTCCTGGGAGGTTCTATACTCATGGTACTTGACCATCTGACTGATGGAGGCGATAACCGGCTCGGGAAAGGTGAAGCACGGTATCCCGGCCCTGTTTAGCACTTCCTTGGCCTCGGCCAGGGCCGCCCCCCCGATGTAGGCCCCGTAAAAAACCTTGTCCGGGTTTTTTTTCTTCATTTCGATGACCACCCGGGAGGTCTCCACCGGCTTGTTGGTGGCCGTGGGAGTAATGATCACCACCACGCTGTCCACGTTGGGGTCGCCGCACACCCTCTCCAGGGCGAACCGGTACCTGTCCTCCATGGCGTCCCCCAGCACGTCCACCGGGTTGTAAATGCCGGCCTCGGCCGGAAGGCCCTCCCTCAGGGCGTCCAGGGTTTCCTTGGTGAACCTGGACATGGTCAGTCCCCTTAATTCCACGTTGTCCGAGGTAATAATGCCAGGCCCGCCCGAATTGGTCACGATGGCCACCCTGGGCCCCTTTGGGACCGGCGATTTGGCGAAACTGGTGGCCAGGTCGAACAGCTCGGTGATGGTTCGGGCCCGGATTACTCCGCACTGCCGGAAGGCTATATCGTAGGCCAGATCGCTGCCGGCCAGGGCCCCGGTGTGGGAAGAGGCGGCCAGGGCGCCGGCCTGGCTGGTCCCCGACTTGTAGATGACGACCGGCTTTTTCCGGGTAGCCTGGCTGACCACGTCCAGAAAGCGGGAACCATCGATGACGTCCTCGATGTAGCACAGGATGACCCTGGTATAGGGGTCGTCGGCGGCGTCCTGGATAAAATCTATTTCCGACAGGTCGGCCTTGTTTCCCAGGCTGACCACCTTCGACAGGCCGATTCCCGCCTCGTGGCTCCAGTCCAGGATGGCCACCATCATGGCCCCGCTCTGGGAGAAAAAGGCAATGTCGCCCTTCCGGGGGAACCCCTTGGCAAAGGAGGTGTTAATCGGGACATGGGTGTCCATCATGCCGGCGCAGTTTGGCCCCAGCATCCTCATCCCGTACTGCCGGCACAGGGCCAGCAGATTTTTTTCCACCTCCAGGCCCTCCCGGCCTATCTCCTTAAACCCGGCGGTGATGGTGACCAGGTTTTTAATCCCTTTTTCGCCGCATTCCGCGGCCACATCCAGTACCCTGACCGCAGGCACCGCGATCACCGCCACGTCCACCTTCTCAGGAAGGGCGGCCACCGAGGGATAGGCCTTCAAGTTCTCAACTTCACTTTCCCTGGGATTAACCGGGTAAATTTTGCCGCCGTACCCGGATGAAATCAAGTTCTTCACAATGGCGTTGCTGATTTTCCCCGGCGTCCGGGACGCCCCGATGACGGCCACCGATGCCGCGTCAAAGAAGTTTCTTATGCTCATTGACTCACCCCTTTTATGCTGAAAACCCGGGAGTAATCTCAAAGTGCTTCCTCGTGATTTTTCTTAACCCCTTTTTCATTGCCTCAATTATAATTACGAAGGTTTATTAAGTAAATAGTTAAACCGCGGGTTTGTGCAAAATAGTACTATTAGAAATATAAGATCATTTAGTAGAATTCAGAATTCACCAATCCAGACCTTTTTGGTGAATTAATCAACCCCGGACAGGAAAAATAAATATTTAAGTTGTAATCGCGGAGGTGATCGTATTGTCCTTTGAGGTCCTCGCCCGGGTAGACCGGGACCTTTCAGTGGACCCCAGCTACATAATCAGATTAACGGTGCCGGGTGCCGAGGATACAGCCTGCCGTTCCCTGCCGCACCCCAAGCTATCACAGCCCGTACTTGCTATGGTAAACTGGTTGATCCCATTAAGTAGCGGTCGCATTCCCTTGCCGCACCCCGCCCCTCGTTGATGGCCCAGACCACCAGGCTTTGTCCCCGGCGCATGTCCCCGGCGGCAAAAATCCCTCTGACGTTGGTGGCAAATTTGCCGTATTCGGCCTTTGCATTGGAACGTTCATCGCAATCGACGCCAAGCTGTTGAAGAAGATTGTCTTCCGGACCCGTAAAGCCCATGGCCAGCAGCACCAGCTGGGCGGGCCAGATTTTTTCGGTACCGGGGATTTCCCTCGGTGAAAGGCGGCCCAGGTCATCCCTAACCCACTCGACATTGACAGTGTGCACTTCTTTCACGTGTCCCCGTTCATCGCCGGCAAATTTTTTGGCCGTTATACAGTAATGCCGCGGGTCGGATCCATAAATCGCGGCCGCCTCGTGCTGGCCGTAATCCACTTTATATACCCTCGGGAACTGCGGCCAGGGGTTGTCGGGGGCCCGGCGGGCGGGCGGCCTGGGCATAATCTCAAGCTGATTGACGCTCCTGCACCTATGGCGCAGGGAAGTGCCTACGCAGTCGGTGCCCGTATCGCCGCCGCCAATGACGACGACATCCTTGCCCCCGGCGGAAATATATTTTCCATCCATTAGGTTTGAGTCCAGAAGGCTTTTGGTATTGGCGCTCAGAAATTCCACGGCGAAGTGAATTCCTTTCAGATTCCGCCCTTCAATGGGCAGGTCCCGCGGCTTTGTCGCCCCGCCGCACAAGACAACGGCGTCGAATTCCTGTAAAAGCAACTCGGCAGGGTAATCCTTGCCGACCTCGGTGCTGGTCACAAAGACAACCCCTTCCGCCTCCATGAGGTCCGCCCGCCGCCGGACAACTCCCTTGTCCAGCTTCATGTTGGGAATGCCGTACATCAGAAGACCTCCGATCCGGTCGGCACGCTCAAAAACGGTGACCAGATGGCCGGCTTTGTTAAGCTGGTCCGCGCAGGCCAGCCCGGAAGGGCCGGATCCGACCACGGCAACCCTTTTACCGGTACGTTTGGGCGGCGGCCCGGGTACAATCCACCCTTCTTCGTACGCCTTGTCGATAATGGCACGCTCGATGTTTTTTGTCGTCACCGGTTCAGTGACCAGCCCGGCGGTACACGCCCCCTCGCAAAGGGCCGGGCAGACCCTGCCGGTAAACTCGGGAAAATTGTTTGTCTTGAGCAGGCGGCCCAGGGCTTCCTTCCACAATCCCCGGTAGACCAGTTCGTTCCACTCCGGCACCAGGTTGTGGTTGGGACAGCCCGAGACTGCTCCGTTCAACACGATTCCGCTGTGGCAAAAGGGTACGCCGCAGTCCATGCAGCGCGCCGCCTGTATCCTTAGCGCATCCTCCGGCATGCGCAGGAGAAACTCGGTCCAGTCCTGAATTCGCTCCAATGGGTCGCGATCCCGAGGGAGCTCCCTCTGGTATTCCATAAACCCGGTCGGCTTACCCATGGTCTTCCCCCCTAATTCCCGCTGATTCGGGAGACGTCTTTCAAGTTCTCCTCAAAGGCGACCATAACGGCCTCATCACCGCTCAAGCCCATTTCGTGCGCCCGGTCGATGGCATCCATCATGCGCTTGTAGTCCTTCGGAATAACCCGGACGAACTTCGGCACCAGCCCGGTCCAGTTCTCCAGGACCCACCGGGCCCGACGGCTGTTCGTATATATCATGTGCTTCCGGATCATTTCTTTCACTTCGCTTATTTCCCGGTCTCTTTCCAGCTTTTCCAGCAGCACCATCTCGGGGTTGCAGCGCCCGGGGAAGGAACCGTCCTCGTCCAGCACATAGGCTATACCGCCCGACATGCCGGCTGCGAAGTTTCTCCCGGTTGAACCCAGCACCACCACGCAGCCTCCGGTCATGTATTCACATCCGTGGTCGCCCACACCCTCCACAACCGCCCGCACGCCGCTGTTTCTGACGCAGAACCGCTCGCCGGCAACACCCCGGACATACGCCTCACCGGACGTTGCGCCATAAAAGGACACGTTGCCTACAATGATGTTTTCCTCCGGGACGAAGTCGGACCCGGCCGGCGGGAAAACAATCAGCTTCCCTCCGGAAAGGCCTTTGCCGAAATAATCGTTGGCATCGCCCTCCAGGACCATGGTAATGCCTTTGGGAAGGAACGCGCCAAAACTTTGCCCGGCCGTGCCCTGAAAATAAAGGCGTATGGTATCCTCCGGCAAGCCTTCCCCGCCGTAACGCCTGGTGACCTCGTAACCCAGAATGGTGCCGACGGCTCGGTTGATATTGCGAATCGGCAGCCTGGCTTCCACAGGCTCCCTGCGGTCCAGGGCCGGCCGGCAGATTTCCAGCAGCACCTGCCTGTCCAGGGTTTTTTCCAGCCCGTGGTTTTGTTTAACCCGGCAATACCTGCCGGTGCCTGCAGGAACATCCGGCCGGTGGAGCAGGGTGGAGAGATCCAGTCCCCCGGCCTTCCAGTGGTCAATGGCCTGGCTGACCTCCAGTACATCCGTTCTTCCCACCATTTCGTTTATGGTGCGGAAGCCCAGGCGGGCCATGATTTCCCGCACCTCCCGGGCGATAAAAACCATGAAGTTTACCACGTGCTGAGGATCCCCTTTGAATTTCTTGCGCAATTCCGGGTTCTGGGTGGCTATGCCGCACGGACAGGTATCCAGGTTGCAAACCCGCATCATGACACAGCCGAGAACAACCAGAGGAGCCGTGGCAAACCCGTATTCTTCGGCACCCAGAAGGGTTGCGACGACTACGTCACGCCCGGTCATCAGCTTGCCGTCGGTTTCCACTACAATCCTGTCCCGCAGGTCGTTGAGGACCAGGGTTTGATGGGTCTCGGCCACGCCCAGTTCCCACGGAAGTCCTGCATGGCTGATGCTGGTGCGGGGTGAAGCCCCGGTGCCGCCTTCGTATCCGCTGATCAGGACGACATCGGCGCGCCCTTTGGCGACCCCCGCCGCAATGGTACCCACCCCCGCCTCGGAAACCAGTTTGACGTTTATCCTGGCCCTTGGATTGGCGTTCTTGAGGTCGTAAATCAGTTCGGCCAGGTCCTCAATGGAATAGATGTCGTGATGGGGAGGGGGTGAGATCAGCCCCACCCCCGCCGTGGTGCCTCTGACCTTGGCAATCCAGGGATAGACTTTTCTCCCCGGCAGCTGCCCCCCTTCGCCCGGTTTGGCGCCCTGGGCCATCTTGATCTGAATCTCGTCCGAATTGACCAGATACTGGCTGGTGACACCAAACCTGCCTGAAGCCACCTGCTTGATGGCGCTCCGCCGGGAATCACCGTTCGGGTCGGGGACATAGCGGCCGGGGTCTTCTCCGCCTTCACCGGTGTTGCTCTTGCCGCCGATGCGGTTCATGGCGATGGCCAGGCTCTCATGGGCCTCCCTGCTGATGGAACCGAAAGACATCGCCCCGGTCTTGAAACGCCGGCAGATGGATTCCACCGGTTCCACCTCTTCGATGGGAACGGGCGGCCGGTTTGACCTGAAGGTTAAAAGCCCTCGAAGCGTGACTGATTTAAGAGTTTCATTCAGCAATGCTGAATACTGTTTAAAAAGGTTGTAGTCATTGTTGCGGCAGGCCTGCTGCAACATGACAATGGTCTGCGGGTTGAACAAATGCCTCTCGCCGTCATGCCGCCACTGGTAAGTAGATCCGGAATCAAGGATGCTTTCCCGGCCCGCCTCTCCGGAAAAAGCCCGCCGGTGCCTGATCAGCACCTCCCGGGCAATCTCGGGAAGCCCGATCCCCCCTACCCGGGAAGGAGTCCAGGTGAAGTATTTGTCGATAACTGCCTGATCAATCCCGATGGCCTCAAAAATCTGGGCCCCGTGGTAACTCTGAATGGCTGAAATGCCTATCTTGGACATCACCTTGACGACGCCCTTGGTGGCCGCCTTGATGTAGTTGTGCAGGGCCTTTTCATACGTCAGTCCGGTAATCAACCCCTTGCGGATCATGTCTTCCAGCGACTCGAAAGCAAGATAGGGATTGACCGCGCTGGCCCCGTATCCGATTAAAACGGCGAAATGGTGTACTTCCCGGGGTTCCCCCGATTCCAGCAGAAGGCTTACGCGGGTCCGGGTTCCCTCGCGGATCAGGTGGTGATGCAGTCCGGACAGGGCAAGCAGGGCGGGAATGGCCGCTTTTTCGCCGTCCACACCGCGATCGGATAAAATCAGCAGGTTGGCGCCCCCGGCGATAGCCCGGTCGGCCCCGCTGAACAAGTCTTCCAGCGCCCTTTCCATGCCCCGGCTTCCTTCAGACACCTTGAACAAAATGGGCAGGGTCACCGCTTTAAAACCCTTCCGCTGAATATGCCGGATTTTCGCCAGTTCCTCATTGCTCAGGATTGGTGTTTTCACCGTAATCTGGCGGCAGCTTTCCGGATCCGGCTTGATCAGGTTCCTTTCGGGACCGATGGTTGTGTTCCAGGCCACTATAATTTCTTCCCGGATGGCGTCAATGGGGGGATTGGTCACCTGGGCGAACAGCTGTTTAAAATAATTGTACAAAAGCTGGGGTTGGTCCGACAGCACGGCCAGCGAAGCGTCCATGCCCATGGATCCTACCGATTCAACTCCGTTCCTGGCCATTGGATCCATCAGCTTGGTAATTTCTTCAAAGGTGTAGCCGAAGGACTGCTGGCGCCGGATCAAAGTATCACGATCGGGTTTTGGGACCTCGGGGGCCGGCGGCAGGTCCTCCAGCCTGACCAGGTGGTCGTTCAGCCACTGGCGGTAAGGGTGCTCGGCGGCAATACGGTGTTTCAACTCTTCGTCGGAAACGATCCGCCCTTCTTCGGTGTCAACAAGCAGCATGCGACCCGGGCGAAGCCGATCCTTGACCAGCACATTTTCCGGAGGGATATCCAGCACGCCGACTTCCGAGGCCAGGACGATCAGGCCGTCCTTGGTGACGTAGTAACGGGAAGGGCGCAAGCCGTTCCGGTCGAGCACCGCGCCGACGATTTTCCCGTCTGTAAAGACAATGGCGGCAGGGCCGTCCCACGGCTCCATCAGGCAACTGTGATATTCATAAAATGCCTTCTTTTCATCACTCATGCTTTCGTGGTTTGACCACGGTTCCGGAATCATCATCATAGCCACATGGGGCAGGGAACGTCCGGCCAGGTGCAGGAATTCCATGCAATTGTCAAACATCCCCGAATCACTGCCGTCCTGGTCGATCACCGGGAGGATTTTGGCCATATCCTCCCCGAACAGTTCGGACTCAAACATCGCCTGACGGGCGTGCATCCAGTTGATGTTCCCGCGCAGCGTATTGATCTCCCCGTTATGGATCAGATACCGGTAAGGGTGTGCCCTTTCCCAACTGGGAAAGGTATTGGTGCTGAACCTGGAGTGGACCAGGGCAAGAGCGGTTTCAATATCCAGGTCGTTTAAATCAAGGTAAAAACTACTCAGCTGATCCGGGGTGAGCATCCCCTTATAAACAATAGTACGGGAGGACAAGCTGGCAAAGTAAAATGTTCCCCCTTCGCCGCGGACCTCTTTTCGGGCGCGCTTGCGAATCACGTAGAGCTTTCGCTCAAAGGCCATTTCATCCTTAATTTCCGGATTCCTGGCGATAAACACCTGCCGGATGAAGGGCCTGGCCAGCCTGGCCGTCTCGCCGAGGGTACAGTCGTTTACGGGTACGGTTCGCCATCCCAGCAGGGTTTGCCCTTCCTCCCGGACAACCCTTTCCACGGTTTGCTCGCATGCCGCCCGCAGTTCCGCATCCCGGGGCAGGAAAATCATTCCCACACCGTATTCGCCGGCTGGGGGAAGATGGAGGCCCGCTTTTGCACATTTCTTTGCAAAAAAGGTATGCGGAATCTGCATCAGTATACCGGCCCCGTCACCGGTATCTGCCTCCGATCCCCTGGCTCCGCGGTGGTCAAGATTTAGAAGTATGGTAAGGGCCTGGCGCACAATCCCGTTTGATTTTTTTCCTTTGATATTGGCCACAAGCCCAATGCCGCAGGCGTCATGCTCGAACCGGGGATCGTAAAGACCCTGTTTTGGGGGCAGTCCGTCACTTTTCATGCGTACAACCTCCTGTGCCGCTTTCCTGACCGCAGCGGGAACGGATCAACCGTTCAAAAGGTGCGGTTTTGGGGATAAAAAAAGCCCACCGTAAAATTGCTGGCGGTTGTTACCAGGCCTTTTACGGTGAGCTTCATTGCCCTTGTATTTCCCCGGCACTTCGTTGGGCCGGACTATTCAGCTATGGGGTATTTCTCCTCTAATACTTGGTCAGGTACTCCTCAATCTCCCACGGGTGAACCTGGACACGGTACCTGTCCCACTCGATCCTTTTGGCCTCCATGTACCTTTCCATGACGTGGGGCCCCAGTGCTTCGGCGATTACCGGATCTCTGGCCAGCTCGTTCAGGGCTTCCTCCAGGCTGCTGGGAAGGCTGCTGATTCCCAGTTCCCTGCGCTCGGCGGCAGTCATCTCGTATATATTCCGGTCACACGGGGGCGGAGGCTGAATCTTTCTTTTTATCCCGTCCAGCCCGGCCTTCAGGCAAACCGCCAGGGCCAGGTAAGGGTTGCAGGAGGGATCCGGGCTGCGCAGCTCGATCCGGGTGGACATCCCCCTTTTTGCCGGAACCCTGATCAGGGGACTTCTGTTCCGGTTCGACCAGGCCACGTATACCGGTGCCTCGTAGCCCGACACCAGCCTCTTGAACGAATTGACCGTGGGGTTGGTCACCGCCGTGATGGCCCCGATGTGTTCCATCAGCCCGCCTATATAATTCAGGGCCACCTCGCTTAGCTGACTGGGACTGTCGGGGTTGTAAAAAGCGTTGCTTCCGTTGTGCATCAGGGACTGGTTCAGGTGCATTCCAGAACCGGCGATGCCGTAAATAGGCTTGGGCATAAAGCTGGCGTGCAGGCCGTGCCGCTGGGCGATGGTGCGCACCACGAATTTGAAGGTTACTACTTTATCGGCAATGTCCAAGGCGTCCGAGTATTTAAAATCTATTTCATGCTGGCCCGGAGCCACCTCATGATGCGAGGCCTCGATCTCAAAACCCATCTGCTCAAGGGTCAAGACCATGTCCCTGCGGGCGTTTTCCCCCAAGTCCACCGGGGTGAGGTCGAAATAACCAGCCCGGTCGTGGGTGATGGTGGTGGGCCTGCCTTCGCCGTCCACGTGAAAAAGAAAGAACTCCGCCTCCGGCCCCACGTTCATGGTAAAGCCAAGTTCCCTGGCCTCGGCCGTCGCCTTTTTCAGCACGTACCGGGGGTCCCCGATAAAGGGCGTGCCGTCGGAATTATAAATATCGCAAATGAGCCGGGCTACCGCGCCGTCCCTGGGCTTCCAGGGAAAAACCACAAAAGTGGAAGGATCCGGCCTCAAATACATGTCCGATTCTTCAATCCGGACAAAACCCTCGATGGAGGACCCGTCGAACATGAGCTCGCCTTCAAGGGCTTTATCCAGCTGCTCAACCGTGATGGCCACGTTCTTGAGCACACCGAATATGTCGGTGAATTGCAGGCGGACAAACTTTACCCCCATCTCCTTGGCCAAACTGCGCACATCATCGTTGGTCAGTCGTTCCACCGGTGTCTACACCTCTTCGTTTTTTTACTCATGGCCAGCATGAAAAAAGGCCACAAAGGCACTTAGAACACATACCATGCCTTGGCCTCATCGCCTTTCAGGTCGCGGTACCACGCTGTACCACAGTATTTTTTTGACTTACTATGCATAAGTATAGCATAACTTGTGAAAAAAGAAAGTGTTTTTATTTAATTCATTGACAAAAAAATCCCCGGCCAAGGCCGGGAAAGGAGGATGGTATTACAGCTGCAGTCGTCGGTCGTCAGCCGTCAGAGTGTTTACTTCGACGGCATACGACCTAAAACCGACCGACTGGTTGACAAGCCATAGAAATTTTACTATTTCGGCCGATTGCTTTCAACCTGTGTCCCGGCAACGGACCACTGACGGCTAGAATTTGGCCAGATACTCTTCCACTTCCCAGGGATGCACCTGTACCCGGTAGGAATCCCATTCCCTGGTCTTGGCCTCCACAAATTTTTCAAAAATGTGCGGGCCCAAGGCGGATTTAACCACCTCATCGGCCGAAAGCTCCTGCAGGGCCTCCATCAGGCTGGCCGGCAGGCTTTCGATGCCCAGTTCGCTCCGCTCCGCCAGGGTCATGTGGTAGATATTCCGGTCGCAGGGCGGCGGCGGCGCAATCTTGTTCTTTATGCCGTCCAGGCCGGCCCTGAGCATGACGGCAAAGGCCAGGTACGGGTTGCAGGAGGGGTCGGGGTTCCTCAGTTCCAGCCTGGTGGACGATCCCCTCTTGGCCGGGATGCGGATTAAGGGACTCCGGTTGCGGTTTGACCAGGCGATGTAGACCGGGGCCTCGTAGCCCGGAACCAGGCGCTTGTATGAGTTTACAGTGGGGTTGGTAACCGCCGCAAAGGCCCTGGCGTGTTTCATCAGGCCGCCGATATAATACTTGGCTGCGTCGCTCAGCCCGTCCGGGCTCTTGGGGTCGTAAAAGGCGTTCCTGCTGCCCTCGAACAGGGACTGGTGGCAGTGCATACCGCTTCCGTTGATGCCGAAAATCGGCTTGGGCATGAAGGTGGCGTGCAGGCCGTGCCGCTGGGCGATGGTACGCAACACGAACTTGAAGGTCATTAGCTTGTCCGCAACGTCCAGGGCGTCGGAGAACTTGAAGTCAATCTCGTGCTGGCCGGGAGCCACCTCGTGGTGGGAGGCCTCGATTTCAAAGCCCATTTCTTCCAGGGTCAGGACCATGGAGCGGCGGGCGTTCTCCCCCATGTCCACCGGGGTGAGGTCGAAATAACCGGCATTGTCGTGAGTCCTCAAAGTGGGCCGGCCGCTGTCATCCACCTGGAACAGGAAAAATTCGGCCTCGGGCCCCACATTCATGGAGTAACCCATGGCTGCGGCCTCGGCCAGAACCCTTTTCAGGGCATTGCGGGGGCAGCCTTCAAAGGGCGTCCCGTCGGGATTGTAAACGTCGCACATCAGCCTGGCCACCGCCCCCTCCCTCGGCCTCCAGGGAAATACCACAAAGGTGTCGGGGTCGGGGCGCAGGTACATGTCGGACTCCTCGATCCGGACAAAGCCCTCGATGGAGGACCCGTCAAACATCAACTCCCCTTCCAGAGCCTTTTCCAGCTGTTCCACTGTGATGGCAACGTTCTTCAACACACCCAGGATATCGGTAAACTGGAGACGAATGAATTTAACCTGGGCTTCCCTGGCCTTGGCCAGAATTTCATTTTTCTTTGCCGTATCCACTAAAACCAACCACCTTCCATGATTTTTTAAAAAAAGTGCCCTCTGCAGGGAGTAAAAAAAATGCTTACTCCCTGCAGAGGGCACCTTTGCCCGTTGTGACAGTACCGCACCATACCGCCCGATATTACCTTTTATCGCTGAATGCTCCTAAAAATACTCTAGATTTGGATGATCAAATTTTAAGACCTGCAAAACAATAGAACGCTTCCTGTCTTCCGTCACCTGTCTACTGTCACCTGTCTACTGTCTCCTGTCTACTGTCTCCTGTCTCCTTCAATCTTCAGGTTCTGGGCCAGGATTACCGCCTCGGCCACCTGGCGCATGGATATCCTTTTATTCATGCTCTGCTTCTGCATTCTCCGGAATGCCTCGGCCTCGGTAAGGCCCATGGTCTCCATGAGTATTCCCTTGGCCCTCTCCAAAAGCTTTCTGGTTTCCAGGAGCTCCTTAAGCTCCTTGACCTTGCCTTCCAGCCTGACAATCTCGCCGTAGTTGGCCAGGGCCAGCTCGACGGCCGGCAAAATGCTCATTTCGTCCACCGGCTTGGTCAGCAGGGCCGAAACCCGGGCCTCTCTGGCCTTTTCAATCAAGGCCTGGGAGTAGGCCGAAGTCAGCACAATAACCGGGGCAAGTTTGTCTTCATGGATAATCCTGGCCACCTCGAAGCCGTCCATGCCCGAAATGTCGGCGTCTAAGATAACCAGATCAGGCTGCCGTGATCTCACCATTTTCAAGGCGTTCAGGCCGTCAGCGGTTTCCCCCACCACCCAGTAGCCAAGCTTGGTAAGCATCGACTTCAGGTTTTTTCTCCAATTGGGGTCACTGTCCACCAGCACGATCCTCTGATCAGCCATGGAGTCTTCCTCCGCAATTGTGATAAGAGAAGATGCCCTTCACAGGTTTAAGGCGAATTAACCTGAGAGGGCATCTTTGCCTTTATAAATTAGATACACCCTTGTATCTATCTTATCCACATTTAATGAGATCATTATAACCTCATTAATTGTTCATGACAATACCCTAAATGGGACCTAGCTCAAAATTTGTTCAACCTCGTCGGCATCGGCCTCCATCACATATTTTATGCCGGTTACCTCGGCGGCCTCCCTGGTCAGGGCCACGACGTCGTCCCTGGTGATGTACTGCAGGGCAAACTTGCGGGCTCCGCACATGAACTGCCGCAGCCCCTGGGCCAGGCGCTCGAAATAGGTGTACACGCCTATAGCCCCCACCGGCAGCCTGTCGAAGGCTTCCCGGCCCAGTTTCTCCCTCAGTTCGCTGGCCCCCACGAATACCTGTTCCAGGGTTTCGCCGTATTTCTTGTACTCGTTGGGAACCTTTCCGGCCCTGACGGCCTCGCCCACGGTCTTGCCGACCATGGCGGCAGCCAGAGCCGAACGGGCCATGCCGATGCACTTGATATAGGGGGCGCCCAGGGCAAATCCCTTGAACATGTGGTCCTCCAGGGCCAGTCCGCCGGCTATGGCCACGGGAGGCACATAGGCCCCCCTGGCGGCCAGGCGGTCCAGGTACTTGACCAGGAGGGCCTGGATGTACACGGTGGGGATTCCCCACTCGTTCATCATCCTCCAGGGGCTCATGCCGGTGCCCCCGCCGGCCCCGTCCACGGTTAGCAGGTCCAGCCTGGCGTCCGAGGCGTACCTCACCGCCCTGGCCAGGTCGGCCGGACGGTAGGCGCCGGTCTTCAGGAACACGTACTTGGCGCCGCGGCTGCGCAGTTCCTCCACCCTCTTCATGAAGGGATCGTATTCCACCATGCCGATCCTGGAATGGCGCTCGAACTCGCTGAAGGCCCCGGCCTTGTATGCCTCCTGGACCTTGGGATCCTCGGGGTTGGGCAGGACGATATAGCCCCTGGATTTTAGCTGCAGGGCCCTCTCCAGGGTGTTCAGCTTAACTTCGCCGCCGATGTCCTTGGCCCCCTGGCCCCACTTGAGCTCAACGGCCTCAACGCCCAGCTTCTCAATGGCGTACTCCTGCACCCCCAGGGAGGTGTCCTCCACGTTGGCCTGCACCGCGATGAATCCCTTGCCGTTGTACCAGTCCTGGAAATCCCTGACCCGGCGGACAAGGTTGGGGGAGTGCACCACCCTGCCGTTCTTGATCTCGACGTTGGGGTCCATGGCGCACACATTCTCGCCAATCGCTATGCCGCAGCCTGAAACGGCAACCCCTGCGGCCAGGTGCGCCCAGTTGTTGGCAGCCACGTCGGTGGATCCCATGGCCGCCACCACGGCGGGAAAGTCCAGCCTGATTTCGCCGCCGGCACCCACGGTGCTGGAGATGTCGACCGCGGGAAAGATGGCCTTGTCGGGATCGGGTTCAATCCCCACGGCCCCCACAGCCGTGCCCATGATATTGAAATGGGAGTAGTCCACGGGATAATCCTTCTCCGAGGCGGCAGTGATTTTGCCGAAGGGCTGGGGATAGAGAATCTCCTTGCCGCGAACGGCGGACTTGCCTACTTCACAAAGCCCCGGACATCCGTCCAGACAGGTTACACACATCCCGCTGTAGGGACACTTGCTGTCACCGGTGCGGGTGCGGGTCAAGGTAGCGGCGGTGGCGTTGATGCCTTTGCTAAAACTCATAACTTCCATCCTCCTAAAATACACAAAAATTCTTACCTCCGGGGCCCCTTCTGTTTTCTTCGGGCCCCCGTCCTTAGTGTTGTTCGCAAGTTTCTAAATTAACTAACTTTTATCTGTGAATACTGTTTTGCCTCCCCCCTCCCCAACCTCTCCAAATAACTAGTAAATGGTAAGATATTCCTCGACCTCCCACTTGTGGACCGTCGACTGGTACCTCTCCCACTCATCCTCCTTAAACTGGATGAAGCGGTTAAAAATCCTCTCACCAAGGGCGTCCCGGACCACCTCGTCCCCGGCAAGAGCCAGCAGGGCCCCTTCCAGGTTTCGGGGCAGCCCCATCCTCCTGGCCAGTTCCCTCATGGCCCCGTTTTCCAGGCATACCTCGTCCAGGGGATCGGGTATAAAAACCTTTCTCTCCAACCCGTCGAGGCCGGCGGCCAGGCAGGCTGCCAGGGCAAGGTACGGGTTGCAGGACGGGTCCGGGCTCCTCAGCACTATCCTGGTTCCCTCACCCCTTTCTTCAGGCACCCTGATCATGGTGCTCCTGTTCTGGCGGGACCAGGCCGCCAGGGCGGGAGCCAGGTCCCTGGCAATCAGCCGCTTGTAGCTGTTGACGATGGGGTTTGCCACCGCCGTGATGGCTCCGGCGTGTTCTAGAATTCCGGCGATGTATTGGCGGGCATGCCCGCTCAGGCCGTAAATCTCCCCGGAGCTGTGAAAAATGTTCCGCCCGTCCCTGAACAGTGAAAGGTGAAGACTCAGGCCGGACCCGTTGTGGCCGTGCAGGGGCCGGGGCATGAAAGAGGCATGCAGGCCGTGCCGCTGGGCGATGGTCCTGACCACGAACTTGAAGGTGGCAATATTGTCGGCCATGGCCAGAACCGAGTCGTCCCGCAGGTAAATCTCGTGCTGGCCCGGTCCGATCTCGTGAAAGGAAGTAGAAACGTCGAAGCCCATTTCCTGCAGGGTGAGGACCATGTCCCGCCTGGCGTTTTCACCCCTGTCCACCGGGGTAAGG
>DYET01000131.1 GCA_020725625.1 Desulfovirgula sp. | reverse complement strand
GGATTCCAGTCGCCCTGCGGGCTTCTTCCATCCCGCCTGCTAAAAAAATTAATCTTCAATGCTGTAGGGGGGATGCCCAAAATTTATGAAATACTACGAAATCAAGAGTTTTTTAGCCGGACAAATGTCCTAAATGTAAATGCATAAAAACAGGAGGGCGACCATTGGAATTGTCTCCCAGGCTTGCTGCCATAGTCAAATTAATCCCCCCCGGTTTTCCGGTGGCTGACATCGGGACGGACCACGCCATGCTGCCCCTGTATCTTGTAAAAACAGGCAGGTCGCCCAGGGCGATTGCCACCGATCTTAATGAGAAGCCTTACCAGACTGCATGCCGCCAGGTGGCGGCGGCGGACGCCGGCGGGCGGGTGGAGGTCAGGAGGGGCGACGGGCTGGAGGCAATCCGCCCCGGGGAGGTGGAGGTAATAGTTTTAGCCGGCATGGGGGGCAATACAATCGTGGGCATCCTGGAGCGGTCCCGGGGCGAGCTGGCCGGCGTAAAACGCCTGGTTTTACAGCCCATGTCCGACGCCGCCGCTTTAAGGGTGTGGCTGGTCCAAAACGGGTGGCGCCTGGTGGACGAGGAATTGATCAAGGATGAAGAAAAATTCTACGTCATTATCGCAGCCGAGCCGGGGGAGGACTGTTATGAAGACCCTTTTTTGCTGGAAGTCGGCCCCATTTTGGTCAACAAGTGCAGCCCGGTCCTGGCCGAGTACCTGGAAAAAATAAAGGGTGACTACCAGAGGGTCTTGAGCGGGCTGGCCAGGAGCAGGACCGAGCAGTCCATGGAAAAGGCCGTCGAGATAACGTCCAGGCTGGCCAGAATAAGAGAGGTGATCAGCCGGTGCAGGCTAAAAACAGGGTAATTTTCGGTTTTATAGAGGAGTTTTGCCCGGGAGAACTGGCGGAGGAGTGGGATAACTGCGGCCTGCAGGTGGGGGACCCGGAGAGGCCGGTGAGCAGGGTTTTGCTGGCCCTGGACATGGATCGGGAGGTTCTTTCGGAAGCCCTGGAAAAGGGGGCGGGCCTGGTGGTCACCCATCACCCGCTGCTGCTCAAGGGGGCCCGTCAGTTCAGGGAGGACCGGCCCCCTGGGCGGCTCCTGGCCGGGATCATTAGGGCCGGGATAACCGTCTACGCCGCCCATACAAACCTGGACAGCGCCGCCCGGGGAGTGAGCCAGGCGCTGGCGGAAAAATTGGATCTGGCCGAAATCCGGGTTCTAAGGCCGGGGGGCGAAAGGTTTTTAAAACTGGCCGTATTCGTCCCCCCCGACCACACCGACGCGGTAAGGGAGGCCCTGGCCCGGGCGGGGGCCGGGTGGATCGGCAATTACAGCGAGTGTACCTTTATGACCGGGGGAACCGGCACCTTCAGGCCTCTTGAGGGGGCCAGCCCGTTCATTGGCAGGGTGGGCGGCCTGGAGAAGGTGGAAGAGACAAGGCTGGAGACCATACTTCCGGCCAGGCTGGCCGGCCGGGCGGTGAAGGCCATGCTGACGGCTCACCCTTACGAAGAGGTGGCTTACGACCTCTACCCCCTGGAAAACAGGCCCGGTAGAACGGGCGCCGGCAGGGTGGGCAGGCTTGAGACGCCCCTGACCCTGAAGGAGTTTGCCCTGCGGGTCAAGGAAGCCCTTGGGCTGCCGGCGGTGCGCTATGGAGGGCGAGAAGACGGGGAGGTGCGGAAGGTGGCGGTTTGCGGGGGGTCCGGCGGCGATTTCTGGCCCCTGGCCCTCGATGGCGGGGCCGATGTGCTGGTCACCGGCGACATCGGCTACCATGCGGCCAGAGATATGCTGGCGTCCGGATTGTGCTTTGTCGATGCGGGTCACTACGGGACCGAGAGGGTTGTCCTGGAACCGCTGGCCGCATATCTAAGGGAGCGCTGCCGGGGAGCGGGACTTGAGGTTGAAGTCCTGGTATCTTCCGCCGCCGGCGACCCGTTCGTTAATTTGTAAATCTCCCCGGTTCAACGAAAAAGAAAAGGCAGAAGGCAGTCATATGACATGGCGGTATGCGGTTAAAGCATCATTGATCTTGTTAAACTTTTTCGGTCACTGGTTGCCCGATGATTACCGCGTTGTCGTGATTTTAATTACCACTCTGGTTCTTTTCGGCACCGAGGTAATTCCCCCTCTTGGATCGTCCGTGCTAATACTGATTCTCATTTTCTTTCATTACCCGGCGGTGGGCGTCCAGGAGGTTTTCTCCGGCTTCCGGTCGCCGGTGCTGTATTTTTTGCTGGCCACAACAGCTATGGGAACTGCCCTGTCCAGGTCTTCCCTGGCAGTCTTGTTGAAAAACTGGTTGTTTGGACGGCTGGCCAATCAAATACCAGCCACTCTCCTGGTCACCATGATGCTTCCCCCGACGGCCCTGGCTGTCCCTTCCTCCATCACCAGAAACGCGATGCTTTACCCGGTGTTCAGGGACCTGGCGGGGCAAGGGATAAAAAAGGCAGACGCCCGGGACATTTTCCTGGTACTTGGCATGCTTAACCCCCTGGCTTCCTCAGCCTTGTTGACCGGGGGGCTGGCCCCCCTGATCAGTTCCGATTTACTGGGCGGTTTTGGCTGGTGGCGGTGGCTGGCACTGATGGGGATACCGTACTATATTCTGATCCTGTCCGGGGCCGGATACCTCCTGGCCCGCAGGGTAAGGGAGGGGGTTGACGGCGGGCCGGGACCGTTCCCGGCTCAAACGGAAAGGGTTTCTTTCAAAAAAGATGATTACGTGCTGGGGGGCATACTGATCCTGGTCATACTCCTCTGGTCCACCGACTTCTGGCATGGTTTCCACCCGGTGGTGCCGGCCCTGATCGGCTTTTCGCTTGTCCTGATTTTCTACCCTCCCGCCGGTTGGGCCGAAATACAGCAGTCCAAGGTCCTTGAGAACATGATCATCCTCGGGGTGCTCTTTTCCCTGATCAATATCGCCCAAAGCCAGGGGTTTATGGACCATCTCTGCCGCGGCGTGGCGGATCAATTCCCGCAGCAGCTCCCGGTGCAGGCGGCGCTGCTGCTGATCGTCGCCATGGCCGCCCTTTTTCACCTGTTCATCCCCAACATATCCGTATGTCTGACCATTTTGCTGCCGCTGGTCGCAACCGTTTCCCCCGCTGCGGGTATAAACCCGGTGGTGGCGGGACTGGTCACCACCATGACGGTGGATACGCTGAACTATTACCCGGCCCAGTCCACTCCTCTGCTGATGGTATACGACGGTAATTTTTTTAGACCCTTGGACGTGTTGAAATTCGGTTTGGCCATGACCGCCATTTTTACCCTTGCCCTTTTTCTGGTAATCCTTCCCTACTGGACACTCCTGGGGCTTAACCTGCGCATGTAGGCGGAGGGAGGTTGATAGGCGGTGGAGAGAGCATGCAAAAGAGGGGGCGGTTATATTGACAGGCGGTGTAAAGATCAGGGTGCTGGTGCTGGATGTGGAGGAAGAACTGGCAAAGGGGGCGGTATTGGAGGTTCCCGGCAGGATTGACTTTGCTGAATTCCTGGGTATCGTGTGTGCAAAGTACCCGCGGTTCAGGGACCGGTTCTGCCCGGGCGGGGCCCTGGCCCCTTACGCCAAAGTGTTCATCGATGGCAGGGCCCTGGCCGGGCCGGCCGGGCAGGTCGGGCCGGGCAGTGAAGTGGTGTTCTTCCCGGCAATTCACGGAGGTTGACTGCCGGTCAACCTGAAGTTCCGCTTAAGGATAGGAGGGCAGCACCCTGGAAATAGTGCAAAAGGCGCCCGGGACCTGGTTTAAGTGATTCCGGACGCCTTTGCTGCTGTAATCCGTCGATATGATTATATCCTCTCCAGATATGGGTCCGTCTGCTGCAGCCGGACTGGAGCTGTTACTTGGCCAACGGGGTCATGCCGATAAGGGGCCAGAAGGTAAACGTAAAGATTACCGTAATCGCCAGCAGGAGAAGGGTGGCCGGAATGCCGGTGGCAAAGAACTCGCCGGTGGAAAACTGCCTGGACTCGTAGGCCATGGCGTTGGGGGCGGCCCCAATCAGCAGCAGGAAGGGCATCCCCGAGGCTGCAACGGCCGAGTACAGGATCAGCTGTGAGCTGACCCCCAGGTACTGGGCGATGACCAGGGCCACCGGGAGGGTGATGGCAATGGCAGCCACGTTCATGATGAAGTTGGTCATGATGGACACCAGCACGGCCACGCCCAGGACGAAGAACAGCCAGGGGGCGCCCTGGAGGAGGGAGAGCCACTTGACGGCCATCCACTGGGCTGCGCCGGTTTGCCAGAGGGCGAAGCCGATGCTCATGGCACCGCTGAAAAGGAAGATGATGTTCCAGGGGATTTTCTTCTCCAAATCCTGGACGTCAAGAATACCCGTGGCAAAAAAGAGCAGTCCGGCCAGGAGCAGCGGGATGGACCGGTCGATGCCCTTCAGGGCCGGGATAAACGATTGCAGGACAAGTATGGACAGGCCGCCGGCCACCACCACCAGCACGTAGATTTCCTCTTTGGTTATGGGCCCCAGCTGCCTGTACAGGTCGGCCGCCCTTTCCTTAAGCCCGGGAATTGATTTTTTCTCCGGCTTGTATATCAACAGCAACAGCAGCCAGAGGAGGACCACCATAACCCAGCCGAAGGGCAGAAGGTGCAGGGAAAAGTCTATGAAGGTGATGTCCGTCCCGGTAAATTCCTTGAAAAATCCCACCGCCGCAGGGTTGCGGGCGCCGCCCATGAGCGTGCAGATGCTGCCGGCCCCGGCGGTATAGGCCATACCTATGAAGAGCGCCTTGCCGAACTTGGTGGGCTTGGCCAAGCTCCCCCTGTCCTCGTTGTAGAGCGCCAGGATGGTCAGAAAAATGGGAATCACGGTGGCGGCCACCGCGGTGTGGGCCATGATGTGGGTGAGAGCCGCGGTCACGACAAAGCAGCCCAGGAGAATAATGTTGGTGTTTTCACCCACCACCAGCAGCATTTTGTAGGCGATGCGCTTGGTCAGCCCCACCTTGGTAAAGGTCAGGCCCACCAGCAGGGAGCCGAAAATGAACATCACAGTTGGGTCCATGAAATCCCTCATGGCTTCCTTGGCCGGCCTGATCATGAACAATGGCTGCAGGATGCCGATGGCTATACTGGTGACGCCGATCGGAATGGCCTCAAAAACCCACCATACGCCAGCCAGTAGGAAAAGCCCGATGGCCGACTTTCCCGCCGGGGACAGGGCGAAGCTTTTTCCGCCGGGGTCCACCGCCGGGCTGAACGGCGGCAGAAAGTGGAACAGCAGCAGCAGTCCGAACCCCAGCAGCAGAAAAAATATGTTCTTTTTATCCAATGTCATCAATAACCATCTCCTCTCTAAAATCCGGCCGGATCATTATTTTTGAATGTTGTGCCTGACCGTGATTTCATCGAACATTTTTTTAAAAAACATGGACAGGAAATATGTACAGATTAGTTCATGGGCAGGTACGGGATGACCCCTGGTGGCCATGCCTATTCTGCTGCTGACGTAATCCAGGTGGTTTTTCAAGCCGGCTACCGCCAGCAGTGCCCTGCCTATCTTCTCCTCCCTGACGACGGATGCGGGCCCGTAAACCAGGAGTTTTTTCAAGCTGAATTCGGGTTTCCCGGACCAGCCGTTCAACTGCTTGACGACAAATATTTCCTGGACAACGCAGCTTTTCCCCTTTTCCACGGGCTCCATCAGGCGGAAGGTGTTGTATATTCTTTCACATGCCGGGGCTAAAAAAAATTCAGGCTTCAGATTTTTGGTTTTTAAATCCTTGAGGCCTGCCGCTTCCTTCCCCGTTTCCCGGCCCAGGTTCTTGAACATTAGGGGGAAGCCCGTGCTGTCCGTCAGAAAACAAGCCAGGAGGCTGTTTTCTTGTCTTTCGTTTTCCAGGTTTTCGATCCAGCCGATGATCTGAGGTAATATTCCGTAATCCCTAGCCTTTTTGTAAAACAGATTAAAAAATTCATCCTCATCCGGATCGGTGTGTTTTATTTTACTGTCGGTCCGGATTATTTCCCTCAAATCCCGGTCCTGCACATGCTGCGGCACCTTGAAGGCATTTTCCAGGGCCAGCAGGTATGCCGTTTTGAGGTACCTGCAGGAAGAAGGCAATAACTCCGCAATTTCCTTGTAAAAAACTATGGATTTGGTTAAATCGTCAAAAAGAGGCTTTATTTTTTCCGGAGGCAGGCGGCTGGCAATTGACAGGTTGACCAGTTGCTTGTGCTTGATTTTGTCACCCAGCCTTTGGCTCTCCAAAAGTTTCAGGTATGCATATTGCCTGTCTTTGTACCTGGCGTTGACTACCCTGAAAAACAGACCTGCCAACCCCCTTTCGGCGAGGTAATTTTGTCACCACCTCCCTACCACTTTGTGGCAAATACTTCAGTTCACTTATTTTTTTAAAAAAAGCCGGCCAAGGATGCTGATCCTTTTGCCGGTCTTAGTTTGCTGCCCGGCCCTTTTTGCCACCCGGCCAGGCCCTCTTTTCGCCCGTCTCACCTGCTAACTGTCTGTGCAACTTGTCATTATGCCTTTGAGAAATATTATACTAGCGCTAGCAAAAAATATCAACAAGTTTTTCACTACATTTTCAAAAAAAAGCATGCCCGTTAAAGCCTTTTCTCAGGTCCTTTCGGTGTGATCAAAATCACCCCGGCGGCGGGGAGTATTTAACAGGTTGTTTCCCACCTGTTGTTTATATTTATTTTATAGGGTTGTCAAAATCTTTATTATTTGCAAAATCCCGCGAACGTGATTAACTGGTAAAGAGGGAAAAAAAATATGAAACTGGCGGGGGATTAAAAAGGCTGTTTAAAAAATCCGTCTGTGGCGTTGCGGCGGACGGTTTGCCGGCCCGGTGAGCTTATTGATCATCCCCGGGGGAGAACCTGCACTCCCTTCTGGGCACGAAGCCTATCTTTTCTTTAACGGTTTTTATCCTGGTTTCCATATCCCCCTTGACCACAGTGTAGGGGACGTTCATGATGTCCAGGAAGTTCTTTATTTTCTGGTCCACCTGGACGGCCATTTCTTCGTTCTGGTAGATCACCCCGTCCGGGTGCAGGCCGAATTCCCTGGGTATGTAAAACAGATCGTAGCCCGAGATGTCTTTCATGGCCCACTCGTAAAGCTTCATCAGGGCGTACACCTGCTGGGGGTTTTTAAAGTCACACAGCATAAGGCCGTACACGTAGTTCAGTATAGTGGCGTTGTCGCAGAAAATGATGTCGCAGTGCGAGAGTTCCTCCTCGGCCTGCTTCTGACCCTCGTACAGCAAGAACTGCTCGAAAATGGACCTGGGAGGGCCGTACCTGATGATGTAGGTGCGGCCGAAATCGGGGCAGATGGAAGATATATATCCGGCCATGCTGTAGTCCACGTCCAG
>DYET01000130.1 GCA_020725625.1 Desulfovirgula sp. | reverse complement strand
CGACCCGCAACCTTTCCTGGTGAAGGAGTGAGGTGAAAAGGATGAAAATTGCCAAGAATGAACTGCCAGGCCTGCTGGATAAGCTGGCTTCCGAGTATGAGGTGTACGCCCCGGTAAAGCAGGGCGCCTACTCCCTGTTCAAGAAGATTGAATCCGGCAGCGAGGCTTACTTCGGACACGCAAACAGCAAAATCCCTCCCAAGGGGGTCCTTTTCCCTCAGTCTGAAAGGCTTTTCAGCTACACTATGACCGGGGAAGGAGCCAGGCTGGAGGAATGCATCGACAGCGGCAAAAAGGTGGTTGTAGGACTGCGCCCCTGTGACGCCAAAAGTCTTTTGCTGCTGGACAACGTTTTCGACAACGACAAGTACCGGGACCCGTACTACCTGACCAGGAGGGAAAACACCCTGCTGGTGGGAATGGCCTGCGTCGATCCGGCCGCCACCTGCTTCTGCACCTCCATGGGCAGCGGCCCCTTCGACACTGCCGGCCTGGACCTGCTGCTGACGGATATCGGCGACTCCTACCTGTTGGAGGCGGTAAGCGAAAGAGGCGGGGCTCTGGCCGCAAAAATCGGCATTGGGGCCGCCGGCGAAGCCGACCGGGCGGCCGCAGCCAAGGCCAGGGACGCCGCGCAGGTAGTCTGCAAGGTCAACACTGAGGGCCTTAAGGCCAAGTTGGACGTCAATTTTTACGATCCCATCTGGGACCGCTTCCACGAGAAATGCCTGGGCTGCGCGGCCTGCACTTATTCCTGCCCCACCTGCCACTGCTTCGACATAGTGGACGAGGCGGTGGACAGCAACGGCTGCCGGGTAAGGAACTGGGACTCCTGCATGTTCCCCCTCTTCACCCTGCACGGTTCCGGCCACAACCCCCGGCCCAGCGGCAAGGAGCGCATGCGCCAGCGGGTGATGCACAAGTTCAAGTATTTCGTGGACAATTTCAACCAAACGGCCTGCGTCGGCTGCGGCAGGTGCATTAAAAACTGCCCCGTTAATCTGGACATCCGGGAAATCCTGGCGGATATCCAGGGGGAAGGGAGGTCGGACAAGTAATGCAAAGAAACCCTTATCTGCCGCTCCCGATGAAGCTGGTCAAGAACTTTACCGAAACCGAGGACAAACTGATCCACACCTTCACCTTCCAGTTCCTCAGCGATGAGGACGAGAAGAGCTTCCCCTACATGCCGGGGCAGTTTGCCGAGGTGTGCGTGTTCGGCAAGGGTGAGGCCCCCTTCGGCATCGCCTCGTCGCCCACCGAGCCCGGCTTTCTCAAGTTCTCGGTGGCCAAGGTGGGCGTGGTGTCCACCGCCCTGCACCTGATGGAGGAGGGCACCATCGCCGGCGTGCGGGGGCCGCTGGGCAACTACTACCCGGTGGAGGAAATGAAGGGCAAAAATATAGTGATTATCGGTGGCGGCTTCGCCTTCACCACCTTGAGGTCGCTGATTACCTACATCCTTGAACCCGGTCACCGGGGTGACTACGGCAAGCTGACGGTCATATACGGCGCGCGTAACCCCGGCCTCCTCCTTTACAAGGACGAACTCGACCAGTGGGATCAACGTTCCGACATAGACCTGGTATGCACCATCGACCGTCCGGTGGAGGGCTGGACCCGCAAGGTGGGCTTCGTCCCGGCGGTGACCAAGGAGGTGGCCCCCGGCTCCGATAACGCCGTGGCCATAATCTGCGGGCCCCCGGTCATGATCAAGTTCACCATGCCCGAGTTGGAAGCCCTGGGGTTCAAGCCGGACCAGATCATCATGTCCCTGGAAAACCGCATGAAGTGCGGCATCGGTATGTGCGGCCGCTGCAACGTGGGCAACAAGTACGTCTGTAAGGACGGCCCGGTGTTCACCAAGGCGGAATTGAATCAGCTTCCGAACGAATATTAGAGTCAGAATATACAGGAGTCAGAATTCGAAAACGGGGTTGAAAAAATTTCAGGCCGGGATTTCTTATTCTGACTCCTGATTACTGGATTTTGCCCAACAGTAACCAACTCCGTAGAGGGGAGGAGCATCTAGCTTATGGAAAACGCCATTGAAACCATCCGGGCCTCACAATTCAATCCCAAGTTCCGGGACAGGCTGGCCGGGCTTCTCAACAACTACGACTTCTCGCAGTGCCTGGCCTGCGGCATGTGTACCGCCGGCTGTCCTTACTCGGACATCCACGAGAACAACGACCCCCGGAAATTCCTGCGGAAGATCAACCTGGGCATGGAAAAGGAAGTGTTCGAGGATCCCTACATCTGGTACTGCACCATGTGCGAGCGCTGCACCATCGAGTGCCCGATGCAGATCAACGTGGCCGCCGTGGTGCGCACCCTGCGGGGCACCTGGGACAAGGACAAGATCCCCGGCTACCTGCAGACCATCGTCAGGGAGCACATCGAGTCCGGCAACCAGATGAACGTCGGCCAGGAGGACTACGAGGAGACTCTGGACTGGATCCAGGAGGAGCTTCAGGCCGAGCTGGACGACCCGGACTACCGGATACCCCTGAACAAACAGGGGGCAAAGTACTTCTACGGCTTCAACGCCCGGGACATCAAGTACTACCCCCAGGAACTGCAAACCACTTTAAAAATATTCTATGCTGCGGGGATCGACTATACCATCAGCACCAAGCGCTGGGACGCCACCAACAT
>DYET01000129.1 GCA_020725625.1 Desulfovirgula sp. | reverse complement strand
CTGGCGACATAATTTTAGTCCATTGGATAAAAATGGTTCATGATTTTGATGGAACCTGACGAGTAAAATGTTAT
This sequence comes from Desulfovirgula sp., assembly GCA_020725625.1. Lineage (GTDB taxonomy): Bacteria > Bacillota > Desulfotomaculia > Desulfotomaculales > Desulfocucumaceae > JAILZP01. The sequence goes on along the minus strand of DYET01000129.1, from coordinate 9,750 downwards.
ATAATGGTAAATCTGTTCTTGACTTGAGTGGCAATAAAAAAACAAAAGATGTTCATCGACGGGCTCTCCAACAGAGTTTCAGGACTTGAGTATGTTTCAACCGAACGGCCAGCCGACTGGATGGTAAAACGGATTGACGGAAGGGGTTGCCGTTTTGCAGGATGTTTACCACAGGGAAATAAACTACTTGCGGGTGTCCGTGACCGACCGCTGCAACCTGAGGTGCGTGTACTGCATGCCGGCCGGGGGGGTTAAGCTGATTTCCCACGACGACATTCTCAGGAACGGTGAAATAGCGAGGCTGGTGGAGGCAGCGGCGCTGGCGGGCATAAAGAAAGTCAGGCTGACCGGGGGCGAGCCCCTGGTCCGCAAGGGGCTGGCGGACCTGGTGGCCGCCGTCAGGGCGGTGCCCGCCATTGACGACATCGCCCTGACCACCAACGGCATCCTGCTTCCGGCCATGGCCGGGGAATTGAAGGAAGCAGGGCTGCGCAGAGTAAATATAAGCCTGGATACCCTTGACCCCCGTCTTTTCAGGCAGATAACCCGGAACGGGGAGTTGTCCCAAGTCTGGAAGGGGATTGAAACCGCCCTCGGCCTGGGCCTCAATCCGGTAAAGATAAACACCGTGGTGATGAGGGGGATAAACGACTCGGAAATCACCGGGATAGCAGCCCTGACCCTGAGATATCCCCTGCACGTGAGGTTTATCGAGCTGATGCCGGTTAAGGCTTCGAACGACTGGGCCGCTGACAGGTACGTGCCCACGTCCGAGGTGAAGGCGTTGATAGAGGGCGGGCTGGGCGCCCTGAACGAGGCCCGCAGGCCCGCCGGCAACGGCCCGGCCATGTACTACAGGCTTTCCGGGGCGCCGGGGACCATTGGCTTTATCAGCCCGGTAAGCGACCATTTCTGCCGGAGGTGCAACCGGCTAAGGCTGACCGCCGAGGGTATGATCAGGCCGTGCCTGTACGGCGGGCGGGAGGTGGACGCCAGGGCCCCACTGCGCAGGGGTGCCGGGATCGCCGAACTGGCCTCCCTGTTCAGGCAGGCCGTGATGATGAAGCCGGACCGGCACAGCATGGACAAGGGCTGGACCGATAAAAGGAGAAACATGTCGCAAATCGGAGGTTGATGAAAATTGGAAAGGGCCTGCGGGGAACTCACCCATTTTGACAGCCGGGGGAGGGCCCGGATGGTCGATGTCAGCGGCAAGGACATAACCCGGAGGGAGGCGGTGGCCAGGGCCGAGGTCCTGATGAGGCCGGAAACCCTGGACTTGATTAAAACCGGCGGCACTGCAAAGGGGGACGTACTGGGGGTAGCCCGGGTGGCCGGGATCATGGCGGCCAAGGAAACCGGCAGGCTGATCCCCATGGCCCACCCCCTCAATCTGGCCGCAGTGAGCGTGCACTTCAGGCTGCGGGACCCGGACGCTGTGCTGATTGAAACCCGGGTACGCAGCGAAGGCAGGACCGGGGTGGAGATGGAGGCCCTGACGGCCGCCGGTGTGGCCGCCCTGGCCATTTACGACATGTGCAAGGCCGTTGACCGGGGAATGGTGGTCAGCAACATCAGACTGGTGGAGAAGACCGGCGGCAAGAGCGGCACCTACCGGAGGGAGGGGGAAGAACCGTGGGAAGGATAGTGGCTGTCTGCACCAGCCCGAAAAAGGGCATGCGCAAGAAAAACATCGGCCGGGGACTCCTGGTGGAGGATCACGGCCTGCATGGGGATGCCCATACCGGCAGCTGGCACCGGCAGGTGAGCCTTCTGGCCATGGAAAGCATACAAAAGATGAGGATCCGGGGACTTGACGTAGGCCCCGGGGATTTCGCGGAGAACCTTACCACCGAGGGGATTGACCTGGTCGGCCTGCCGGTGGGCGCAAGGCTCAAAATCGGACCGGAATGTGTGGTTGAAGTCACCCAGATCGGCAAGGAATGCCACGACCGCTGCGCCATCTACCGCCAGTCCGGGGACTGTGTGATGCCCCGGGAGGGAATTTTCGTCAGGGTAATCAAAGGAGGGCCGGTTCGGGTGGGACATGAAATAGAAGTGTTGTCCTTAAAAAGAAGCCAAAATTCAGAGTCCAAAATCCGGAATAGTGGAGAACGCGAACTTTAAGGTCGAATAGTTTTAATTGGAGGGTTGGTTTTGGTGCTGAATGAACAGCAGCTGGCGCGTTACAGACGCAACATACTGCTGGCCGGCTTCGGCCCGGAAGGACAGGCCAGGCTGCTTGATTCCGGCGTTCTCCTGGTGGGGGCCGGAGGGCTCGGATCGCCTGCCGCTTTTTACCTGGCCGCAGCCGGGGTGGGCAGGATAGGGCTGCTGGACGGGGACCGGGTCGAGGTGTCCAATTTACAGAGGCAGATCCTGCACGGGACACCGGACCTGGGAAGGCTCAAGGCGGAGTCCGGCCGGGACAAACTTCTTCACCTGAACCCGGAACTGAGGGTTGAGGTCGTTGCGGACCGGCTCACCGAAGAGAACGCCCCGGCCCTGGTGGCGGAATACGACCTGGTGCTGGACTGCACCGACAACTTCAGGACCCGTTTTATCCTCAACGATGCCTGCCTTCGCCTGAACAGGCCCTTTGTTTACGGCGGCGTGCTGGCCTACATCGGCCAGCTGATGTTTGTCATGCCCGGCAAAGGCCCGTGCTTCCGCTGCCTCTACCGCAGTGAGCCCCGGGGAAACATGCCGGATTGCTCCACGTTGGGAGTGCTGGGCACGGTGCCGGGGATTATAGGCACGCTGCAGGCCTGCGAGGCCGTCAAGTACCTTCTCGGCCTGGGAGATTTGCTGGTGGGCAGGCTCCTGACATATGAGGCCCTCACCGCCGGTTTTACAGAAGTGAGGCTGGAAAGGGACCCGTCGTGCCCGTCCTGCGGGAAGGCCTGAATTTACCCGGGAAGGTGTGATCCTTTTTGACCGGTGAAAATCCAAAAAAGGTAGAGGTGAGGGGTTTTTCCCTGATCAAGGAGTTGTTCGGCCGCCGCAATGTCACCTTCCCCGTTTTTCTGGACCTGGCTGGGGAATGCACGGCAGCCGACCTGGCAGGGAGGCTGGAAATTCCCGCCGACATGATTGAGTGTGCGTTCATCAACGGGGTTGCCTGCGGCCTGGAAGAAAGGGTTCGCCCGGGGGATCGGGTGGCCTTCGTGCCTCCTGGAACACCCGGGCCCTACCGCCTGACCCTGGGCTTCGTCCGGGCCGCCCGGGAGGGCAAAACGAAATAAATTGCCGGAGGTATGTACCGCAGGAAAAAGGTGGTATGTTATAATGACTTGGAGATCGGGTAACATTTGAAGTAAACGGCGGATTGTAAGGCAAGGCTTTACGGAGGCGTGTCGATGGCGTCATGATGGTAACGGTAAGCCACTCCCCGGACGAAACCTGCCGGCTCGGGGAAATCCTCGGCAGACTGGCCGGACCGGGAGATGTGTTCTGTTTGAACGGAGAACTGGGTACCGGAAAGACGGTGTTTGCCAGGGGTGTTGCGGCCGGCTTGGGGGTTGAGGGAAGGTTGGCCAGCCCCACCTTTACCCTCATCAACGAGCACCGGGGGCGTATCCCATTCTACCATATGGACGTATACAGGCTGAGCAGCCCGGCCGAAATGTGGGATCTAGGGTACGAGGAATATTTTTACGGGCATGGGGTTACCCTGGTGGAGTGGGCCAACCTGGTGGAGGAGGTTCTACCCGGGGAAAGGCTGGACATAAACATTTTCCAGACCGGTGAACAAAGCAGGGAAATTGTACTCTCCCCCCGGGGAGAAAGGTACCGCCGCCTGGCAGAGGAGATGGAAAAGTTTGTACGTGCTGGGAATTGAGTCCGCCACCCCGGTGGCGGGAGTGGCGGTGGCGAACAGGGGCGGTATTTTGGCCGAACGCCTGGTCAACAACAGAAAAACCCACTCCGGGCACTTGCTGCCCATGATCAGGGCGGTCATAGAGGAAGCCGGCATCGGCCCGTCCGATATCGGCGGCATTGCGGTGTCTTCGGGACCGGGATCCTTCACCGGGCTGCGCATAGGCATGACCACCGCCAAAACCCTAGCCCAGGTCTGGCGGTTGCCCGTGGTGGGGGTAAGCACCCTTGACGCCCTGGCCTACTCCCTGTCGGGGCTGGCCAACCTCGTCTGCCCGGTGCTGAACGCCAGGAAGAACGAGGTTTATACCGCAGTTTACGACGTCTCGGGAGGTGCGACGAACAATCTGACGGGGTTCAGGGCTCTTAAACCCGAAGTTCTGGCCGGACTGCTGGGGAAGTGGCCAGACAGGGGGGTGACCTTCCTGGGGGACGGCGTTGAGGAGTACCGGGATATTTTCAATGAGCTTTTGGGGAACCGGGTGTTTTTTGCCCCGAGTTCCGCCGCCCTGCCCCGGGGAGGCTCGGTGGCCGATCTCGGCCGGATTAAGCTCGAAAGGGGCGAAGGACTGGATCCCCTGGTTCTCCTGCCGAATTATGTGCGGCTGTCGGAGGCTGAAGTAAAGTGGCAACAGAGGCTACAAGAAGCAATGACTGGAAATTCGGGCTGCAGTTCTCCGTGATGCTCCCGGAGCACCTGGACCAGGTTCTGGCCATCGAGAGCGAAAGCTTCCCAGTCCCCTGGTCTCACCAGGCCTTCATGTTTGAGGTGACCGAAAACGACCTGGCCTTTTACATCGTGGCCCTCCTGGACGGAAAGGTGGCGGGCTACGCCGGCATGTGGATAGTGCTGGACGAGGCCCACGTGACAAATGTGGCGGTGCACCCCGGTTTAAGGGGACGCGGCATCGGGCGGGCCCTGATGACGGAGTTGCTGTACAGGGCGGCGGTGCTGGGGGCCGCCAGGATTACCCTGGAAGTCAGGGTTTCAAACCGGGTGGCCCGAAACCTTTACAAATCCCTGGGGTTCGTGGACAGGGGAATCAGGCGGAGGTACTACTCCGACAACGATGAGGATGCCGTGGTCATGTGGCTCTGTTTCAGGGACGCAAGGCATTAAAATTGGGCGGAAATGATCGCGTTGCAGAAAAAATCCATATTATTGAAGGAGGTGCGTGAAATGTCGGAAAGGGAACTGGTTAATTGGGAAAAAAGGGGCAGCGTTGGGCTGATGACGATCAACAACCCTCCGGTTAACGCCCTGGGCGCGAAGGTGGTCAATGAGATTGTGGAATGCCTGCGCGAGATGGAGGAAGACGACGGGGTGCGCGTGGCGGTGGTCACCGGGGCCGGTCCCAAGGCCTTCATGGCAGGAGCCGACATCAAGGAGTTTCCCCAGTTGATGCAGGGGAAAGCGGGCGTTGCCGGGATGTACGCCTCCCGGGTTCACAACATGTTCAACTACCTGGACGGATTTCCAAAACCCACCGTGGCGGCCGTCAACGGCCTGGCCCTGGGTGGAGGCTGCGAGCTGGCCCTTTGTTGCGACCTCAGGGTGGCCGCTGAGAACGCCCTTCTGGGCCTGCCGGAAATAAAGCTAGGCTTGTTTCCCGGAGGAGGGGGCACCCAAAGGCTGCCCAGGCTGATCGGGGAAGCCAAGGCCAAGGAGTTGATGTTCACCGGTGACTTCATCCCGGCCCAGGAGGCGCTTAGAATCGGTCTCGTGAACAGCGTCGTCCCCCAGGCAGAGGTCCTGAACGCGGCCCTGGAACTGGCCGGCAAGATAGCCCAGCGCCCAGGCGTTGCCCTCAACCTTATTAAACAGTGCGTGGACAGGGGGCTGCAGATGACGCTGGAGGAAGGCCTGCGCCTGGAGTGCGACCTTTTCGACAGGGTATTCCTGACCGAGGACGTTCGCGAGGGGGTAAGCGCCTTTATCGAAAAGAGAGATCCCAGATTCAGCCACCGTTAATCTTAAGCTTGTCACTGCACGGCCGCACCGCCTGACAGCGTTTGTTCCTTGTTGGCAGTATGCTGTGATGTCCACGATCAGGCCGGTTGTCCGATCTGAAGGAGTTGTTCCGGGAGGAATACACGATGAACAGGACCGTGAAAACGTTAATCAGGCTAGCGGGCCTGGGGCTTATTATCTTCGGCCTGGTTGCCGACCTGCCCCGGGGTTGGGCATTGGCTTCGGTGGCGGCCGGCTTTCTGGGACTGCTGGCCGGAGGAGGCGGAGGGTGAGCGGTAAAATAGGAGGGATTGTTTCAATCCCCTGCATAACGGGTTTTTCCCGGCTCCTGCGCCGGGTGCCTGATAACAGCCCCTTTGGGCTGTTTTTTTTTGCAGGTTTCCAGGTTGTCGATTCACCAGGCCGGCGGGGTAGATTCGTCCACCACGGCAAAAGTGTATCCCTTGGACCTGAAGTGGTCAATCACCGCAGGCAGGGCGGCCAGGGTGGCTTCCCTGTTCTGGATGTATATGGCCAACGGCGATCCGGGCCTGGCGTCGGTGGTTGCCAGCTGGGTTCCGTCGTGCATCAGGATGATGGGGCTCAGCTTAAGGCGTTCGACCCTCTCGAGGCCGGATACGATGTTGTTGTACACATCGGCCTGGGTGACTCCGCGGGGGTCAGTGTCCACCGCGCTGATGTTCCAACCCACCGATATATAACCGTGGCTTCGCAATTTGGCGGTGAATTCCGGGCCCAGCTTGTCCGGGCCGCCGGGAGCCCTGAACAGCATGACCGGCTTGCCGGTGTACTGCGTGATGACCTTGTTGGCTTCGCCCAGGTCGGACAGAAAAGCCTCGGGCGACCGGTATATCACACTGTAATCGTGGCTGTAAGTGTGGTTTACCACGGCGTGCCCGTCGGCCAGGATGCGCTGGAAGATACTGGGGTTCAACTTTACGTTTTTTCCCACCACAACGAAGGAGGCCTTGACTTTCTTTCGCCGCAGTATATCCAGTATTTTTTCGGTGTATTGGGAGTTTGGGCCGTCGTCAAAGGTAAGGTAGGCGACCTTTCCGCCTCTGGGCTGCGTCCTGGCCTCGGCGGCCGGAACCCCGAGATGTGTCCTGGAGGCCTGAGGGCCTTCGGTTTTCGACTTCCCTGAACTTTCACCGGCGGCCGGAGGGGCCTCCGGGCCGGAGTACTCTGATGAAACCACCGATTTGACCAGCTTGCTGTTTCCGGGACTTGTTCCGCCGGGCACCGTGGAAATATCCCCGGCCTCCCCGCCGCCTTCCTTTTGACCGACGCAACCCCCGGCGGCCAGAATCGAGGCAAGTACAGCAATTAGGGTGAAGACAAGCAACCTTTTGGGAAAATTCATACTCGCGGCCTCATTTATTATCTCGTTAACTATATGATACATTCGGAAAAAACCGGTGGCAACGACAAAAGTTTCGATATTTAGATAAATTAAGACTAAAGGTTAAAAGTTCCGCATAATCCGGGGGCCCGGGCTAAAAAATAAGAAAAAAACACGGGGGATTTACGGTATGATCACCGAAGACAAAAGAAAAATCGCCGTAGTGGGGGCGGGATCGGTGGGTTCGGCGTCGGCCTACGCCCTGATGATCAGCGGCCTGGTCAATGAGATGGTGCTGATTGATATCGACAGGAAAAGGGCCGAGGGGGAAGCCATGGACCTTGCCCACGGCGCCTCCTTTGTCAGCCCGATCCGGGTGTATGCCGGAGACTACAGGGATTGCCACGACGCCGACATCATTGTTTTTTCCGCCGGGGCCAACCAGAAGCCCGGCGAGACCAGACTCGACCTGATCCAAAAGAACCTCGGAGTGCTGCGGGAGACGCTGCCCCATATAGTCAGCCCGAAGGGGGACTCCATCCTTCTGATAGTGTCAAACCCGGTGGACGTGCTCACCTACGCTGCCCTCAAAATTACCGGCCTGCCGCCCGGCCGGGTGTTGGGGTCTGGAACGGTACTCGACAGCTCCCGCTTTCGCTTCCTGATCAGCGAGAAGTGCCGGGTCGAAGCCAGGAACGTGCACGCTTACGTGGTGGGGGAGCACGGGGACAGCGAGGTGCCGTTGTGGAGCCTGGCCAACATTGCCGGCATTAAGGTGGAGGAGTTCTGCTGCATGCACGGGGTGCCCTGCCTGGACAAGGAGGCTGTGTCCGACCAGGTGAGGCGGGCCGGATATGAAATAATTGAACGGAAGGGGGCCACATACTACGCCATCGGCCTGGCCGTGCGGAGGATATGCGAGAGCATCATCCGGGACGAAAACTCCATCCTCACGGTTTCCGGGCTGATCGACGGGGAATACGGCATCCGCGACGTCTGCCTCAGCCTTCCCTCGCTGGTGAACAGGGAAGGACGGGTCAGGGCCCTGTCCGTACCCATGTCGGAGGATGAGGAGGCGGCCTTGAGGCGTTCGGCCGTTGTGATCAGGAAAGCCGTGGAGGGGATCGACCCGGGCGGCTTAAACGCCGGCGCATCCGCCGCGGCGGGGCGGCCGGCCTGGGAAGCGCAGAACACCATGCTGCACTGACCGCTTTGGAGGCCCTTACAGAATTTTCACGGCCGTACCCGGGGAGTTGTGCTTGCATCGTGCGGCACATTCAGATATAATATGCTTTGCAGCATCCCCGAAATACGCGCCCGTAGCTCAGGGGATAGAGCGCCGGCCTCCGGAGCCGGGTGCGCAGGTTCGATTCCTGCCGGGCGCACCAGCCCTTTATTTACAAGGCTTTCAGGGATCACGGGTTGAGCGCGAAAAGTGCGAGGCCGGTGCTCCTGAATAAGCCGTTAATAGAGTGCCGGACTGGTATATAAACCCTTCTTTGCTACTTGTCAAACAAGAAGCTAAAGGAGGGTTTTTTTTATGGCAAAACGAAAGGCAGTCCGGGTTGTTAAAAGGCAATTAACATGGGAGGAGGCAATGGAACAGTTTATCCTCTGGAAGCAGGCACAGGGAATGGCTCCACGAACTATTGAGGATTACCGTTTCCATGTCGGGCTGTTATTTCGCCGCCACCCTGGCAGTTGGCCGGATGAGGTGAAGGATGCGATTATCGAACATATGGCCGAACCAGTCAAGCCAGCGACATTTAACATAAGGCGGAAGTATTTAAAGGCTTTCTTTGAGTGGTGTGTTGATGAAGAATTGATTTCGGAAAATCCCCTCGCAAGGATAAAGAAGCGTAAAGATGAAGGCAGGGTTGTAAACCATGACACTGAACTAATGTCAAAATTAATTTCTATGCCAAATAAAAATACTTTTTCAGGTTTAAGAGATCATGCTTTGATGTTACTTTCATTGGATACTGGTATCAGGCCGGGTGAGGCATTTTCATTGTTGCCGTCAGACGTGAACCTGCGTTCCCTGGAAATTTATGTGCGTGGTGATGCGGCTAAAACAAGGGTAGCCAGAACATTGCCCATTATGCCGGTTACTGCTAAAGCAATCCGTCAACTCATTGACTCCAGACACCCGGATTGGAAGGATAATGTTCCCTTATTTTGTACTTTTGAGGGAAATAAACTGAACCGAAACCGCTGGAATTCTCGTATTAAGATGTATTGTAATAAACTTAATGAGGATGGTTTTATAGTCAATCCGTATGATCTAAGGCACACTTTTGCTCTCGAATTTTTAAGGAACGGAGGCCATACGTTAGCATTGCAGCGGATAATGGGACACACAAGCCTGGATATGACCAAACGATATGTAGCACTTACTCAGGCTGATTTAAAGGAACAGCATGGAATTGCATCGCCCCTTCAGAAGCTACTGCCAGATAAACATAGAGTTCGCAACATTGGCCGCATGAGATAGGAATAATGTGCGTCAATATATCAAGCGGGGGAGTATTTAACCACCCCCGCTTTTATTATGCCT
>DYET01000128.1 GCA_020725625.1 Desulfovirgula sp. | reverse complement strand
TCAAGGCCCACGCCCTGATGAAGAGGGACAGGGATTACGTGGTCAAGGACGGCCAGGTGATTATCGTGGATGAATTCACCGGCAGGCTAATGTTCGGCCGCCGGTACAGCGACGGGCTGCACCAGGCCATCGAGGCCAAGGAAGGCGTCAAGATCGAGAGGGAATCCCAGACCCTGGCCACCATCACTTTCCAAAACTTCTTCCGCATGTACGAGAAACTGGCCGGGATGACGGGCACCGCGGCCACCGAGGAGGACGAGTTCCGCAAGATTTACAACCTGGACGTGGTGGTCATACCCACCCACAAGCCCATGATCAGGCGGGACTTGCCCGACGTGGTCTTTAAGACCGAGGAGGCTAAATTCAGGGCGGTGGTTGAGGAGATAGCCCAGAGGCACGCCAAGGGGCAGCCGGTGCTGGTGGGCACCATATCCATTGAAAAGTCCGAAATAATCAGCGACATGCTGAAAAGGCGGGGTATACCCCACCAGGTGCTGAACGCCAAGTACCACGACAAGGAAGCCGAAATCGTGGCCCAGGCCGGGCGCCTGGGAGCGGTGACCATAGCCACCAACATGGCCGGGCGGGGCACCGACATACTTCTGGGAGGCAACCCCGAGTTTCTGGCCAACGCCGAATTGAAGAAGGAAGGCTACAATTTTGAACTGGGGGCCGAGCCCGGGGACCGTTCCCTGTATGAAAACGTGTGCGCCAAATACAGGGGCATGACCGACCGGGAACACGAACGGGTAGTGAACCTGGGAGGGCTGCACATAATCGGCACCGAAAGACATGAAAGCCGCAGGATCGACAACCAGCTGCGGGGCCGGGCCGGCCGGCAGGGGGACCCGGGGTCGAGCCAGTTTTTCAGCTCCCTGGAAGATGACCTGATGCGGCTTTTCGGGTCGGAAAACATATCCGGCCTGATGGATAAGCTGGGCATTGAAGAGGATATGCCCATAGAGCACAACCTGATTACCAGGTCCATCGAGACAGCCCAGAAAAGGGTGGAAAACCGCAACTTTGAAATCCGCAAGCACGTGCTGCAGTACGACGACGTGATGAACCAGCAGCGGGAACTGATTTACAGGCAGCGCCGGCAGGTGCTGACCGGGGAGAACCTGAAGGAAATGGTCAGATCCATGATCGAGGAGGTGGCAGGACGGGCGGTGGATACCTACTGCCCCGAGGGGGTCCACCGGGACGAGTGGGACCTGGAGTCCCTGCTGTCTTACGCCGAACAGGTCTTTATTCCCGGCCACCGCATCGCCGCGGCTGACCTGGAGGAGATGCACCGGTCCGATCTCAAGGAGTTTCTCCTGGAGAAGTCCCTTGAGGCGTACGAGGCCAGGGAGGCCGAACTGGGGCAGGAAACCATGCGGGAAATCGAGAGGGTGGTCATCCTCAGGATAGTTGATGAAAAATGGATGGATCATCTGGACGCCATGGACCAGCTCAGGGAGGGGATCGGGCTCAGGGCTTACGGCCAGAGGGACCCCCTGGTTGAATACAAGTTCGAGGGGTACGAGATGTTCCAGAACATGATCGCCGCCATCCAGGAGGACGTGGTCAGGTACATCTTCAGGGTCAATATTGTGGCCCAGGAGGCCCAGCCCAGAAAGAGAAACCTGGTTGAAAACCGCTATGCCGAAGAGGGGCCGAAGCAGCCGGTGCGCAAGGAGGCCAAGGTTGGCCGCAACGACCCCTGCCCCTGCGGGAGCGGGAAAAAATACAAGAAATGCTGCGGGAAGGAACAGTAGTATAAGGAGACAGGAGACAGTAGACAGGAGACAGGAGGATAAAATACTAGCTTTGTGGAATGGAGGTCATTATTCTAATTCCAGAGGTTATTCATCTCCTGTATTCTGTCTCCTGACCCCGAATTAAAGCAGTATGAGGTGATGGAGATGTACGCCGAGCTTGACAGGGAGCTGGAATCCATTGAGAAACGTGTTGAAGATTTGAGGGTCTCTCTTTGACATAGCCCGGAAGGAGAAGGAAGCCGACCTTCTGGAACAGAAAATGTCGGCCCCCGGTTTCTGGGACAGGATCGAGGAGGCCCAGAGAACAACCCAGGCCCTGGCCGCCCTGAGGGAGAAAATCACTTCCTTCAAGACCCTGCAGGGTAAGTGTGAAGATGTCAGGGTGCTCCTGGAACTGGGCCGGGAGGAGGACGACCAGGAGGTGGCCCTGGAGGTCGGGAGCGAACTGAAGGCCTTGCAGCGCCGGGTTGGGGAGATGGAGCTGGAGGTGATCTTGAACGGGCCCTACGACCGGGGCAACGCCATCATGGCCCTGCATGCCGGGGCGGGGGGCACCGAGGCCCAGGACTGGGTGGAAATGCTCATGCGCATGTACCTGCGCTGGGCCGAGGACCACAACTTCAAGGCCACGGTGGTGGAACTGCTCCCCGGCGACGAGGCCGGGGTGAAGAGCGCCACCATCGAGGTTGCGGGGCCCAACGCTTACGGGTACCTGCGGTCCGAAAAAGGGGTCCACCGGCTGGTGAGAATTTCCCCCTTCGACGCCGCCGGGCGCCGCCACACTTCCTTCGCTTCGGTGGATGTGCTGCCTGAAGTGGAGGAGGACCTTGAGGTAGACATCAACCCGGAGGACCTCAAGGTGGACACCTTCCGATCCGGGGGGGCGGGTGGCCAGCACGTCAACAAAACCGACTCGGCGGTGCGCATAACCCACCTCCCCACGGGCATAGTGGTCCAGTGCCAGAGCGAAAGGTCCCAGATTTCCAACCGCAACACTGCCATGAAACTGCTCCGGGCCAAGCTCCTGGACCTGGAACTGAAAAAAAAGGAGGCCGAGCTTTCGGCCCTGCGGGGTAACCAGATGGAAATCGCCTGGGGCAGCCAGATCAGGTCTTATGTGTTCCACCCGTACAGCCTGGTCAAGGATCACCGCACCGGGGTGGAGGTGGGGAACGTCAACGCCGTTATGGACGGAGACATAGACATTTTCATCTCCTCCTTTTTGAGGGAAAACGCCAGGAAAAACAACGCGGGAGACTGAATTTTAGCCTCCGGCTTCTGCCGCCCGTAAGGGCGGCCTTTTTAGTGGCATGGTTGTCTGATTGCCGGCAGCCGGCAGTATGCCGCCGACCTTTTTGCCGGCCGCCAAAGGGAGGGGACCGAAGATAAATTGCAAGATTTAAAAAAGTGACGGAGGAAAAATCGAAGAAGGGGCAGAAAAATAATAATACTTGAAATAATCAATATTATATAACATTACCCGAGGAGGTACGATTATGGAGAAACCCTGGCACCGCCACTACGACTATGATGTCCCCACCACCATCCGCTATCCCCGGCTGCCGGTCCACGAACTGCTCCATATTCCCGCCGGCGCGTACTCCGACAAGGCAGCCCTGTATTTCTACGGGACCGAGATGTCTTTTTGGGATCTGCGGGTTCAGGTCCTCCGGATGGCCAACGCCCTTGGTACCCTGGGGATAAAGAAAGGGGACCGGGTGGGCATTCACCTGCCCAACATCCCGCAGTATTTGATATCCTACTACGCCGTGATGTACCTGGGGGGGGTGGTGGTCAACCTGAACCCCATGTATACCCCCAATGAGCTGGTATTCATGGCAAAAAACGTGGGCATGAACACCCTGATCACCTTTGACATGGTTGTCCCGGTAATCAAGGCCCTCTGCCGGGAGGTGGAAATCCCCCGGGTGATCGTAACCAAGGCGACCGACTACATCAAGGGGATGCCGCGGAGCACGGCGGCTGACCTCGACCTGGAGCCCGGCTGGCTCCACTTTTCGGACCTGCTGGAGGGCAGCGATTCCTGCAGGCGCCCCCGGGTGGAGGTGGGGCCGGAGGATGTGGCCATGATCAATTTCACCGGGGGAACCACGGGGCTTCCCAAGGGGGCGGTGCTGACCCACGCCAACCTGGTGGCGGCCACCATGCAGTGCTCCCTCTGGGGGAGGGCGACCCAGCAGCTGTACCCGGCCGAGAGGCGTTTCGTCCTGGCCGTGCTTCCCTACTTCCACGTTTACGGCAATATAGTGGCCATGAACTATTCCATTTTCACCTGCTCCACCCAGATCCTGGTTCCCCGGTTCAACATAGACGAGATCCTGGACATCATTTCCAGGTTCAAGGAGATATATTTCTTCCCGGCCGTACCTACCATGATCAATGCCATCATCAACCACCCCAGGGCAGGGGAGTTGGACCTGGACCGCAGGCTGAAGCTGCTGAACTCGGGGGCCGCCCCGATGCCGGTGGAGCTGATCGACCAGGTCAAGGACATGGGGATTTTCTTCAGCGAGGGGTACGGGCTGACCGAGTCCACCTCCCTGGGGATTTCCAACCCCATCCTGGGGCTCAAAAAGGTTGGGAGCATCGGTGTTCCCTTCCCCGACACCGACGTCCGGCTGGTGGACGTCGAGGAGGGAACCAGGGAGGTGCCTCCCGGCGAGCCCGGGGAGATCATCATCCGCAGCCCCCTGGTCATGAAGGGTTACTGGAACAACCCCGGGGAAACGGCCAGGCAGCTCCGGGACGGCTGGCTCTATACCGGGGACATAGCCACCAGGGACGAGGACGGTTACATCTTCGTGGTCGACCGGAAGAAGGACATGATTATAGCCGGCGGCTACAATATCTATCCCCGGGAAATCGACGAGGTTCTTTACAGCCACCCCAAGGTGGCCGACGCCGTGGCGGTGGGGATCAAGGACCAGTACCGGGGAGAGACCGTCAAGGCATACGTGGTCCTGAAGCAGGGAGAAACGGCCACCCCGGAGGAGATCATGGAATTTTGCCGGGAGCGGCTGGCCGCTTACAAGGCCCCCAAAATTGTGGAGTTCCGGGATTCCCTGCCCAAGTCGGCGGTGGGCAAAATCCTGCGCAGGATACTGAGGGAGGAAGAAGAGGCCAGGTTGAAACAGAACACGTAGCCGTAAGGACGACAGCTTTTAATGTTCAGCCGGCTTAAGCCTCGGGCCGGGGGTAAAATCCCCCGGCCCGGTTTAGGTGCGCCCGGACCGGGCAGATTAGCCGCACGGTACCCCCTCCCGCCGGCAACATGTTATGCGAACCGGCAATAAAATCCTTTCCTGCGCATTTTTCTCCGGCGAAAAAGGATTAACACCCCCGAAAAAAGAAATAATACGACGGGTAATTGTGCCTTAAGGTATGGGAAATGCTACTCTCGTAAATACGGGAGTGCTTGCCCATGATCCTGAAAACGCTGCACGAAATCGCCGGCGTGACCCTGGGGGTGCTTTTGACCGCCCTGGGGCTTGACATTTTTCTTGTCCCGGCCAAAATCGCCGCCGGGGGGGTAAGCGGGATGGCCACCGTCCTGCATTACCTTCTGGGCTTCCCGGTGGGCGTGACCATGCTGGTCCTGAACGTGCCCCTCTTTATAATGGCAGTGTACCGCCTGGGGCTGAAATTCGGCTTCAGGTCTCTTTACGGGACGATCAGCCTCTCTTTCTTCGTCGACGCCCTGGCCCCCTTCATGCCCGTGGTGACCCGGGACCTGCTGCTGGCCGGCATTTTCGGGGGAGTGCTGGTGGGGCTTGGGTTGGGACTGGTTTTTAAGTACAGGGGCACCACCGGGGGCACTGACCTGGCCGCGGCCATAATCCGCACGTATACCGGGGCCAATGTGGGCCAGATCCTGTTCCTGGTCGACGGGGTGGTGGTGCTGGCCGCGGGGGTGTCCTTCAAATCCTGGGAGCTGGCCATGTACGCACTGATAACCATATTTGTCACGGCCTGGCTGATCGACCTGGTTCAGGAGGGGATCAGCTACGCCAAGGCATTTTTCATCATCTCCGGGGATCCCGACAAGATGGCCGGGGTGGTGCTGCGGGAAATTGACAGGGGCGTCACTGTGCTGCGGGGGAAGGGGGCGTATTCCGGTGTGGAAAGGGACGTCTTGCTGGTGGTGGTCAACAGGTCCGAGGTCACCCGGCTGAAGGACCTGGTCAGGCAGGTGGACAGCCGGGCCTTTGTAATCCTCACGGACGTCCACGAGGTCCTGGGAGAGGGCTTCAAGCCCCTGGCCGCCCAGGGTCCGGGAGCCGGGCGAAGGAAGGGGCGATAGCCATAATATTTTAAATCGCGCGGCTGATACAGCTTTTCCGGTGCGGGAAGCCGCCGGTCCGGCAAGCAGGTGCCGGCCGCTTGCGCCGCTTAAACGGCACGACAGGAGGTTGACGATGGAATCAAAGGAAATCAGGATGCTCAGGGAAAGGGCCAATGAAATCAGGAAGGACATCATCAGGATGCTGGGGAGTGCCGGGTCCGGCCACCCGGGGGGATCCCTCTCGGCCGCCGATATCGTGGCCGCCCTTTACTTCAAGGTGCTGCGCATCGACCCGCGGGACCCCCGCAGGCCGGACCGGGACCGTTTCATCCTTTCCAAGGGGCACGCCGCACCGGTTTTATACGCCGCCCTGGCGCAAAGAGGCTATTTTCCCCGGGAGGAACTGGGCACCCTGCGCCGGCTGGGGAGCCGCCTGCAGGGCCACCCGGATATGAAAAAGCTGCCCGGGGTTGAGATGTCGACGGGATCCCTGGGCCAGGGCCTTTCGGTGGCCAACGGCATGGCCCTGGCCGGTAAGCTGGACGGGATGGACTACCGGGTATACGTCCTGCTGGGCGACGGCGAAATCCAGGAGGGGCAGGTCTGGGAGGCCGCCATGGCCGCGGCCCATTACGGGCTCGACAACCTTACCGCCTTTTTGGACCACAACGGCATGCAGATTGACGGGCCCGTCGCGGAGGTCATGTCCCCGGAGCCGGTGAGCGACAAGTGGCGGGCCTTCGGCTGGGACGTGCAGGTTATAGACGGGCACGACATGGCCCAGATCCTGGGGGCGCTGGAAAGGGCCTCGGCCGTAAAGGGGAAGCCCCAGATGATCGTGGCCGAGACGGTCAAGGGCAAGGGAGTCTCCTTTATGGAAAACCAGGTGGGATGGCACGGGGTGGCCCCCAAGCCGGAAGAGGCCGAAAGGGCGCTGGCGGAACTGGAGGGTTTGTGTCTGCGGCCGGGGCTTGAAGGAGAGGGGGATGGCCGGTGAGCGGGAAGACAGCCACCAGGGAGGCTTACGGAAGGGCCCTGGCCGAACTGGGCGGGTACAACAAGCGGGTGGTGGTCCTGGACGCCGACCTGTCCAAGTCCACCAAGACTGCGGATTTCGCCAGGGTGTTCCCGGAAAGGTTTTTCAACATGGGGGTGGCCGAGCAGAACCTGATCGGCACCGCCGCGGGGCTGGCGGCCGCCGGAAAAATTCCCTTCGCCAGCACCTTTGCGGTTTTCGCCACCGGCCGGGCCTTCGACCAGATCAGGAACTCCGTGGCCTACGCCGGGCTGAATGTCAAAATCGCCGCCACCCACGCCGGCGTGACGGTGGGGGAGGACGGCGGGTCGCACCAGTCGGTGGAGGACATAGCAGTAATGAGGAGTTTGCCCAACCTGACCGTCTTTGTGCCCGCCGATGAGGCCGAGACCTTCGGGGCGGTGAGGGCGGCCGCCGAAATTGACGGGCCGGTGTACATCAGGCTGGGCCGGGCCGGGGTTCCACCGGTCCACGGCCAGGGCTTCCGGTTTGTGCCCGGGAAGGCCGTGATAATCAGGGAAGGGCGGGATGCAGCCATAATTGCCACCGGAATAATGGTGGCAGCGGCGCTGAAGGCGGCTTCGGCCCTGGCCGGGGAAGGGATAGAGGCCAGGGTTGTAAGCATGCACACCATCAAGCCCCTGGACGTGGAGGCCGTCCTTTCGGCAGCCAGGGAGACCGGCGCCTTGGTTACCGCCGAAGAGCACAGTGTCATCGGCGGGCTCGGGGGGGCGGTGTGCGAGGCCGTCTGCCAGCTTTACCCCGTGCCGGTCAAGAGGGTCGGCCTGCCCGACGTGTTCGGGGAGTCCGGCAAGCCGGAGGAGTTGCTCGAAAAGTTTGGACTGACCCCTTCCGGTATCGCTGACGCCGTGAGGGGAGCGGTGAAAATGAAGAAGGCCGGGATTTAAGGACGGAATAAGGATTCTGCCCCTGAAAATTAAACTGTGCCGGAGTGTAAGGAGGGAGGAGGACCTTCAGTCCTGAGCGCATGTTCCGGAGGCTGATTATCCGGCTCTTGGCGCGGAGCGTACGGAGTGACGGCCCGGCAGCAGGACGCTGCCGGGAGCCCTTACCGAGGCAGGACGCCGAGTTAAGGGCGGCCGTCAGATCGTAAGCGACAAAGCATAG
>DYET01000127.1 GCA_020725625.1 Desulfovirgula sp. | reverse complement strand
GCGGCTGCATCCTGCAGCCCGCTCGGCATCCCGTACGCCATGACAAACATTTTCTTGAGGTTGGCCAGGTTCAGCTGGCGCCTGGTGAAGGCGCAGAAGATGGACCCCACCAGCCCGATGGCGGCCGCCTCGGTGGGTGTCGTCAGGCCCAGGTAAATCACCCCCAGGACCAGAAAGATAATCATCATGGGCAGGGCAACGGCCCTCAGCGATTCCATTTTCTGGATCAAGCTGAACTTTTCGTCGGCGGGGATGGGCGGCCCCTCCGCGGGGTTGCGCATGCACCGGAAGGCTATGTAAGCCATGTACGGCCATTATGGCTCCGGGAATAACGCCGCCGAAGAACATCTGGCCGGCCGAGACCTCGGCCTCGCTGGCATAAATAATCATGATCACGCTGGGGGGAATGATTATCCCCAGAGCGCCCCCGGCGCATATGGCGCCAGCCGCCAGCCTTTTATTGTATCCCCTTTTGAGCATCGAGGGCAGGGCGGTAAGGCCCAGGGTGGCGGTGGCCACCGTGCTGATCCCCACCATAGCGGCAAAAACGGCGGAAATAAAGATGCTGCCGATAGCCAGCCCTCCCTTGATGCTCCCCATCCAGCGGTAGACCATTTCGTACATGTCGTCGGCCAGCCCGCTGAACTGTAGCACGGCGGCCATGAGCAGGAAGAGGGGGATTGCGGTAAGAGTGAATTCGGATATTTTTCCCAGCGATCCCAGGGTGAAGGCGTAAAACCCCCCGGTTCCGCCCCAGACAAAGTAGCCGATGGCCAGGGACAGTCCGCCCAGGGTGAAGGCCACCGGAACCCCCAGGGCGAGAAAGAAAAGCATGGAACCCAAAAGGATAAGTCCTAACAGCCAAGTCAAACTAACAACTATAAAGTACCGTCCGTCGGTATTCAGCTTTTTACATTAGCCTCATGGCATCACCCCTTTTGAAAAAGCAGCAGCACGATACGTCCGGCCCCAAAACTGCCGGAACAGGTCAATGACTGCGCTGATAGTTAAAATCTCTTGCTCGACCTTTTCCAGATGCCCATTTTTTCGGCTTCCCTGACCAGGCCGTCCCTGTAATCCGGATGCGCCAGGTTAATCAGCATTTCTGCCCTCTGCCAGGTCGGCTTCCCCTTCAGGTTCGCCTTGCCGTACTCGGTAACCACGTATTGGACCGCCGTCCTGGGCACGGTGACGATTCCGCCGGGCCGGATGAAGGGGACGATCCTGGAAACGCGGCGGCCTTCCTTGTCCGTGGTGGTGGACCGGAGGCAGATAAAGGCCTTCCCTCCCCTGGAATGATACGCGCCCATGGTAAATTCAAGCTGCCCCCCCGTCCCGGATATCTGCCGGAAGCCCGCCGACTCCGAGCAAACCTGCCCGTACAGGTCGATTTCGATGGCGTTGTTGATGGCAACTTGCTTTTCGTTGAGGGCGATGCGGGCCACTGAATTGGTTATGTCCACGGGATACGTGGCACAGGCGGGGTTGTTGTCCAGAAAGTCATAAAGCCTTTGCGATCCGAGGGCAAAGGTATACGTCATCTTGTACCTGTCGATGTTCTTCCTGGCCCCGGTGACCTTACCCTTTTCAAACAACTCCATGAAGGCGTCGGTCATCATCTCGCTGTGCACGCCCAGTTCCTTCAAGCCGGATTCGGCGATCAGCTTTCCGATAGTGTTGGGCATGCCCCCGATGCCCAACTGCAGGCAGCAGCCGTCTTCAATCTCCTCCGCCACCAGGGAGGCTATCTTCCTGTCAGCTTCTGTGGGGACCGCTTCCGGCAGCGTTGCTAGGGGTTCGTCGTCGCCCTCCACAATGTAATCGACTTCGGAAATGTGGACGCCCTCCTGGACTCCGCCCAGGCAGCGGGGTGCGTTCCGGTTGACTTCAAGGATAACCAGGCCCGCCTTCTCGCAGATGGCCCGGGCGTATGAGCAGGAAACGCTGAAGTTGAAGAAGCCATTTTGGTCCATAGGCGTGGTGCTGATCATGGCCACGTCGGGAGGAGGGGCGTGGCCTTCGCGGAGAATCCCCGGGGCCTCGCCGTAATTCGAGCTGATGTAGTAACATAGGCCCTTGTCCCCCATCTTTCTGTCCTCGTGGCCAAAAAAGCCGCTGTGGTAGGTGAATGATTTCTTTCCCGGGTCGGCCTGTACTATTTGTACCGGCTTGATGGCGCAAACGCTTCTCACCTTGACATCTGCCAACTCCCCCGCCCTTTTTGCCAGAGCCGCGTCTAGCACCCGGGGAACCATGGCAAAATGGCTGTAAAAGACCCAGTCCCCCGATTTCACCTTCCCGGCGGCCTCCCCGGCGGAGATGAGTTTACTTCTGTACATTTCCATCAAATTTCCCACGATGGACCTTTCCTTTCATCTGATTTTTAGGGAGCCGAAACTGTCCCGGTAGGTAACAAGCAAATAGCATGCCATTTTGTATAAAAAGTAAATACTCTTGAAAACTCTCAGAATATTAGGTATTGCATTTAAAAAAGGGGGTGCAAAATGCAACCCCCGGGGTTAACAAAAGAAACTTTTGATAATCCGATTTAATTTTAATGCGATTTTGCTTTCCGCCAAAGCGTCGTCCGGCTGGTTCCCAAGAGCCTGGATATTTCCTTTGTGGTATAGCCGGCGGACTGGAGGTAATCTATGATTTCCCGCTCCATCTCCTCCAGGCTGCCGATTTTGAGGGTTATGGTGTTTTCGTCCCCGGCCGGAGTTCCGTACGTCTTTTTCAGCTTTTCGCTGATCAGTCTGGTAATCAGATCGTCACAACCCTGTCCATCCTCGATCAATAGCACGTATTTCTGAATGATGTTCTGTAGCTCCCTCACGTTCCCCGGCCAGTCGTACTTTTCAAGCCTCTCCAGGGCTGTTCGGGTCAGATCGGGGACGGGCTTTCCTTCCTGCAGGCTGAACAGCTTCACAAAATGACCGGCCAAAAGCCCTATATCCTCCTTTCTGGCCCGCAGGGGAGGAAGGTCCAGGTTCAACACCTCCAGGCGGTGGTAAAGATCGCTCCGGAACTTGCCCTTTTTCACCTCCTGGGCCAGATTGTAGTTGGTGGCCGCTATAATCCTGACATCCACCGGGATTACCCGGTCGCTTCCCAGCCTCATCATCTCCCGTTCCTGTAAAACGCGCAGCAGGCGGGCCTGAACCGGCAGGGTCATCTCGCCGATTTCGTCCAGGAAGATCGTCCCCCCGTGGGCAATCTCAAACAGGCCGCTTTTCCCGCCCTTTTTAGCGCCGGTGAAGGCCCCCTCCTCGTAGCCGAACAACTCGCTTTCCAAAAGGTTTTCGGGCAGGGCGGCGCAGTTTACGGCCACAAAAGGGCCCTTTTGCCTTTTGCTTTCGTTGTGTATGCTCTGGGCGAACAATTCCTTGCCGGTTCCGCTCTCGCCGCAGATCAATACCGTGGCGTTGGCGGCGGCGAATTTTTTGGCCCTCTCCACGGCATCCTTGAGCAGGGGGCTTTTGCCCACCAGGTCGTCGAAGGTATGCCTGGCCACCAGCCCTTTTTTGAAAAGCTGGCGGCGGAGGTTGTGCTCCAGCACCTGGATCCTGTCGGCGCTCTGAAAGGTAATCACCATGCCCCGCTCTTTGTTCTTGATGTTGATGGGCATTTTGTTAACCCAGAACTGTTTTTGCCTGACCTCCTTGAACACCTCCGCGGTTTTTCCGTTGCCGTCAAAAAGCGGTCCCAGAAAGGAGGACGCACGCAAATCGTCTACATGCCTGCCCAGAACTGCGCCGGCGTCCACGTTCAAGAGCTTCTCGGCGGAAGGGTTCAGGAAGGACACCCGCTTGTCCTCGTTCAGGATTAAAATCCCGTCACTGGTCAGCTCAAGCACCGACCGGAACCTTTCGGACCGCTGCTGGTCCCGCTGGATGCTCTGGACCAGTTCCATGGCCCGCTTTATCGAGCTGTAAACGGCCCCGTAGCCGGACTGCACAAGGATGGCGTCAACCCCGGATTTCTTTGCCATTTCGTATATACACAGGCCCGTACTGACCACCACGTCTATTTCGTCCCTTAAAATCTTTTTCATCTGCTGGTTGACCTGGTACTCGTTGACATACGGGTAGCACCGGACGTCAATCCCTAAGATGGCTGTGATGCTGTCGAACTCGGGGGTGAAATCCTGGGTCCGGTGGCCCAGGTAAGCTATTCTCCGCCCTATTTGCTGGGCGGAATACAGGGCCTGGAGTATGTCAAAGGAAGTGATGTCAATCAAGACCACGGGCAGCGAAGTGGTTTTTTTGATCATCATTCCGGTCACGCCCCGGCTGATAATTACGTCGGCGCCTTCACGCTCCAGCTGGTAGGCATGCCTGACCCCTTCCTCCAGTATTCCTTCCCTTAGTTCTAAGTTCAGCTTCATCTCGTCGGCCAGTTTTCGAATTTGCTGTGAAAGTTCGGGGTAGGTGGAAACTACCCCGATGGTAAAATCATGCATGCGGCGCAAACCTCCCTGATGTCGGCGGCTTTTAAAATCCCTGCTTCTTGACTATCGGCCAGCAGCGGTAAAAATAGTCCAGGCCGGACCAGAGGGTGAACAGGACCGCTACCGCCACCGCCGAGTAGCCCAGCACGGGCGGCAGGTCGGCGATAAAAAGCAGGGCCATGATGGCGACAATCTGGGTCAGCGTCTTAATCTTTCCCAGCCACCCGGCCGCTATGACCACCCCTTCGGTCACCGCCAGGGCCCTCAGGCCGGTTACCGCGAACTCCCGGCCGATGATGATCAGGGTTACCCAGGAGGGCAGCCGCTGAAGCTCGGTCAAAACAATCAGGGCTGCCGACACAAGCAGCTTGTCGGCCAGGGGATCCATCAGCTTGCCCAAATTTGTGACCTGTTTACGCTTCCTCGCTATATAGCCGTCAAGTCCGTCAGTGCTGGCAGCCAGGATGAATATGGCCGCCGCTATATAATCCCCGTGTGGAATTTTCAGGGTGACCGCAGCCACGAAAACCGGGATCAGAAATATCCTGACCAGCGTCACCCGGTTGGGCAGGTTCATCCGTCCAGCACCCCCCGCAAGCCGTAGTCAAAGGCCCCGGTCACCCGGACGGTTACAAATTCCCCCGCGGCGGCCGCCCCGGTCCCGGCGGAAAAAAGAACGGTCCCGTCAACCTCCGGGGCGTCTCCCTCGGTCCTGCCGTAATAAAGGTTTCCCCGGCCCGGCCTCTTTCCGTCCACCAGAACCCGCACCAGGGTGTCAATCCTGCCGCGGTTGTGGCTTAAGGAGATTTCCCTCTGCAGGGCCATCAGCCTGTGGTATCTTTCTTCCTTCACTTCTTCAGAAACGGTCCCGGCCATGAGGGAAGCGGGGGTTCCTTCCTCCGGGCTGAACTTGAAAACCCCCATCCTCTCAAAGCGGGTTTCCTGGACAAACCTGTAAAGTTCCTCGAATTCGGCCTCCCCTTCACCCGGAAAGCCCACCATAAAGGTTGTGCGCAGGGTGAGTCCGGGAATGGCGTCCCGCAGCCCGGCGATCAGCCGCCTGATTTCCAGGGATGTCCCCCGCCTGTTCATTTTCCTTAACACGCCGTCGTTTATGTGCTGAAGGGGAAGGTCAACGTACCGGCAGATATTCTCCTCCCGGATGATTACCCCGATCAGATCCGGGTTAAAGCCGGTGGGGTAGCAATACATCACCCTGATCCAGGAGGGACCCTTGGCCGCCAGGCGTTTCAGCAGATCTGCCAGCAGCGGGCGGCCGTAAAGATCAATCCCGTAAGCCGTGGTATCCTGGGCCACCAGGATGATTTCCCTGACCCCCCTTTTCACCAATAGGTCCACCTCGGCCTCCAGCACCTCCAGGGGCCTGCTGCGATACCCTCCCCGGATGTCCGGAATGGCGCAGTAGGCACAGCGGTTGCTGCATCCCTCGGCGATTTTGACGTAAGCCCAGTGGGCCGGTGTGGTCAGTGTCCTCGGCATCACCCGGCTGTATTCAAATTCCGGGCTTCCCACCGCCCGGGGGCGCTGACCGGCAATGGCTTTCTCCAGCAGGGGAACAACGTTGCCTATCTCCCCCGTCCCCATAACCCCGTCTATTTCGGGGATCTCGGCCAGCAGGTCGTCCGCGTAGCGCTGGGCCAGGCATCCCGCCACCAGCAACGCCTTCAAGCGTCCCCCCTCCTTCAGGCGGGCGGTTTCCAGGATGGCGGATATCGCCTCTTCCTTGGCCGGCGTTATAAAGCCGCAGGTATTGATCACAACCGCGTCGGCCCCGGCTGCGGAGGCTGTGATTTCGTAGCCCGCCGCGGAAAGCAGCCCCAGCATTATTTCAGTATCAACAAGGTTCTTGGAACAACCAAGGCTGATCATTGCGACTTTCACTGCCATTCCATTCGCCTTTCCGATCTTCTTTTTCAACAATATTTTAAACTATAATTAATCTGTTTAATACTCAAAATATTTATGTGCTCAAACCATCTGATTTCCCGGAACTTTGAAATACCCGTAAGCCGGCTGCTGGGCAAAAACATAATCAGCCCCCGGGCCGTCGGGGCCTTGTCCAGTATATTAGGTCCGTAACCGGCCGATACGGCCCATAATCATGCCGTGAAACCGTTCTTTGCAGCCGGCACCCTTTCAGTTAAGATTGGTCCCTAATTTTTCATTTCCGTTACGCCCCGAAGATTAATTTGTGTCCGCAAAAAGACCCGCCTTGGCCGGGCGGGTCTTTTGCCGTTCCTGACTCTTTTTCCGGATGGCGGAGACCATTAGTTCAACTCCCGGCGCTCCCCGGTGGTCAGGTAAATTACGTTCTCCCCGATATTGGTGGCGTGGTCGGCGATCCTCTCGATGTAGCGGGAGACATACAGCAGGTAGGCTCCCTGGGTCACCACGCCGGGGTTCCCGGCCATGCAGCTGACGGCGTCCTTGAATACTTGTGAAAATATAAAGTCCACCTGATCGTCCATGGAACACATCTCCCTGGCCCTGTTGACATCCCTTTGGACATAGGCGTCAAGGCCTTCCTTGACCATCCGCCTGGCCAGCCTGGCCATCCGGGGTATCTCGTGGATCGGACGGATGGACATGGGGTGCCCCGAGAGACAAATTGCGGCCCTGGCAATATCCACCGCATGGTCCGCCATCCTTTCCAGGCTGGCCAGTATCTTAAGCCCGGTGACGGCCACCCGCAAGTCCTTGGCCATGGGCTGCTGCGTAGCAATCAGCTTGATGCACTTGTCCTCGATCTCAAGATAAATCTCGTCAATCCGCTCGTCGCCCGTGATCACCGCGGCGGCCGAGGTTACGTCCTGGTTCATGAAGGCGTCCACCGCGTCGAAAATGGCCCTTTCCACAAGGCTGCCCATACGCAGGATGTCGTTCTGAATCTCCCTCAGGGACTTTTCGTACATATACCTGCTCACGCCGTCACACCCTCCGGGGCCGACTGAATCTCCTCCGGAAATTCCCGGCCGATTAAGAGATATAAAACATTTTACACCATGAGCGCCAAACAGTTAACATTTTTTTAACCATGCACCTCAGTTGACGGGCTGCCGACAGCCAATAAACCGGCGGCTGGCGGCCAGAAGCCGGCAGCTGGCAGCCGGCAGCAAATAGCATGCAGCTGTTTTCAAGGCAGCTGCTTAACGGGCAGATACACGGTGAACCTGCTGCCCAGGCCTGGCCGGCTGTCAACCTCGATCCTGCCCCCGTGCACTTCCACAATATGCTTTACTATGGCCAGGCCGAGCCCGGACCCGCCGTACTCCCTCGACCTGGCCTTGTCAACCCGGTAGAGCCTCTCAAATATCCTGGGCAGGCTTTCTTCGGGTATGCCGATGCCTCTGTCGGACACTGAGAGAAAGACCTCCCCTCCTTCAGACCGGCCGCCTTCGATAACAACCCTGCCCCGGTCCTGGCTGTACTTGATGGCGTTATCCACCAGGTTGACGACCACCCTGGTGATCATGTCCTCATCCGCCACAATTACTGGAAAATCCGGGTCCAGCCTTGAGGCCAGGCGGATTCCCCGCTCCCCGGCCGCCTGGCTGAAAGCGGCCAGGACTTTTTCCACCACTTCGCTCATCCTGACCTCCTCCCTGGCCGGAATCACCTTCCGGCTTTCGATATTGGAAAGGGAAAAGAGGTCGTCGATGAGCCTTTTCATCCGGTCGGTCTCGGTATCTATAATCCTCAAAAAGCGCAGTGAAATTTTCCTGTCCTCGAGGGCCCCGTCCAGCAGCGTCTCCAGAAAGCCCTTGATGGTCGTGAGCGGGGTTCTCAGCTCGTGGGAAATGTTGGCGATGAATTCCGCCCTCACCTGGTCCAGCTGCCGCCTTTCGGTGATGTCCCTGAGCACCGCCACCACCCCTCCCCTGTCCGTCCCCTTCAGGGGTGTGAAAAGCACGCGGTAAACCTTGGGGTCAGGAGTGAGCACCTGGATTTCCCTGGTTAACTCCTTCTGGTTCTGCAGGGCCGCCTTGATATTGTTCTCGAACTCGTAGTGCCGGATAACTCCCACGATGTCCTTGCCCCTGATCGATTCCCCGGATATGTTCAGGGCCCTTTCCACCGCGGGGTTGACCAGCAGCACCCGGCGGTCCCTGTCAACCGCCACCACGCCGTCCCCCATGCTGTTCAGTATGGCCCGGATGCGGTCCTTTTCCTCCGTTATTTCATCTATGGTCAGTTTCAGCCTGTGGGCGAGAAAGTTGATGTTCCTTGCCAGGTTCCCTATTTCGTCATTTGAATAAATCCTGATTTCCCGGTCCAGGTTGCCCCGTGCCATTTCCCTGGAGGCCTCGGATATTTCCTTAAGCGGCTGCATGATTTTTTTTAAGATGATCCAGGAAAGGGCGGCGGCAAAGGGAAGAGAAATCAGCACCGCCCTCGAGGCGTTCACATCATCGTCGGCATACAGCCTGAGGGCGACATAAAAAACAAATATCAGAAAAAAGTAGCTGGCCATCGGCCGCCAGATCATGCTTCCGGCAAAATTCCGGATCCTGTTGAACACGGCTGCACCCCCCGGCCGTCACCTGTTGCTAAAACAAAACAGAGAACGTTCAGCGCTCTCTGCCTTCTGGCTGCTTTCGCAGCCGGTTATTTCTCCCGCCTGCCCGGGCCTCTGGGAGGTCTGTGGCTCCTCTCCCTCCGGGGCGGTCCTCCATATCCCTGGGCCTCGGCCAGTTCACCGGGCGGCGGAAGGGCCTCTTTGCGGGAAAGCTTGAGCCGGCCCTGGCTGTCGTAACCTGTGGCCTTGACCAGGATGGAGTCTCCTTCCTTTACCACATCCTCGGTCTTGGCGACCCGGTGATGGGCCAACTGGGATATGTGGACCAGGCCTTCCTTCCCGGGCAGCCCAAGAACTCCCGGGATGACCTCCACGAAGCAGCCGAAGTCCGTTACCCTGGTAACTTTGCCGTTGTATATTTCACCCACCTGGACTTCCTTGGTAATGCCCTCGATTATGTCCAGGGCCCTCTTGCCGGCAACCGGGTCCACCGCTGCAATGTACACGCGGCCGTCGTCCTCAATGTCTATTTCCACCCCTGTTTCATCAATGATTTTCTTGATGATCTTTCCGCCGGGGCCGATGACATCCCTGATTTTGTCCGGATCGATGGTGAAGTGGATAATCCTGGGAGCATAAGGCGAAAGTTCCTCCCGGGGCCTGTCGATGACCTCGGTCATCTTGCCCAGAATGTACAGCCTGGCCTCGTTCGCCTGGGCAATAGCCCGTTCAAGGATTTCTGCGGTTACCCCGGGCACCTTGATGTCCATCTGGAGGGCGGTTATCCCCCTTTCGCTGCCGGCCACTTTGAAATCCATGTCCCCCAGGTGGTCCTCGATGCCCTGGATGTCCGTCAGGATGGCTACCTCGTCACCCTCCTTGATCATCCCCATGGCCGCCCCGGCCACCGGGGCCTTGATGGGTACGCCGGCGTCCATCAAGGCAAGGCAGCTTCCGCAGACGCTGCCCATGGAGGTGGAACCGTTCGACTCCAGCACTTCGGACACAATCCTGATGGTGTACGGGAAGCTTTCCTCAGGCGGCAGTACCGGCTCCAGGGCCCTTTCGGCCAAAGCACCGTGGCCTATCTCCCGGCGGCCCGGCGACCTCATGGGCTTGGTCTCCCCGGTGCTGTACGGCGGGAAGTTGTAATGGTGCATAAATCGCTTTGTCTCTTCCAGGGTAAGGCCGTCGAGCCGCTGCTCATCGGAAATGGCGCCCAGGGTTACCACTGAGAGAACCTGGGTCTGCCCCCTGGTGAAAAGGCCGGATCCGTGGGTCCTGGGCAGCACCCCGACGTCCACTGTGATCGGCCTGACCTCGGTGGTGCTGCGGCCGTCTATGCGTATTTTATGGTCGAGAATCATCCGGCGCAGGGCCTTTTTCTCGGCCGATTCGACGACTTCAAGCACGGAGGGTCCCTGTTCCGGGAACGTTTCGGCAAACTGGGTCACGATTTCCTCCTTGACCTGATCCAGGAAGTCTTCCCTGGACTTCTTGTCCATCCTCTCGTCAACACAGCGCCTTACCGCGGCGGTTATTTTTTCCAGGGCCACTGGGTAGACCGCCTCCTCCACTCCGGGATCAACGGCGGCGATTTCGGGCACAATTTTTTCCTTTGCCAGACCCATGGCAAGGGCATCCTCCCGGAACTTTTCGATAAAGTCGACGATCTCCCTTACCTTCCCGTGCCCGAACTTGATCGCTTCCAGGATCACCTCCTGGGGAACTTCCACGGCGCCGGCCTCCACCATCATCACGGCCTCCGCCGTGCCGGCCACCACCAGGTGAAGATCGCTCCGATCGCTCTCACTGACCGTGGGATTGATCACCAGGCGATCGCTCACCCGCCCCACGATTACACCGCCGATGGGGCCGGCAAAGGGTATGTGGCTGATGTGCAGGGCCGCCGAAGCCCCCACCATGGCCGCTATCTCCGGGGCGTTGTCCTGGTCCACGGACAGGATGGTGGCGATTACCTGCACTTCGTTCCTGAATCCCTTTGGAAAGAGCGGCCTGATCGGCCGGTCGATGAGCCTCCCCGACAGGACCGCCTTTTCACTGGGCCTCCCCTCCCTTTTGATGAACCCCCCGGGTATCTTCCCCACCGCGTAAAGCCTTTCCTCATAGTCCACGGTCAGGGGGAAAAAATCGATTCCCTCCCTTTTGTTTTTGGCCATTGTGGCCGTGACCAGGACCACGGTGTCACCGTACCTGACCAGCACGGCGCCGCTGGCCTGCTTGGCCAGGCGGCCGGTTTCCAGAATTAAACTTCGCCCGGCTATCTCGATTTCTCTGACCAGTATTGATTCTTCAGACATCAGGGTCTAATCCTCCCAATCACTTTTCAAATTTAACAATCCGGTGGTTATTCTACATATTTCATAGTATTTCCTGCTTAAGATTTCTAAAATACACTCCTTTCCTTTTCCACCCGGAACTGACAAGCAAAAAAAGCGGAAGAAAATTCCGCTTTTTTCAGAACTGCTACTTGCGCAGCTCGAGTTTGTCTATCAATTTGCGGTAGCGTTCGAAATGGCGGTTCTTGAGGTAGTTCAACAGGGCCCGCCTCTGTCCCACCATTTTTAAAAGGCCTCTCCTTGAATGGTGGTCCTTGGTGTGAACCTTAAGGTGCTCCGTCAGGGACTGGATCCTTTTAGTCAGTATGGCAATTTGGACTTCCGGGGAGCCTGTATCGCTTTCATGGATTTTGTAGTCGGTAATGACAGCCTTTTTCGTTTCCTGGGTCAGCGCCATTAAATCACCTCCTAACACCGGATAATCGCTGCCGGCCAAGCAAACCGCCGGTGAAACGCATTCCCTAGCCTGCAGTTCAAAGGGATTATTATTTCCCGATAATGGTTATTACCAAGCGACCTCCCGGTATGTCCTTGGCCACTATATCAAACATACGCCCCGACTTGGCGAAAAACCCCCTGAACCGGGTCGCGGTGGGTATCCTGCCGGGGATGCCGCCGGCGGCGTTGTTGATATCCTGAATGGAAATCCTTTGTTGACGCATATCTTTAAGGCGTTTACGCGCGTGTTCCGTTATTATCACCTTCATGTCCGGACCCCGCTCAGCACCTGCCGGACTTTACGGCCAGACCTTCTTCTTCCTGTGCCAGGAAGGAATAAAGGGCGTCCTGAAACGCGGCTATCCTGAAGTCTTCAATATTGGACCGGCTGTAGATGGCCTCCAGTTCCTTTTTAAGTTTCTGAAAGTCCTCGCTGAGGCAGATCAGTGCAATGTGGTTGACCCATTTTTTTATTTCTTCTTCAGGAGAATCAAATTTGGGGACTCCCACCTGCAAAACATCCCCTTTCCGCTCCTGTGAAACAAGTTTACCACAACCAGCCGGATAAGTAAAACTAAAAGTCTTTATTAGTCTGCGTCAAGATTTAGTAGGTAGAACTCCCAGT
>DYET01000018.1 GCA_020725625.1 Desulfovirgula sp. | reverse complement strand
TTTGAGACTTTCCAGGTATACCTCCAGGACGTCGTCCGGGGAGGGCTTCAAAATCACCTGGTACTGGTAGTAATGCTGCAGGCGGTTGGGGTTTTCACCGTACCTGCCGTCCGTGGGCCGGCGGGAAGGCTCAACGTAGGCCGCCCTCCAGGGCTCCGGCCCCAGCGCCCTGAGAAAGGTGGCCGGGTTCATGGTGCCCGCTCCCTTCTCTACATCGTAGGGCTGCTGGATAATACACTTCTGAGCGGCCCAAAACTGGTTCAGGGCCAGAACCAACTCCTGAAAATTCAACTCCCTTTTCCTCCCTCACAGGCGTTTTTTAACAAGCCACCGGGAAAATTACCACAATCAAAAACCCCCCGCCCCGGATTTCCAGGGACGGGAGGTATTTCCCGCGGTTCCACCCTGATTGACCGCCCAGGCCGGGCGGCCCATCTCGTAAGGAATGAGGCTCGGGACCGCCTTTCACGCAGGTTGTTTTACCGGATCCCAGCAAGCCCCGGCTCTCTTTGAAAACTAACTGCGCTACTTTTCCCCTCATGGCCACATTTTTTTTTATTTAATTTACCATTAACCCCAGCCTCAAGTCAAGGTGCCGCGGGTTAAGGGCCCGCCCGGCGGACACGGCCGTTCCTCTTTCTTCTGGTTCTGGGCGGCCAAAGGCCCGATTTCCCCCTCAGTCGGTTTATAAACCTCCTGACGGGCTCTGACCCTGCATTTACGGCGGTCTCAAGCAGATCCAACCCGGCGGCGGCAGGCCCGCCCTTTTCAGTTTCTGTTTCCCCGGGGGAAGGTCCGGATTTCAGACCCCCCCCGGAGTAGGGCCCGGCTTGGCCTCCCCGTTTCCGGGCTTTCTACCGGCTCTTTCAAACTCCAGGGTGTAGTTTTTGCTCATGGCCGCCACCGTCCCCAAGGCTCCCAATACGGCAAGCTCGCTGCTGGCCAGAATTCCCAGCAGCCCAAGGGCGCCCAGGGAAGCAGGGACCTCAAACACCGTCCTGTCTCCCTGCTTGACCTTGATCCTCGTCTCCTGGCCCTTGTGCAAAAACCCCTTCAGTTGGCCCATAAATTCATGGCCCCGGTTCTGTATTTTTTCGGAAAAGGTGTTCACCTTCTCCTCCAGGTTGATCAATGCCTGGACCACGTCCCCGCCCGCCGCCTCCAGGGCTTCTCTGGCTTCCCTGTATCCCACGTTCATTCTCGACCGAATCAGGTCAATCTTTTCAATTTCCTCCACGAAGGGTTCCTCCTTTTAACATGCAGTTAAAATGCAGTACAATTTAGCAGGTCTTTTCCGCCTATAGAATTATTTAACCTTCATGACCCAAAATTATTCATCTCCCGTTCACCAGGTCGATAAATCTGCCTGACTTGACCGCCTTTTCCAGGTGGTACTCGGTGAAGCGCCTGATTATCTTTTTTATTTCCCTTCCCGAGGAAGGGTCTATCTTAATCCGGTGCACCCGCCGGGTTTCCCAGCGGGCCAGCGCCTTCAGGCTTTCCAGTGTGCCCCGGGTTATTTCCAGCACCCGGCCTGCGCCGGGCAGGCAGCCGGAGCAGAGTATGCCTCCCTGTTCAGGCAGAAAGCGGACTCTGTCCCCTTCAACGGGCGACCCGCACAAAACACATGCCTCCATGCCCGGGCGGTATCCCAGCAGCGAGACCAGCTTCAGTTCGAAAGCCCAGGCGGCGTTGGATTGGTCCCCGTCTCCCAGAATCCTGAACGTATCCAGAAGAAGATCGAAAATGGCCTGGTTGGGATCCTCGTCAGGGGTGAAGGAATCCACCAGTTCGGCCAGGTAGCTGGCCGTGGCCAGCCCTTCCAGGCTCTGCCTTAAGCCCGGGAAAATCTCGATCCCCTCTCCCTGGCTGACCGTGTCCAGGTCCCTTCCCCGGCGCAGCAGCAGTCTCGAGTAACTGAAGGGCTGAACCGCCCCGCGCTTTCTACTGGCCGGCTTTTCCGCCCCGTGGGCCACTGCCCTCTTTTTTCCCATCTGGCGGGTATAAAGGGTAACCACCCGGTCGGCCTCCCTGGCCCTGACCGATTTTAAAACAATGGCGTCTACCAGATATTCTTTCATAATCTCTCCCGCCATTAAAGGCCGTCAGCTACTAGCTGTCAGCTATCAGCTACCAGCTTTATTGAAAACAGCCTTGCACCCCGCTGGGAAGACAACCAGTCTGAGTAGGCCCCATCATTATATCCACTTCCTCAGCCTGAACACCAGGAACATCCACAGCGAAACCCCCAAAAGCCCAATGGTTATGGAAACGGTAGAGACTATGGACTCCTGGGCCGGCAGGGGCACGTTCATGCCGAAAAAGCCGGTCAAAAAGGTCAGCGGCATGAAAATGGTCGATATTACCGTCAGGATACGCATGGTTTGGTTTGTCCTGGCGCTGATGATGGAGTCATAGGTGGCCAAAACACCGTCTACCAGGTCCCGGAAGCTGTCGATGCTGTCTATGATTCGCTCGATGTGGTCGACCAGGTCAAGGTAGTAGGGGATGTTGTCCTCACTGATTTTAAAGGCGTAATTGCCGTTCCCCGACGTGAATATCCTCTTTTGGGGCAGTATCGCCCTCCTCATAGCCAGGGTGGTCCTTTTCAGGCTCAGGATTTCCTCGGTAATCTCCCGGGTGGGCTGGCCGTACAGGTCGTCCTCCAGCTCTTCGACCCGCACGCTGATCCGGTCCAGAACCGGAAAATACATGTCGGTTATGCCGTCCATAATTGTATAGAGAAAGAAGTCGGGCCCCTTCTTCATCACTTCCGGGCGGCTGTTGGCCAGGCATTCCCTGGCTATTCTGCCCAGGGTCGGCAGGGTGCGTCGGTGCAGGGTCACCACGTAGTTTTTGCCCAGGTAAACGTTAAGCTGCTCCAGTGAGATTTCCTCGTCGCTCTCCTCTTCGTACCGGAGTGCGTGCAGCACAAAGAAGTAGTAGTCCTCGTAATTGTCCACCTTGGCCCGGGGACTGTAGTGCAGGCAGTCTTCCACCGAAAGGGGGTGAAAACCGAAAACCTCGGCCACCTGGTTGGCCTCGGCGTCCGAAAAGTTGAACAGGTCGACCCACATGAGGTTTTCGGTATTGTCCATCAGGTCCTTTTGCCCGAGGTCGACGTCGTGGATGATCCGGTCTGCATTAGAGTCATAGAAATAGGTTTTAATCACGTTCCTCACTTCCCCGGATTGAAAAATAAAAAACCTGCCGTTCAAATGAGAAGGCCGCCAGGTGTTCTTAAGTTCCCGCCTTCTTCACTCGTACAAGCTTTGGCACTATACAGCTGAGGGAACGATCCGAACCGTCCCAGCCACATTAAGTAGAACCTTAAGCCGGTAATACCTGTTAACCCGTTACCGTCTCTCGACGTTTCCGGGCAGTGGCATGTGTCTGCACAGACGCCTCACCTAACGAAGATGACTGATGCATTTTTTCCATGACTAGCATAGCACATGAATGAGCAGGAGACAAGCCGAAAATTGGCCAGGGGCCGACACTATTCGGATATATAACCGAAGCTCCGCAGGTACCTTTCGTTATTGCGCCAATCGGCCCTAACCTTTACCCACAGGTCTAGAAAAATGCGTGAACCGAACAAAGCCTCCAGTTCCTCCCTGGACCTTTTTCCTATCTCCTTAAGCATGCTGCCGTTCTTCCCAATCAGAATTCCTTTCTGGGAATCCCTCTCGGTGTAAATGACCGCCCGGACGGCCAGAAGGTTGTTGGGCCTTTCCTGGATCTCCTCCACTTCCACCGTCACCGAGTGGGGCACTTCCTGGGAAGTCAGGTGCAGCACCTTTTCCCTTATTATTTCCGACATGACGAACTTTTCCGGCTGGTCGGCGACCGTTCCGTCCGGATAATACACCGGGCCGGGCGGCAGGCAGCCAACTACCAGATCCGTAAGGCGATCCAGGTTCTCGCCGGTAAGGGCTGAAGCAGGCACGATTTCCCTGAAGCGGTAGAGATGCCGGTAAGCATCTATCAAGGGCAGAATTTCCCTTTTGGGCACCAGGTCGATTTTGTTCAGCACCAGGATTACCGGCGTGGAGATGCCCGCAAACTGGTCGATGATGTACCTGTCCCCGCTTCCCGGCTCCTTTGCCTCGCACAAAAAGAGAATAACGTCAACCTCTTTCAGAGTCCCCAGAGCCAGTTCCACCATATACCTGCCCAGCCTGTGCCTGGGCTTGTGAATGCCGGGGGTGTCGAGAAAAACGACCTGGGCGTCGTCCCTGGTCAACACCGAGTGAATTTTATGCCTGGTGGTCTGGGGTTTGTCCGATATGATGGCCACCTTGCGGCCCACCAGCCTGTTCATCAGGGTAGACTTGCCCACGTTGGGCCTGCCCACCAGGGCCGCGAACCCGGATCTGAAACCGCCTTCCGCGTTCAATTACGGTTCACCTCGACATTTGCTGAATCCCGGCGCAGGCTGAAGCGGTCGGGCAGGAGATCCGCCACCGCCCTGACCCGGTACTTCCCCGCATTGCTGCACATGTATACCAGAATGCCGTCCCCGAATTCGGCCAGCACCTGCAGGCAGGCCCCGCAGGGCACGCAGTAATCCCCGCCGTCCGAGGCCACCGCCACCGCCCTGAAATCCCTTTCACCCTCGCTCACCGCCTTGAACAGCGCGACCCTCTCCGCGCAGCAGGTCAGGCCGTAGGAGGAGTTTTCGATATTGCAGCCGGTATATACCTTGCCCCCGGCGGTAAGCAGGGCCGCCCCCACCCGAAACCCGGAATACGGGGCATAAGCCTTATCCCGGGCGGAAAGGGCGGCCTGAACAAGGCCCGCCTGGTCCAAGGGCTTACTGATCATAATATGCCACACCCCTAAAAATACATTTCCACAATCCATTCTTTCACGTACGGGAAAAATACCAGCAGGCCGACGATGACAGAAAAAAAAACGGCCAGCAGCACCGCGCCCGCCGCGGCATCCTTGGCCATCCCGGCCAGGGGGTGGAAGTCGGGGCTCGCCAGGTCCACCGTTTTTTCAACCGCCGAGTTAACCATTTCAGTCACCATCACCAGGCCGATGCAAAATATAATCAGGGCCAGGTCCCCGGCGTCCAGTTTAAACCAGGCCGACGCGGCAAGCACGGCCGCGGCGGCGGCCAGGTGGATTCGCATATTTTTTTGGCCGGCCAGGACCCACTTCAATCCCCTGCCGGCGAAGACAAAGCTTTCCAACAGGGACCTCTTACCCCCCATTTTTTTTCGGAAAATATTCATAGGCAGTTCCCCGCGCGCTCCGTGGCACAAATTCCAAGGACCATTAGAAAGGCAACGACCAGATTTTATCTTCGGAAACAGGGCTTTCACATTCTGACTCCTGTCTCCTGACCTGAAAGATTTTCAGGACAGACTCACCCCCTCCCCAAGCCCAGGCGGGCAAGGGCGGCCTCTTCCTTGGCCCGCATCGCGGCCCGGCCTCCCTCGTCCTGGTGGTCGTAGCCCAGCAGGTGCAGCACCCCGTGGGCCGCCAGGTAGGCCACTTCGCGCCGGAGTCCGTGACCGTACTCCCGGGCCTGGCGGTCGGCCGCCTGTAGAGATATGACCACATCGCCGAGAAGGTCCTCCCCGCCGGTATCCGGCATCGGCTCCCCCTCATGCTGGGCGAAGGAAAGGACGTCGGTGGGACTGTCCACTCCGCGGTACTGCCTGTTCAGTCGCCGGATATAGTCATCGTCGGTGAAAACCACGCTGACCTCGGTCTCCTCCCGGCAACCCTCCTGGTCCAGCACTGCCAGAACAACCTTTTCCACCAGGGATTCCAGGCCAGGTTCAAGCGGAACCTCTTCCTGCAGATTGTTTATTAAAACCGCCATGCCTGGACTTTCTCCTTTCCATCTCCTTGGTCAGGTCCGGATATTCCACCCGTGAATGGAAAATCCCGCTGAGAACCTTCAAAAAGGCCTCTGCTATATTTTCCAGGTCCCTGAAAGTGAGGTCGCACTTGTCCAGCTGGCCGTCCAGCAGCTTATCACGCAGTATTTTCCTGACCAGGCCCTCGATCCTCCCGTGGGTCCGGTTTTGCATGGATCGGACCGCGGCTTCCACCGAGTCGGCCAGCATGACGATGGCGGCCTCCTTGGTCTGGGGCTTGGGACCCTCGTAGCGGAACTCGTCTTCATTAATATTATCCCCGCCATTTTCCCTGGCTTTATGGTAAAAGTAGGTGACCAGGGAAGAACCGTGATGCTGTTCAATGATATCCATGACGGCCTGGGGAAGCTTGTACTCCCTGGCAAGTTCAAGCCCGTCCCGGACGTGGGAGGTAAGAATCAGGGTGCTCAGGGTCGGGGCGATCTTGTCGTGGGGATTGTCGTTGGACAGTTGATTCTCAATAAAAAAATAGGGCCTCTTTATCTTGCCGACGTCGTGATAATAAGCGGCCACCCTTACCAACAGGCTTTCCCCCCCGACAACCTCGGCCGCAGCCTCGGCCAGATTTCCCACCAGAATGCTGTGGTGGTACGTCCCGGGAGCCTCGGTGAGAAGCCTCTTCAGCAGGGGATTGCTGGGCTGGGACAACTCCAGCAGCCTGACCGAAGACGTGATGCCGAAGGCGTTTTCCAGGTAGGGCAGGGACCCGTTGGTCAGGATGGAAGAGAGAATGCCGTTGGTAATGCCGAGAATGAAGGCCGAACTGACCACCAGGCCCGGAGAGGCGTTGCTGATTATGCCCATAACCATGATGGCCGCCACATTGGCCGCACTGGTATAGAACCCCGCCCTGGCCAGGTCCCCCCGCTGGCTGAGTTTGCTGACGCTGTATACCCCGGTGATTCCGCCCGCCAGTCCCACCACCCCAAAGTTCACCTGACCCCCGGCCATCAGGGCCAGCAACAGGCTCATCACGCTTACCACCAGCACCGCCAGCCGGGAGTCGATAAGGATGGCGATGAGCATCCCGGCCGCCCCCATGGGAACCATATATCCCAATAGCGCCCCGAAGGCCGGGGACCTGGTCAGCTCGATGGACAGTATCCCCTTGGCCACCGCCAGTATGACCAGCACCACTATGCCCAGGAGATAGAGGAGGCCGGCGTTGGTATATATTTCACGGTTCTGCTGGTAGAGGTAAAAGAGCACCACCACCATCAGCAGGGCAATCAGCATTGAGTTTCCAATGATGGCGCGCCACGGAACCTCTCCCCTGGACAGGCCCAGGGCCTCCAATTTCTGCATGTGATCGGCGGTGACCACCTCACCGGCCCCGATGATTTTTTC
The DNA here is from genome assembly GCA_020725625.1 of Desulfovirgula sp. Lineage (GTDB taxonomy): Bacteria > Bacillota > Desulfotomaculia > Desulfotomaculales > Desulfocucumaceae > JAILZP01. The sequence continues at coordinate 9,796 of DYET01000018.1, read as the reverse complement.
CTCCTTGCGGATGGTTACCATCACCGGGGGCACGGACTCCCGGGCAGCCGCCTGCAAAAGCCTGGTTTTTTCGGGATCTAGAAACAAGTTAGGTCTCAGGTAGTGCCTGACCAGTCCCTGCCCCAGTTCGGTATATCCCTTGGGAAGTTTTAAAGCCGATATTTTCCCGTTGACATCCTCCACGACGGAACCGAGGTTTTCACCGGTCACCCCGGCCTTCATCCACCCCGGCACCAGGTTGCTTATGGCCTTGTTCAGAGACTCCAGCGACTCCGGGTCGGGGCGCGACAGCACCCGGAGGGCGGTTTCGGAGAGGGGAAAAGGCACCGCACCGGCGATTTTCCTGGCCCTTTCCTCTTCACTGGACCCGGCCTCTTGCTGGATGGACCCGATGCGCTGAATCACCGCGCCGATGTCCTTGATCACGGCGGCCTCAACTTCCTCGCGCCGGTCATACTGCGGGGAAATGCTTTCAGCGGCCTGCTTCCTCTTTTCCTCGGTCTTGGCCCGGTCTTCGTAAACCACTGTGCGCGGCGCGAAGATATTTTCCCTGGAAACCTGCCCCGGCTGAAGGTTTACCTTATTTGGGACAATGTCCACGGTCATAAAAAATGTCAATAACAAAAAGAACAGCACCGCAGCACTGCCCCTGCGAAATCTCCTTTTTTTAAAGAGAAAAAGAATGCCGTTAAGCAATTTTCCTCTCATACTGCCAAAAAAAGGCATTTTTTTGCTCCTTTTGCCGACCTCGGGCGCCCTGGGGCCCGCGGTGTTTTACAATCGCCCTAGCCGTCTTTTCCGGCTTCGTCATAGGCCCTGATGATGTCTTGCACCAGCGGGTGGCGGACGATGTCCTCCCCCGTCAGGTACTGGAACGCTATGCCCTTGACGTTGACCAGTATCTTCTGGGCGTGAACCAGACCCGGGACCTGACCCCGGGGCAGGTCGATCTGGGTAATGTCTCCGGTGATAATGGCCTTGGACCCGAATCCCAGCCTGGTTAAAAACATCTTCATCTGCTCGACGGTGGTGTTTTGGGCCTCGTCAAGTATGATAAAGGCGTCGTCCAGGGTTCTCCCCCTCATATAGGCCAGGGGGGCAATCTCGATTACGTTCCTTTCCAGGTACTTCTGCGTGATTTCCATGCCCAGCACATCGTAAAGGGCGTCATAAAGTGGCCTCAGGTAGGGATCCACCTTTTCCTGCAGGTCACCCGGCAAAAAGCCGAGCTTTTCACCGGCCTCCACTGCCGGCCTGGTCAGCACCAGCCTTTGCACTTCCTTGCTGCGCAGCGCCCGGATGGCCATGACCACCGCCAGGTAGGTCTTGCCAGTCCCGGCGGGACCGATGGCAAATACCACGTCATGTTTTTTGACCGCCTCAAGGTAAAGCTTTTGGCCCAGGGTCTTGGGTTTTATCTGCTTGCCCCGGAAGGTGACCAGGGATACGTCGTTGGCCAGCCTTGAGAGGGCGTCCTTGACTCCGGACTTGACCGACTTGAGGGCATAGTTTATCTCGTGGAGGGTCAGCCTGTTCCCTGCCCGGTAAAAGTTCTGCAGTTGATGAAAGACTTCTTCCGCCAGAGCCACCTGTTCGGGATTCCCGAGGATAACCAGTTCCTCGCCCCGGACCACCACCCTTACCCCAAGAACGCGCTCAATAAGGGTCAAATGCTCATCGTTGCGTCCGAAAATTTCGGCCGCCGCCCCTATGTCTTCCAGAACCACCCTGGCTTCGGTATTATCCGGCAATAAATGAGTACCTCCCGTAATCAGCCCTCAAATATATTTTATGACCCACCCGCCCTTTTGTCTATTTTCAGCGTGTTCAGGAACCGGGCCGCTCGAATGTTTTTTCCATCCCGATGTCCTCCAGCACCTCGATGTATGCCCTGAACCTGACTAGGTTGTCGGGGTTTTTTAAGGTTATTTCCCTGGCCTGCTCTTCGATGACCCGGACCGGGCCGCCGATGCCCGACCTGGCCGATTCCAGGGCCTTCAGGCGGGCAAGCCGGGCGGCCTCGTCCCGGCTGCGCATTTCCCTGTACTTCTCCAGCTCATAGTATTTTTCAGATATTAGTTCGACGGGTATTGAAAGATTCCTCCATGCGGGTGGTTTTTTGACCTCCCTTTCAATCCGGCAGTCAGTGAAGGGAATATCCCGCCTGCCTGAAAAAATTATTTCCCTGCTTCCGATTTTAATACAAGCCCTGGAAACCGAGTTCCCGGTCTCCCTGACCCCCTCTTCCAGAAGGGGGACTTCCGCGTAGCCCTCGTACCAGACTCTGGCCCTGACCACACCCCTGGCATGGACATAAGCCGGGGGAATCGTCAGCGGGGGTGCCACCTGGTTTCCGTCCGGACTCCCGGCCTCCCCGGACTGTTCCTCCGGGTGAGGGATAATACCTGAAATAAGAATCTGTCCCGGTACAACGGTGTCTCCTTCCCTGACCGCCGGATTTCCCACCAGAACCAGCACCTCCTTGACCAGGCCGGCCTTTTTCGCCACGATGTGTGCCGGCTGGAGCTTCTCCTTTTGGATAATGGTTTTTTCGGCTATCTCAATGGTCGCCCTGGTGCCGCTTATGCTGACGCCGACGTAGGAAATCTCGGGAATTCGCTCCCGGATCAGGTTTTCCACCTTTTCCTGGTCCACCATCAGCTTGGCCGTCCCAACCCTGAGCCCGGCCTCAGCCGCGGTCTCAAGTATCCTTTCTGCCGGCAGGCGGCGGTTGCCGGTTACGTCGATGAACCAGACAAAGGAGCTGAGGACGTACAGGCCGGACAAGAAAAACACCACCCCGATGACCAGGGATTTCCTTTTCCTGATCCTGCTGATCACAAAGGGAATCCCCTCCCGGCCCCTGAAGCTGAAGCGGCTTTTCGTCTTCCGGCCGATGTGCCGCAGGGGCTTTACGGCGCTCAGCCTGGTCTTCACAAACAATTCGTTTTCCCCAATCCGCCTGATGTCCCAGAGGTATATTCCCCTGCTGGCCGCCATGTTCAGGAACTTTTCCAGGTTTTCTCCCCTCACCAGGATGTTGACGTAGCCGAACATGAAGGAAATAAGTCTGAACAGAAACACAGGCCATCCCCTCCGTCCCGCCGGGCGCCCCGAAGGTTTGTCCCCCGCCGCGTCATAAAAGAACCGTTTAGCGAACAAACTGAAGGCTTTTAATCCGCCCCTCCAGGCAAATCTCATCGGGCAGTATGTTGCGCAGGATCAGTTCCTCGCCCGAAACCGCAACCTCGTAGTCACCCACGTTGACTCTCACGTTTTCCGCAGTGTACTCCACAATGCCCCGGTGGTTTTCTATGAACAGCTGCAAATCCCCGACCAGCACAATTTTGGGCAGATCCATGATAATGTCGCTGGGTATCTCCAGCATGTCCGACATCTGCCTTTTAAACCTCTTCTTGAAGTCCCGCCAGGCCATAAAAACCCTCCTCGAAACAATATATGACGGCAGGTGGACAATCATTACTGGCAAATCGGCAGGCCGTCCAATCCAAGAAATACTTATATCCCGGGGCAAAACAATAAAAAATATTTATGGACGGTGATGTTATGTTCAGATTGATGATAATATAGAACTGGCTTTTTTCAGTTTAATTAAGGGTGGGGGGGACTGTAAGTGGCGGAAATCAAGCTAACCCGGATGACCGCGGCCGCGGGCTGAGCCTCCAAGCTGGCGCCGGCCGCCCTGTCGCAGGTTCTGCGACACCTGCCCGCAATTGACGACCCCAACCTGCTGGTGGGCCCGGAAACCTCGGACGACGCAGCGGTATACAGGCTCAACGACGACCTGGCCATCATCCAGACGGTGGATTTCTTTACCCCGGTGGTGGATGACCCCTACCTTTTCGGCCAGGTGGCGGCGGCCAACTCCCTGAGCGACGTGTACGCCATGGGGGGAAAACCCCTCCTGGCCCTGAACATAGTTTGCTTTCCAGACTGCCTCCCGGCCGAGGTGCTGGAGCAAATCCTTAAGGGAGGCGCCGACAAGGCGGCCGAGGCCGGGGCCATAATCGCCGGGGGGCACACCGTCCAGGACGACGTGCCCAAGTATGGGCTGGCCGTGACCGGGCTGGTCGATCCCCGGAGAATACTGTCCAACGCCGGGGCCTCCCCGGGGGACTTCCTGGTTTTGACCAAACCCCTGGGCACCGGAATAATAAACACTGCGGCCAAGGGAGAACTGGCCCCGGAAGAATCGTTCCGGGCCGCCCTGGAAACAATGCTGGAATTGAACCGCAGGGCATCCGAAGTCATGGCCAGGTGCGGCGCCACAGCCTGCACTGATATCACCGGCTTCGGCCTTTTGGGTCATGCCGCCGAAATGGCCCGGGCCAGCGCGGTTACCCTTGAGATCCGGACCGACAGCATCCCCGTGCTGCCCGGAACCAGGGACCTGGCGGCAATGGGCATGATCCCGGCCGGAGCATACGCCAACCGGGATTTCCTGGCCGGCCAGGTGGACATGCCGGAACACTTAAGCCCGGTAACAACGGCAATACTTTTCGACCCCCAGACCTCGGGAGGCCTTCTCATCTCGGTGCCCGCCGCCGGGATCGACTTGCTGGCCGGGGAAATGAAACGGGCAGGAGTCCGGGCGAAGATCGTGGGGAGGGTAAGGGAGAAGGGGCCCTTTCCGCTAGTACTGATTTAAAAGGAGAGAAGCTTCAAGTGACCGAAACAAAAAAGGTGGACTGCCGGGGCCTGGCCTGCCCCCAGCCGGTGATCAGCACCAAAAAGGCATTGGACTCCATCGGCCGGGGTACCGTCGTGGCCGTGGTGGACAACGACACAGCCAGGGAAAACGTGGCCCTGTTCGCCAAAAATTCCGGGCACAGGGTAGAGGTTGAAAAAATAGAAGGGAACTACCATATTACTATAACCAAGGACAGCCCCGTGGAGGCCGGCGGGGAGCAGGAAACACCCCCCCTGCAGGAGGGGCGGCCGCAGGCCGTTTACCTGATCACCAGCAACCTGGTTGGCCAGGGATCACCCGACCTGGGCCAGGTTTTGATGAAAAGCCTGATGGTTACCCTCAGCGAAGCGGACCAGCCCCCCCGGGCCCTGCTCTTTCTTAATACCGGGGTGATGCTCACCTGCCGCGGTTCCGCCGTCCTGGAACAAATCCAGGCCCTGTCCCGCAGAGGAACTGATATCATTTCCTGCGGGACCTGCCTTGAGTATTACAAGCTGAAGGATAAGCTGGAGGCGGGCAGGCCGGGGAACATGATGGAAATCAACAGGTACATGGCGGAGAGCGCTAAGGTGATAACCATTGCCTAGCCTGACCGGCAAGCCGACCGCGGAGTGCCCTTCAAAATACCAGGGGCCCCCGCCGGGAGCCCCTGGTATTTTTCGCGCCCAAAAACTACACCTGTACAACTTCCTTGACTCCGGGGACTTCCTGCTTGATGGTTCTTTCGATGGCTATCTTCAGGGTGTAGGTGGACATCGGGCAGCTGCCGCAAGCGCCTACCAGCTTGACCTTTACCAGCCCGTCGGGGGTGACGTCGACCAGCTCTACATTCCCCCCGTCTCTGACCAGGGCGGGCCGGACTTTATCTAAAACCGCTTCCACTTTTTCCTTCATCGCTGCCGGGGGACCTCCTTCCTCATTAAAATTAACATCAACTGCAGCCGTTGAGTTTATTATGTTTTCTAAAGAACCGCCCTAAACGGGACCGGCAACTGGCATTTCCCGGTTCTGCGGCCGGGGCCGGATAATCAGTTCATGCTGCATTTCAACTAATTTTACATTGTTTGACCACTGCTGGCAAGGGGAACATATAAATTCACAATTTTCAGCGGCTAGACCAGGAGGCCCGCGAACCTGTTTTCCCTGGCCAGCCAGTAACCCCGGGCGGACAGCCTAATAGAGGGTATGGCCGTGAAGGTGATGGTAAAAACGGTCAAAAGCGGATTTTCCATCGCCCAGCCCGCCTCCTTCAAAGCCCGCTCCATGGACTCAATGGCGGCCGCCACCTCGGGCCCGCTTAGTTCGGACACGGCGCCGAAAATAGGCATCGGCAGCTCCTCCACCACCTGCCCCCGGCAGCAGTACACCATTCCTCCCTTCATTTCCCCGACCCTGTTAACCGCGGCGGCCATGTCCCGGTCGTCGGCGCCCACAACCACCAGGTTCCCCTCGTCGAAACTGAAACTGGTGGCGAAAGCCCCCTGCCTCAATCCGCTGCCCTTGAGAAAACCAAGGGCCCAGCTGCCGCTGCCGGCGTTCCTCTCCAGCACGGCCACCTTGACCACGTCATCCTTCTCTTTGACGACGGCCTCCCCGTTCTCCACCGGCAGGTCCAGGGCAGTTTCCCGGTTGACAATGGTGGTAACCATCTCGATGGCCCTCACCCTGACCCCCGGCCCGCTCGCCCGGAGGGCGAAAAACTCCGGGGTCACCCGGGGCAGGTTGACGCAACTGTAAACCTCTTCCGGATAGTCGTGCCGGGCCGGGCTTACCGTCAGGCGGCCCTCCCTGGCCACCAGCCGGCCCTTGCAGATCACCAGCTGCGCCCGGATGGTCCGCAGATCGGGAATAACAACCAAGTCGGCACATTTTCCCGGGGCAATCCCCCCCAGGTCGCCGTCCAGGCGGAAGTGTTCAGCCACGTTTAGTGTGGCCATGCGGACGGCCTGCACCGGGTCCAGCCCGAGATCGATGGCCCTCTGCACGATGTGGTCCATGTGTCCCCGGCGCATCAGCACGTTTGGCCAGAGCCCGTCCGAAACAAGGATTGCCCGGCGCAAGTCCGTGTTCATAGCCGCCAGCGGTCCCACTACCTCCTCCAGTTCCCTGCGGACAGACCCCTCCCGGATCATGGTAGTCAGCCCCAGCCGCAGCCTTTCCCTGACCTCGTCGGCGGTGATCGGTTCGTGGCAGGCATTCACGCCGTGGGCCGCCATGGCGGCCAGTTTCTGTTTCCTGGCCCCGGCGCCGTGCCCTTCCACCGTTTTTCCCCTGGCTATGGCCGCCCCCATAATCTCCGCCAGTTCTTCATCAGTACCGCCGTTCAACAGGCGGGTCCAGTAAACCTCTCCCAGCCCCACCACCTCCGGGAGGTCCAGGAGATCAATCATCCCCCGGCCGTCGACGGCCTTTCTCCCGTTTCCCCTGTAAGAACAGAGATAAACAATGGTGGGGGCCATGGCAAAAAACCTCTGGGGCTGGTTCCGGCACTGGGCCAGGAAGGCCTTCACCCCTTCGGCCCCCATGGCGCTGGCCGAGGCCCCGCTGTCGGTAATCACCGTCGTGGTTCCCCCGGGAAGTGACATGCGGACAAACTCCCCCACCCTCATCCAGGCGTCCATGTGAATATGCCCGTCAATCAGGCCCGGGATGATCACCCGGCCGGCCACGTCGATGACTTCAGTGCCGGGCCCGGCCTGAAAATCACCCGGGGGACCGGCATAGGCTATCCTGCCCCCGGCAATGACCACCTGCTGGCCTTCCAGCACCTCCCCGGTGTAAACATTGACCAGGGATCCGTTGTTCAGGATTATTTCGCCCGGTTCCCTGCCCAAAGCCACCCGGGCAAGTCTTTTCATAAGATCGGATGTAAACTCAAGTCTCATACCCATCCCGGAGCAACCCCTTTTTCCGGCGCTCCGCCTCTCCTCCCATGGTCTTGAAAATGTTCTCTCCTTTCTTCTATGCTAAATGGGGTTTTTCCTCCGGCCCGGAGTAATTATTGAGAACAAACCGAATAATAAAGTTAAAAACCGGGCGGCATCCGCCCGGTTCTCTTACTCCAGTCTCACCTTGATGGTGGACATTGACGTTCCTCCGGCCGTGCCGGAGGGATGTTCCTTTTTCATTTCCGGCCCGGACCCTGCCGGTTTCGCCGGATCGCCCGCCGGCGGAACCACTGTTCCTGGAGGCGGATTTTCTCCCGGGTCGCCCCCGCCCTTGCCTAATTCCTCAAGTTTAAGGGCCTCGGGGGAGATTCCGGTGATCCGGGCTGTAGACATCAGCAAGTCGGCTGTTTCCTCCGGCGGGTAGTCCTGCCTGACTACCTCGCCGGTTTTGCCGATGTCCGTCAAGGCCTTTTCAAACTGGCTGGTGGGCACTCTCAAAATGAGTTCCCTTCCGTCGGTACCGGGCAGGACTGCCGCCATTCCCCCAAGTTTCTGGGCAATGGTGAAAACCTCCCGCACAGCCCCGGCCCTGTCCGGAACCTTGACCTCGATGGCGGCCTGCCTCGGCTGATCAGGTTCGTCCGCGGGAGGCACCGCGGCCGTGCCCCGGGCGGGTACACCGGACGCCCCGTTCGAGGCAGCAAGCTTCCTGCCCTGGACCGATCCCGTCTCTTCAGCCGGGGCCGCGGTCTCTCCGGGGGGAGCGGCGGGAACGGAAGCATCCTGATCCTTCATTCGCTCCGGCTGTTCTGCCGGTACGCTGCGGCTGCCGGAGAATGTCAAGGCTACCGGCGTCCCGGATGTACCTTGTCCTTTGAGCCCTTCCGGAAAAACGCGGTCCTCCCTTGTTTCTGGGCCGGGATTTTCCGGGGGCGCCTTTCCGGCCCCGGCCTTCAAGGCTATATCTTCCACCCGGCCGGTCTGGTCGGCCGTACCGAATTGCCAGGGCAGACCGTACCAGTTCGTGGCAAGCCCGATAACCAGCAAAAAGCTGGCTGCCGCCGCCACAATACCGGACCACTTGCCCCGGCCCAGGGCAGCCAGAAGCCCCCCCCTGCCCCTCGGCCCGGGCACCTGTTCAAGTTTATACCTTAAGCCCCGTCTAAATTCCGCGGGAGGTTCCACCAGGGGCAGGTCACGAACCAGGCCAACCACCATTTTCAAATCGTCCAACTCCGACCGGCATGCCGGACACCCTTGAAGGTGCTCGTCCGCCCTGTCTCTCTCAGAGGGATCCAGCATGCCGTCAAGATAAGCCGACAGTAGTTCCTGAACTTCCTGGCACTGCATGATCATCCCTCCTTGCCTTTAATCGGTAGACGAATTTTGATGTCGAAAAGTTCCCTGTTCTCGAGGACCCTCTGTTTCAGGGTCTGCCTGGCCCGGTTCAGCCTTGATTTAACGGTTCCCAAATTGCATTCAAGGGCAGCGGCGATCTCCTCGTAGGAAAGTCCCTGTATTTCCCGCATTACCAGGATCAGCCTCTGATCCCCGGAAAGGCTGTTCAGCTGCTTCTGGACCAGTTCCTGTATTTCGCTTCTTTCAAGGCACTCCTGGGGAGACATATCAGCGGCCGCCAGTGGCGGGTTCCCACCCGGCTGCGACATCATCTCGTCCAGGGATACCTTTTTTTGCCGTTGCTGCCTTCTCAGTTCATCCCGGCAAACGTTCGAAGCTATCCGGTACAGCCAGGTGGCAAAGCTTGCATCCCCCCTGAAGGACCGCAGGGCCTGGTACGCGCGGATAAAGGCGTCCTGGGCAAGATCGCCGGCGTCCGCATGGTTTCCCGTAAACCGGTAAGCGATGGTGTAAACCTTGCTTTCATATCGCTTTACCAGTTCCTCAAAGGCGTCCAGGTCTCCATCCCTGCTGCGCTTCACCAGCAAGTCTTCGTCCGGATGCAAGCTCAACCACCCCCTTCAAAAGTCATTAACTATCCAAATTATTCGACAGTAGCCGAGCCAATCCTGCACCACCAAGCGGATAAGTTCTTTCGGGACATAACTGCCAAAAATTGACATACCGGCAGGGAACCTGCCGGGGGGTGATAATTTTGGGAAGAGACCGCTTACAGGGTGACATTATCACAGACCGATAACAAAAGAACCGGTCATTGAGTAAAATTAAATTGGGGCAA
>DYET01000126.1 GCA_020725625.1 Desulfovirgula sp. | reverse complement strand
ATCCGGTGAGTATTGTTTTTTGGTCAACTAAATCATGCCCCCTCAATTAACTGTAGCAGATTGAAGGTCTAACTGTCCAATCTCGTTAGGGGGCTAAATAGTTTTGACGGAAAGAGGAGGTTTTTTCTGCGTTGGATGCCAATGATAAAACAACCAATACAATAGACTTCATAGACAGAAACCTGCTTGAAAACATAATTGAATCTTTTTCCGAAGCCACAGGCCTTAGGGCGTTCATCACAGACCAAAAGGGTGTCCCGTTAATATCCCCCCGGACTTCCGAACTCCCTGATTTTTGTAAAATAATTACTGAATCAGCAGGGCACAAATGCCATAAATCATATGCCACAGCCGGGCGGGAATCCTTAAAGTGGGACGAACCCTATGTGTTCAGGTGCCATGCCGGCTTGATCGGCCTGGCCGCTCCAATTGTCGATATGAGCGGCCTGCATATGGGGAGTATTATTTGCGGCCAAGTGCTTATGTGGCAGCCTGAAGACTTTTTTTGGGATGAAATCATGGAAATGACAAAGGGGATCGGAACAGACTTTAAAGATATAAAAAAAGCCGCCCTCGGACTGAAAATAATGTCCCCCAAAAAGGTGGAGTCCGCCGCAAACCTGCTGTATATAACTGCGAGGGTTGCCACCCAGACGGGCTTTACAATTTACAAGCAGCGCAGCATAAATGAAGAACGACAGGTGAAACTAAACGACAAAATGATGGAAAAAACGGCCAGCTTTAAAAGTCTGCCCGTGTATTCCCTCGGCTTGGAAAGGAAACTGTTAAATTGTGTCCGGGAAGACCAGATGGAACAGGCTCTTCTGACTGTTGACTACATTTTGCTAAGCCTGCTTCCAAAGTGGTCCACCAGGCCCAATTTTGTAAAAGCCAGGATGCTGGAACTGCTAGTCTTGATATCCCGTGCCTTTGCGGACAAAGGCTGTGACATTGAAAAACTCCTTGAGCTGAATATCATTTACCTGTCTGAGATGTCACGAATTCAGTTGGCTGATGAATTATATGAATGGTTTAGGACTGTTGTTAAAGGTTATTTTTATAATACCAGAAGTGAAATTAAAAAAACCAGTACAAAAATAATGGAAAAGGTATTAAATTACATAAAAAATGAATATGACGAGGAAATCAATCTTGATAAGCTGTCTCAAACCTTTTCCTACAGCCCTGCCTATTTGAGCGTGGCTTTCAAGAAGGAGTTTGGCACTACTATTACTGAATATTTAACCAGTGTAAGAATAGAGAAAGCCAAGGAATTACTGGTCAAAACCGAAAAAAACCTGAGTGAGGTGGCCAACGAAGTGGGGTTCAACAGTGAGTCCTATTTCACCCGTGTATTCAAGAAAAACGTAGGGATTCCCCCAGGAAAATACCGCTATAATTCCAGGGTGAACAAGTATTAACAAACCGGGAGGAAAAAATGGAAAACAAAAGCGGCATAATAAAAGCTGTCATTAAGGGAAACGTGGCTGAAGTGCAAGAAATGATAGATTTTGTTCTGGACGCCAACCTGATGACACCGGATGAAATTTTAAACAACCACCTGATACCGGGAATGGAAGAGGTGGGGAAAAGATTTCGTGCCAACACAATGTATGTAGGGGAGGTTATACTGTCTTCCCGGGCAATGCACGCAGGGATAAACAGGATTAAGAATTATTACCCCGACAATTCGCTGAATAAAAAGGGAAAAGTTTTGATTGGAACTGTGGCCGGCGACCTGCATGACATAGGGAAAAAAATCGTGGTGATTTTTTTGAGGACTGCGGGTTACGAGGTAATTGACCTGGGTATTGATGTGTCTCCGGAAGATTTTGCCGTTCATGTTGAAAAAGAAAGGCCTGATGTGCTTGGCCTCTCGGCTCTGCTTACCACAACCACGGTATGGATGGCGGAAACCATAAAATTATTAAAAAAAGAAAAATTACTTAAAATTTGTAAAGTTATTGTGGGCGGTGATCCGGTAAAGCCCAATTTTGCCAGGCAAATCGGTGCAGATGGTTACGGCAGGGATGCACCGGACGCGGTCAGGTGCGTAAACAGACTGCTGGGATACAGGTGAATTTTTATAAAAAGCTGGTTTTGTTAAGGTTTCAAAATAATATACAAAGGAATTCCCGGGTGCAGAGTCCAATAGAACACTCCAAAACAATTAAACCCCGGGGATTGTTTTTTTACGGCTGATTTTTGCGAGGAGATGAGAACGCATGAATTCTTATGAGAGGGTGAAAACGGCCCTTGAACTGCGGGAGCCCGACCGGGTGCCTATTGTTGAGCTGTACGTGAGCCCTAACGTGCAGAGTGCAATATGTCCGGAAGCGAGGGATTATTACGACTTTTTTGACATAATGGGACTTGACGCCGTCTACAGCACATATTTTTACAACTTTGAACCGGCGGAAGACGGGCTGTTGCGTGACGAGTGGGGCCTTATTTATAAGGAAGACGATACCGCCGAATTTTTGAAGGTTCCCATCAAAGGGCCCATATCCAGCATGGAAGACTTGAAAAACTACAGGCCCCCGGACCCTGACGCTCCCTGGCGGTTGTTTACATTGCCGGACGTGGTGAAGCGGTTCAAGGGGGAAAAGTACATAGTCTTTCACTGCCGTGATGTGTTTGTTTACCCGTACCAACTGATGGGTATGGAAAACTTCCTGGTAGCCTGCATTCTTGAACCCAGGTTGGTTGAAGCCCTCCTGGACATGGTGTTGGAGGTGCATGAGCGCCTGGTCCGGAACGCCATCCGTGCAGGTGCGGACTGCATATCCTTAGGAGACGATTACGCCACAAAGATGGGCCCCCTCATGTCACCGGAAACATTCAAAAAATACTTCTATCCTCGTCTGGCGAAACTGGTGTCGGCCATTCACGAGGAAGGCGGGAAGGTTATCAAGCACACCGACGGCAACATATGGAAGCTGATTGACATGCTTGTGGACACGGGGGCGGATGCCCTGGGCCCTCTCGAGCCTGACGCCGGGATGTTCCTGGACGAGGTTAAGAAAAAATACGGGGACAGGGTAGCCGTGGTAGGAAATATCGACTGTAAACACATCTTGCCGTCGGGGACTGAGGAAGAAGTGGAAAAAGCGGTTAAAGAACTGATAAAGAAGGTCTCCCCGGGAGGCGGCCACTTGATTTCTTCCTGCAACAGCATTCACAGCGGGGTAAATCCGCTCAACTACCTGGCTATGATTAATGCAGTGAAAAAATACGGAAGTTATCCGATTAATATTGACTGAAGGAAAACCGGCCGGAGAAAGAATGGTGAATATTCCCTCCGGAGGCCGCAGGCCGGAGGGGAAGGGATGCTGCCGCCCTTTTTGCCGGCAGCAGGATGACAGTATATGACTGAAGGAGGCGATTGATGTGTCTATTTTGTCAGAAATCAAAGAAGCGATGATCAGCTATAATCCGCAGTGGGTTAAAGAGCTTACCGAAAAGGCGCTTTCGGAGGGGGTAGACGCACACTCCATAATCAACGACGGTCTTATCGCCGGCATGAACTATATAGGAGCCAAGTTCAGGGACAACGAGGTCTATATTCCTGAAGTCCTGGTGGTGGCAAGGGCTATGCACGCAGCCATGGATGTTTTAAAACCTCACCTGATAAAAGATGATTTCAAAAGAAAAGCCACTTTTGTAATAGGGACCGTAAAGCAGGATCTGCATGACATAGGTAAAAATCTGGTGATCATTATGCTGGAGGGTGCGGGCTACAAGGTGGTTGACCTGGGCGTTGACGTCCCGCCGGAAAAGTTCGCAAGAGCGGTTGAGGAGCACAGGCCGCAGATAGTGGGAATATCCGCGCTCCTTACCACCACCCTGGGCCAGATGAGAACAACTGTGGAACACCTCAAGCCATACCGTGACAGCATAAAAATACTGGTGGGCGGAGCGCCGGTTACCCAGAGATTTGCGGATGAGATCAATGCGGATGGTTATGCGCCGGATGCCGCCAGTGCTGTGGAAAAGGCGAATGAGCTTCTTGGACTGTAATGCCGACACCGCATGGGAGGGGATTTTCCCAATGGTGATCGTGGGCGAGCTGATCAACTCCACAAGAAGAGATGTTGCCGGGGCGATAGCGCGGAGAGACGGGGCTTTTCTCAAGGACCTGGCCCGCCGGCAGGCGGAGGCTGGGGCAGATATCATTGACGTTAACGTCGCCGTCGCCGACGGTGACGAGGTGGAGAACCTCAAGTGGCTTGTTAACCTGTTACAGGGTGCGGTCGACATTCCGCTGTGCCTGGACAGCCCCAACCCCGCTGCGTTAAAGGCAGGGTTATCCCTGTGCGGTCAAAGGGCCATGATAAATTCCATTACCGCAGAAAGTCACCGGTGGGATGAGATTCTGCCCCTGATTCAGCAATACAAGCCCCGCGTACTGGCGCTATGCATGGATGACGGGGGTGTGCCCGAGACGGTGGAGGACCGCTTGCGCATTGCTGCCAAACTGGTCGACGGTCTCGTGGGGGCGGGGGTGTCCGGTGACGACGTATTTATTGACCCGTTGGTTAAACCGATCTGTATCAATACCGGTTACGGAATGACCGCCCTGAAGGCAACAAGAGCTGTAAAGGTGGCATTCCCCGGAGTCAAGACCATCTGCGGGCTTTCGAACATATCCTACGGCCTGCCCGGACGTCGGCTGCTGAACCGGGCGTTCATGGTCATGTGCGTGGCCGCAGGGATGGACGCTTTCATACTGGACCCGCTGGACCGGCCCACCATGTCCCTGTTGGATGCGTCTCTTGCGCTGGCGGGCCGGGACGAGTATTGTATGAACTATATCGCGGCGGCGCGTGCGGGCAAAATAGAGTTTTAAGCCAGTATCAGCACATATAAAAAGTTATGGAGGGGGTATTAGTTACGGGGACTGCCAGTGACAGGTTCCAAATGACCCCAAGGCAAAAGCTGCTTTTTCCCGTTCTCATACTGGGGTCGTTTTTCGACGGCTATGATTTCATGATCATAAACATAGTATTGCCGTACATTACCAGGACTTTCGGTATAGACCTCAAGGCCGCCAGCTTTGCTTTGACGATGGCGGCACTGGGGACGCTGGTGGCATTTTTTGTGGTCAGAGTGGCGGACGTAATAGGAAGAAGGCCCGTTTTTCTGGGGTCGGTGATTCTCTACTCGATGTTTTCCCTGGTTACCGCATTTTCGCCCAGCATCTATTTTTTGGCGATAGCCCAGTTTTTTTGCCGGGTTTTTGTGATAGGTGCAACTGCCGTGGGATACGTGATCGTTTCGGAGGAGTTTTCAGATCACAACAGGGGCAGGGCATTTGGATTTTACCAGTGTGCTGCCGCCATAGGGGGGATATTCTCAGCAGCCATACTTCCCCTGGCGGTCAAACTGGGCTACGACTGGAGGATGCTGTTTGCTTTCGGGGCGCTTCCGGTTGTGGTGGTGGTATTTCTCGGGAAAAACTTGCCTGAGACCGAGAGCTTCCTCAGGGTCAAGGCGGGCAAAGAAATAAGTACGGCCAAGCCCGGCTTCTTCGATGTCTGGAAGCAGCCTTACACTAAAACCATGATCCTGATTTGCTGCATGTGGTTTTTGATTTACCTGACCTACACCTCTGTTATGAACTTCTATTCGTACCATCTTGTCAACGACCTGGGATGGAAACCGAACCTGCTGTCCATGACCCTGATTATAACCAACACTTTAGGCTTTCTGGGCTATTTCACGTGCGGCAAGCTGCTTGACACCATAGGGCGTAAAAGGACTGCAGCTATTTTTTTCACAGGTTCCTGTATCGGGGCGATATGCATGTTCCAGACCACCCAGTACGTCCATGTTCTTTCTGCAGGGATTTTCGGTACGTTCTGCCTGGGTACGCTGCCTTTGCTGGGCTTTGTCTTTAACAACGAGCTTTTTCCCACACACGTAAGGGCAAACGCCAATGCCTGGGGTAACAACATAGCCGGCCGCTGCTCCCAGATACTCGTTCCCGCCGCCGCCTCCTCCCTGGCCCTTTCCCTGGGGGGAATAAAAAACGGCGTGTCCGTATTGGCCTGCTCTATCCTCGCCTGTTGTTTTCTGTTGTTACTGCTTCCCGACACAGGTGCCGGGGAAGCCCGGAATACCGACAAAAAGGAAAATGTCAGCTGACTGGCCAAAATATTGTTCAACCAGAAGGAAACCGCCCTTGACTTCGTCACTCGTACCGTATCACCGGGAAGTATTGTCACCACCGATGGATTGAATGTATATCCCCAACTGAAAACCCATGGTTATGTGCACGACCGTGTTTTATCTGGTGAAGCGAAAGCTGAAGAAAAACTACGTTGGGTGCATACCCTGATATCTAACGCCAAGGCTGGCATTTATAGCTGGTACACATCATGGACTTGATAAGAAACATTTACAGGCCTACCTGGAAGAGTTTTGCTACCGTTTTAATCGTAGGGTATGGCATCCCCAGCTTTTTGGCTGCCTTTTGTCCGCATGTGTTAGTGGCCCAATTGTCACTTATGCGGAGCTAACTTTATAGTCATCAAAATTTAAAAGAGCACATAGGTACACGTATACCAATATATATCTTGTGTTTGCACTGTTAAAGACGTGGTTTAAAACTCGGCAGTGGATTCGTCCGGCTTGTAGGTGTAGAGCCTTCACAATTTACTTAACGTTGTTATACTAGTGCTAAAAAAAATTTATATTTTTTCGGGCAAGTGAACAGGTCATGGTTCTTAAAAGTCTGAGGTTGGGAAGAAAAGGGCATTTTCCTCGAGGTGAGATGTGGATTGCCGGTAAAGTCCTGAGTCAACTGGGACTGGACGCCGGACAGCAATCATTAATTTCTCTAGCTTTAAAAATTGGGGCAGACCTTTGTTTCTTCAGTTATACTAGTCCCATTCAGGAGATCCGTCCCGGTTCAGGGGATATGGCTTCCCTTATAAAAAGGGCGCATGCATGCGGGCTGACCTGCGGAGTTACGGTGGACGGCCCCTTCGAGCGGGCGGTTCGAGATCAGGGCTTTACGGAAGTGATGCACCTCTTCTATAAAGGGGATGCTCTGGAGGAGTGCCTGCAGCATTATACCGACGGGGCGGCGGAGGAAGTGGCGGGGGCCGTTAAGGCCGGGGCTGATTTAGTGATGGTCTGCGACGATATCGCGTACAAGAAGGGACTGTATTTTTCCCCCCGGATGTTTGAAGTTTTTATACTGCCACATTACCGGAAGCTAAAACATTTGGTATCTGGGGAAGCGCTCCTGGGGTTCCATTCCGACGGCAACATTGAACAGGTTATCAGCTACCTGTGTCAGGCCGGCTACCGTGTATTCTCCCTGGAGCCCGAAGCCATGGATCTGGTTGGACTGAAGAACTCACTGCCCCGGGGAACCGCCGTCATGTCTGGCATTAAGGCGGACTGGCTCCTGGATTCCTGCCGCGGGGTTGAGGATGGCGAAATATTTACCTACATAGCCGCGCTGGCAGCCGGAGGCGGGACAATCCTGACCTCCTGCTGTGGTGTCAACGACGCAGGCGGGCTGGAAAAACTGGAGCGGATATATAGGCTGGCAGACAGGCTGCCCGGTTGGCAACGGTGAGGTATGATGGGAGAAGGCTCATTGGTTAAGGTTAGATTTGTTCTTCCCTGGGAAGAAAAAGAAATCAGTGTTCCGGATGGGGGTAGCATACTTCAGGCCGCAGCTCTAGCCGGGGTGCCGGTTGAGGCCGACTGCGGCGGGAAGGGAACCTGCGGCAAATGTGGAGTTAAAATCCTGTCCGGCGGGCCTGAAGAGGGCGCGTCTGGAAAAGTCTTGCCGGGGGAAAAAAAGGGCGGGCGGGTGCTGGCCTGCCGGGAGATAGTCCGGGACGGCATGGTGGTCCAGGTGGAAGCCCATACCGAAGTGCTGAAGGGGAAGGACTTTAACGGACCCCACCGCCTCTTGGCGGATGTTCACCCGCTGGTGGAAAAAGTAAGTGTGGTCATGAACCCGCCCACGGTGACCGACCAGGCCCCCGACCTGGAGCGCCTGCTGGCGCGGTTGCCCAGGACAGGTATAAGGGCGGGCCGGGGGGTGCTGGCGGGACTTCCCGGGGTATTGCGTAGATCAGGCTTCCGTGTTACCGCCACCCTAATAGCTGACAGGCTGGTGGCGGTGGAGCCGGGTGATACCACGGGGCGCAGTTTTGGACTGGCCCTGGATGTCGGCACCACCACCCTGGTGGGCTATCTGCTGGATTTAAACCAGGGCCGGCTGCTGGCGACCGCTTCCCAGGCCAACCCCCAAAGGGTGTACGGGGCAGACGTCATTTCCCGAATCAACCACGCCTCCTCCGGAGGGCTGAAGCAGCTGCAGTCCATGGTGCTGGGCGCGGCGAACCAGATTGTTTCCAGCCTGCTGGAGGAAAGCGGAGTCCTGGAAAAGGAGGTTTACGAGGCAGTGGTGGTGGGTAACACCACTATGACCCATCTTTTCCTGGGTGTGGATCCCTCCCACCTGGCCTTTGCCCCGTTCACCCCCGCCTTCAAAGGGTCCATGGAGACAAGGGCTGGGGAACTGGGACTCCGCATCCACCCAGAGGGCAGGGTAGTCACCCTGCCCGGCATCGCTGGCCATGTTGGGTCGGACACCCTGGGGGTAATCCTGGCCACCGGACTAGACCGCCTAGAGGGCTTTTCGTTAGCGGTGGACATCGGCACCAACGGCGAGATCGTGCTGGCCGGGGGGGACCGCCTCCTGACCTGCTCCACGGCTGCCGGTCCCGCCTTTGAAGGGGGCCAGATCGAGCATGGTATGAGGGCGGCCGAGGGGGCCATAGAGTCCGTGGAAATAGGTGAGGATATTTTTTTAAGGGTAATCGGGAACAGCGCCCCCCGGGGAATCTGCGGGTCCGGCCTGATCGACGCGGTAGCCGGACTGCTGCGGTGGGGATTGGTTGACAGGACGGGCCGCTTAAGGGACCCAAGGGAAGGCGGTGGCGATCTTCACCCCAGGTTGAGGTCCCGGCTCCGTTGGGGTGCTAACGGTTATGAGTTTATTCTGGCCCCGGGTTGCGACACCCCCTCCGGCCGGGATATTGTAATCACCCAGAAGGATCTGCGGGAGTTGCAGCTGGCCAAGGGGGCAATCAAGGCCGGGATCAGCATACTTTTAAAGGAAGCCAGCCTTGAGCCCGGGGAAATAACCAGGGTTTTTCTGGCCGGGGCCTTCGGCAATTATATCCGCAAGGAGAGCGCCCTGGCCCTGGGTCTTATCCCGGAGATACCCCCCGGCCGCATTTTCCAGCTAGGCAACGCGGCCGGCGAGGGGGCCATGATGGCCCTGGTCTCCGGCCGTGAAAGGGCCCGAGCCGCGGCCTTGGCCGAAAAAGTGGAACACGTGGAACTTTCAGTAATGAAGGATTTCCAGGAGGAGTTTATAAAAGCGCTTAACTTTTCCGAGGGGAAACTTGGGTGAAACTTGGAAACTTGGGGACTGCGGTTCTTGAAGGAGCCAATCGGAAGTTTGGCACGTGAAAAAGGCTCAACGCCGCATGTTTTTGCTACATGTTGAGCCTTGACAATACCTATGCGCATAGCAACAGAATGCAAGAGTCTGTAAAATATTGGAACTGTAGACAGACCCTTCCCAAGAATTACTGTTTTCAATACCTAGCTAGACTAAGCTTCCTGGTTCGCGCCAGCACTCCCAGGGGAGGACTTTCACCTCCGTGAATCCTCATGCTTCCAGACTCCCGGCTCGTTTTTACTGCTGTAACGTCACCGCTGTCTTTATCACATAAGTTTGTCCCATTTTATTGATAGGACAGGTGCGACTGCCTGTCGCACAGTAAAGGCCGCCCCCCTGGGGGGCGGCCTTTACTTTTTTCATATTTACAGATAGCAAATAGAAATTTGCTTTTTAAAGTTACTTTTATAGCGCGAAAACAGGGTATTAGGGAGACATTTTTGATGAAACGGGGGTCAACTCCACGGCGGGCCAACTTCACCGCTTAGGCGTGGGAAGGATACTGAAGCCCTCCAGGTCTCCCGCGGCGTCCTCGTCAAGCACTTCAACGCAGTCAACCCTGGCCGGGGGAGTGCCCGTACGGAACCACTCAAGCATTCTTTTCACGGCCTGGTCGCCGCCCTCGATGAGCGCTTCCACCCTTCCGTCGGGCAGGTTCCGCACCCAGCCCCGGACGCCAAGGCTTTCAGCTTTTTCCCGGGCGTATGCCCGGAAATATACACCCTGCACCCGCCCGGATATAAACAGGTGTTTTCTCTGCATGTGCACCTCCGGCTTTGTCCAAATCCCAAAATCATTTTTTCATACGGGTGTTAGTCCGCCGGAAATGTTCGTCACAGGCCTTCAACGGGCAGAATTGCTTCGATTTCAAGTTTCGGCGTTTCGGCCAGGTCAATTATATCATTGTCCGACCGGACCATGGGTCGTGAGGGAGAAGCCCGGTTGACGGCCACCACCTGCCCGGTGCGGCCGTCGCTCAGGCGTACCATTTCACCGATGTAGCACTCGGCGGTTCTGGCCAGAAAGGTGATTAAAATTTTGGTGTCCAGAGCCCCCAGGAAGTCGCTGTGGAGCGTTTTGAGGACCTTAAAGGGGCAGACCTTCTGGTCATTTTTCAGCTGATTGTAGGTGGTGGTGTCGTACACGTCGGCCACGGCCACGATTTTGGCCACGAGGGGTATCTCGTCCCCGGACAGGCCTTTGGGGTATCCCGTCCGGTCCACCCGTTCGTGGTGCAGCAGCGCTCCGAGGCGAACGGCTTCCGGGGCGCCGATTTCCCCCAGGATTCGGTAACCGTGTCTGGTGTGTTCCTTAAAGTCTTCCAGTTCTTTTAAGGATAGCTGGGACTTGTACAGTATGTCGGGGTTTAAGCGGCTTTTGCCGACATCGTGCAGCAGGCCCGCTACAACCACTTCCCTGCTGGTTTCCGCTTCCAGGGCCAGCCACTTGCAGATGGCCCCGCAGATGAGTGAAACGTTGATGCTGTGCCCGGAAGTGTGGTGGTCCAGTTCCCTGACCTGGCTCATGAACGGGAACAGGTTGTAAGGAGGTCCGAACTCCTGCAAAATGGCTCCGGTAACCTGAAAGGCCTGATCGACATTGACCCGCTGCCCGCTGCCGATGCAGTCGATCAGCTCAACGACCTCCTTGCCCGACTCCTCGTAGCATTTCTGGAACTCCATGAGCTTTTTCACATCGATGCGGTTCCAGTACTCCGGTGTGTCAACCGGCTTCTGGATGTTTACTCTTGTGTAGCCGAGCCACCTGATGGTCTTTATGTTTTCCTCGGTCAGCACGGCCCCCCTTGCCAGCAGCAGGACATTGTCCCTGTTATAAATGTCCTCGTCCAGCTTCATGCCAGTCTTCAACTCGTCTGTCAGGCGGGTCAGGGCCAAAGTACATCCCCCTTTAAGGTAAATTCGCCAGTCTGCGGGCCAGGTAAAGGGCATGTATTTTTTCGGTTTTAAAGTCCCGGGCCCGCTGCTTCCAGAAGTCGAGGACCCCGGCCCAGCCTGTCCGGAGACGGCCCCCGCCGGCAGAAGATGCATTTGTGTTTCCGGGCCCGGACGGACGGCCTCCCCCGGTTCCCGGCCTCCCGGCAATCCGGCGGATCACGGCCTGCACGCCCCGCACGGCTGATATCCCGCTGCGCGGGCCGCGGCTTCGTCCTTAAACCAAACCTGGTATTCCTGGTTTATCTTTTTGGCCCACTGGCAGCCGGGAAGGTGGTACTTGTCGCTTTTCTTACTGCCGACGTATTTGCCGGCCGCCGCCTCCGGCAAGCCGGCCGGCGGGGGGTCGGAATCGCCGACCAGTGCGCTCCAGAGGCCCCGGGCGGCCTCCATTGCCTCCTTCTGGGCCGCGATCAGGACGTCAACGTGCCTGATATTGGGCGGAATGGCCATTATCTGCGCGTAGCCCTGGTTGACCAGCTCGTAGTTGAAAAGGATGTTCTGCAGCCACACGTAGCCCAGCAGCTGCCCGTAATCATCCCGCTCCTGGACGTCAAGCTCCAGGTCGACTTGTTGCCCGGTCAGCTTCTCCCGGGCATAGTTGCTTGCCTGTTTCCGGTAGGGTTCCTCGCCCGGTGCGGGGCGGACCGTTTCGGGGGTGCTCACCCCGATCAGCCTTACCTTTTCCCGGCGGCCGCCGAGATCAACCTCTATCGTGTCGCCTTCCAGCACCCGGGTAACCTTGCAGGGAATCCTGTTCTGGCCGGGGCTGACAATATTTACCGTCTGGGCGGCCGGGTTCCAGGCCACCATGCAGCCGAGGGCCTCCGAGACGAACCTCAGCGGGACCACGGTCCGGCCGTCAATAATCCTGGCCGGGACCTCCAGGTACACCGGGTTGCCGTTTCTGTAAGCCGGGCCGCCGATGACCAGCTTGATTTCCGTTCCCGCCCTTGTTGCAGTTACCGTCCGGGTGTCGCCGTCCCAGCGGACCTGGACGCCCATGGCCTCAAAGACGGGCCGGAGGGGGACCAGGGTCCTTCCGTTCTCGATAAAGGGCTGGGTGTCCTGGAAGGTGAGGATCCGCCCGTTGAGGACTACCTGCGGGGCGGCATAGGCCGGGCCGGCCGTCCAGATCGCCAGCAGAAGTGCGGTCAGGGCGATAAAGGCTTTCCTCATGGCGGATCTCCTTATCTCAGGATTACGTTTAATTTCTCCGGCCTTCCGAAACTTTCCGGAACCGTTAGTAGCGATATCCTCCGCGCTGTATGGATTAACCACTATACTTTAATATTACATTACGGCCATTACCCGCCGACAGCCGGAATTCTCTTTTGAAGTAAAAATTTTCCTGGATTAATCTAACCCTAAAAAAGAGGAACAAAGCATCAAATTACTTATAGTTTTCTACATTGTTTCCAAAAATTCCTTTTGATTATCTTATGTTATCTGTGAAACATTTATAAAGAATTTTTATCCCGGCCTTCTCCTGAGGGGTATCCTGGCGGGGCGGCCCTGAAAATACCTCATGCTGAAGACCTATTTTGTCGGAATCCAGAAGCCAGAAGCCGGAATCCAGAATGAGAAAAGCCGGAATAAGGGTATTTTCATGATCCGTGGTGACGCTTGCGTCCTGGACAACTACTCCAAAAGAGGGTTCAAAAGAATCCCCGAATTTTTCGATGAAAGAGGACCAGTTATGATTGCGGTTTTCCAATTCGTGAAATACCACCTAAAAATTTCGTGCTTTCCTACCGGTATGCCGCCGGGTCGTAATCGGGGCGCCTGTACTGCAGGGCCTCGGCCAGGTGATCGGCCTCCACCCTTTCGCTGCCGGCCAGGTCGGCCACGGTCCTGGCGACCTTGAGCAGCTTGTCGTGGGAGCGGGCGCTCAGCCGGAATTTTTTAAAGGA
Source organism: Desulfovirgula sp. (assembly GCA_020725625.1). GTDB lineage: Bacteria > Bacillota > Desulfotomaculia > Desulfotomaculales > Desulfocucumaceae > JAILZP01. Next base: position 13,045 of record DYET01000126.1, on the reverse strand, counting down.
GGACTTCAGCAGGGACGCGGCCTCGGCGGACAGGCGGCAGTATTCCCGGGCCTGGGCGCCGGTCATGTGGGCGTTGCACATGATCCCGGACCCTAGGAAGCGGTCCCGCTGGATATGCCGGGATCGGGTCACCCTCTCCCTGGCCGCGGCCGAGGGTTCCGCCGGCCTTTCGTCGTTCAGCTCCTCGTAGGAAAGGCGGGGGACGTTTACGAAGATGTCGATCCGATCCAGGATGGGACCGGATATTTTGCCGAGGTACCTTTTGATCTGCACCGGGGTGCACACGCACGGCTTCACCGGGTCGCCGTAGTAGCCGCAGGGGCATGGATTGCAGGCGCCGACGAGGGTTATCCTGGCGGGGTAGGTGATGGAGGCATTGACCCTGGAGATGTTCACCAGCCCGTCCTCCAGGGGCTGGCGCAGCGCCTCCAGGCAGTCCCGGCCGAACTCCGGCATCTCGTCGAGGAAGATCACCCCGTTGTGGGCCAGGCTTACTTCCCCGGGCCGGGGAAACTTGCCTCCCCCCACCAGCGAGACCGCCGAGGCACTATGGTGGGGCGCCCTGAAGGGCCGCCGGGTGACCACCGGCAGGCCGGGCCTGAGGAGCCCTGCCAGGCTGTATATCTTGGTGGTCTCCATGGACTCCTCCGGGGCCATTTCCGGGAGGATCCCGGCCAGGCAGCGGGCGAGGAGGGTTTTACCCGACCCCGGGCTGCCCACCATGATCATGTTGTGCCCGCCGGCGGCGGCCACCTCCAGGGCTCTCCGGGCGGAGTGCTGGCCCCGCACCGCGGACAGGTCCGGGATCTGTGAATCCTCTTGCTTCCGGATGGTCTCCAGGTCCACCCTGTGCGGCGGTATCTCGGTTTCGCCCCGCAGGAAGCCGGCCAGCTGGTTCAGGGAGGAGACCGGGAAGACCCCGGCCCTTCCTGCCAAGGCGGCCTCATCGGCGTTGTCCCGGGGTACCACCACCGACCCGATGCCGTTGTCATAGGCGGCCAGGACGTTGGGAAGGACGCCGGCCACTCCCCGCACCCCGCCGTTCAGGGAGAGTTCGCCGATAAAGGCATAACGGCCGCAGGCCACCGGGTCCAGCTGTTCCGTGGCCGCCAGGATGCCCACCGCGATGGCCAGGTCGTACATCGAACCTTCCTTCCTGATGTCCGCCGGGGCCAGGTTTACCGTGATCCTTTTCACGGGGAACTCGAAGCCGGCGTTTCTGATGGCCGACCGGACCCTTTCCCGGGCCTCTCTGACGGACACGTCCGGCAGGCCCACCAGGTCGAAGGCGGGCAGGCCGTTCGACACGTCCACCTCCACCCTGACCAGGTGACCCTCCAGTCCGTTCATGGCGGTGCTGTTGACAATGGAAAGCATGGGACAACCTCTCAATAACAGGATATGCCGGTAAAATTCGACCGGATTACCCATTATTTCTCTGGCTGTTAAAAAATACCTGCCAATGTCGGCCAAAAAAATTTAATTAATCCGGGGGATTCCCCTGTTTGGCGCTGTCCTTGAATTCTTCAAAAAAAAATCACCCTTTCGGGGGTGATCCTTTTTGCTGCACCCGGGGGTGCCGGTAACTGTTCAATATCCCCCGAGTTTTCGATAAATCTTGTTTTTGTAGTAGCCCAGGGCATGGTTCGATCCCCTGTTTCTTTTTTCCATCAGCATGTCGTACCTGAGTATTTTTTCAGTTAGCTTTTTTTTCAGGGATTCTAGTTCCCCGTTCCGGGAGCGGTCGCTGTAACAGCAGTCGATTAATTTTTGCAGGCTGACGATCTCTTTTCTGAGGTGCATTTCTTCTGGGATCACGCCCGCGTTTTTGAGAATAATGTAACCGGCCCGGAGATCTTCGGGAACGTGCGAAAGATCGTCCAGGTTGAGAGGCCTGCCCCGTCCCGGGAGGTTGTCCAGTTCACCCTTCTGCACGGCTTCGCGGATCCTGTTTTCCGCGATGACTGCAAAAATATCCATCGCGCCGCACCACAACACGCTTTGTTGTTCCGGTCCGCACAGCACTCTTTCCCCCGCCCGGCAAATCGCCCGGTCCGGTTTCCCGTGCCGTCATTTCGCAAGGGCCTGGATGAGGACCGCCGCTAGCGCTGCCGCAAGGATTTAGCGCACCACCTCCACCTCCGTCAATCCGTGTCAGCAAATCCGCTTCAAAAGGGCCGACATGTTGCGCCCCAGGGTCTTGAAGGTCTCCACGCCCTCCTGGTCCTGCAGCACGTCCCCGGGCATCAGGCCGATGCCTACGTTCCAGTAGTTTGAGCAGGGGATGACCATCTGGGAGATGCCGAAAAAGAAATTGACCGCGGAGTAGGCAAAGGTGGCCCCGGCCCGGCGGACCGATACCACCGCCGCCCCGGCCTTTCCCCTGAGCATGTCGCCGTTGGCTTTCGCCACCATGCCGCAGCGGTCAATGAAGGCCTTCACCTCAGTGGAAACATTGCTGAAATAGACCGGGGTTCCGATCAGGATCCCGTCGGCCGCCAACGCCTTCTCGATGAAAAAGTTCATTTCATCGTCCGTCTGGGCGCAGCGCCGGTCGGTATTCCGGATGCACCCGAAGCAGGCCCGGCATCCGCCCAGTTTTTTCCCGCCCAGCTGCACGATTTCACCCTCGATGCCCTCTGCCGCCATTATTTCCAGAACTGTTTGGAGAGAGTGATAGGTATTCCCCCGGGCCCGGGGACTCCCGTTAAAGCCGACAACCTTGATGGACATCTGCTATCCCCCCTTCCGTACGTTACATGAGTATTTCTTGCTATTAAAATCATTTTTCACACTTGTGGCAACAGACGGTATATATATGTTACGATGGTGTCGGGTTCTTTTCCTGCCTTTTACCGGAGAAAAGATGAAGGGGTGAGGGTATGATCAAGATTTTGGGCTGGATCGGCTTGCTGCTTTTCCTGTCCACTTTAATTCCCTTTGTAATGCGCCGCTTGCGGCCCCGCCGGGCAGCAGCCTCTTTTTTTTTCCGCCACCACCATTCCCTGGCCCTGGCCTGCTTCGGGGTATTGACCCTGCACGGCCTGTGGGCGCTCCTGGGCCGGAGGGGTTGGGGATGGGGGGCCCGGGGAGACACCATTTCCGGCGTTATTGCCTGGCTGGCCGTTCTGGCGGCGGTCGCGCTGGCCTCGGTTGCAGCCCGGCGGAGTCCCTTCCCGAGGGCCCACTGCAGGGTGGCGGCCTTGCTTTTTTTCCTGGTTTTGATCCACGTTTTATAGTGGTGCCTGATTCTTTCAGGTAAAGCCTGAGCGCGGCGAAGGAGGCCGGGCGGATTGCCTCCGCATCCGGCGGGTCTGGCCGGGGGCCGAGATAATCGAGGTCTCCCTGTCGGACGGCGGGGAGGGCCTGATCAACGTCCAGGTGGCGGCGGCCGGCGTCGGGATCAGGGTTTTTTTCGAGGAGGTCGGCACGGGGGAGCTGGTCAGGGCCGCGCTGGACAGGGGCTGCCGCTGCCTGATGGTTGGGATCGGGGGAAGCGCCACCAACGCGACGGCGGTGCCGAATGGCCCGGGGCCCTGGGAGCAAGGCTCCTGGACCGGGAAGGAAAAAAAAGACCGCCTCCGGGGACCTGGAGGCGATTTAATTCTTTATGTTTCTGACTTCCGGCTTGCTGAGTTCCGGGACCAGGTCGATTTTTACCGCACCGGTTCCCTCGAAGAAAATGTTCAAAAGGCCTTTGATCAGGTTGATTATGGACACGCTGTCCACCTCCTGATGATATTATAGGACAGCGACCCCAAACTGATCATCAATCAGTTGTTGGCATTTGTTTTTAAATCTGGTGAAAAAGGATTTTAGTGTCGTTGCTGTCTACCTGATAAAGGTGGTGATTTCGGAAACATCTTTGACGGTTTTTTTGCCGGGCATCATGTCGGGGTAGCCCAGGGCTACAAAACAGGCCAGCGACGCGGGGGGACTCACCCCCAGTATTTTCTCCAGTTGGGGCCTGGCCCCCATGGGGCCGGTCATGTAGCAGGTACCCAGGCCCTTTTCATAGGCGGCCAGAAGGAGGGTCTGCACCGCCGCACCCACGCTCTGAAGGTCCGGCCGGCACCTCAGTTCGTCTATCTCCTGCCTGGTCCTCCCGGCCATCTGAAGGGCCTCGTCCACCTTGGACATGTACCTGGTGGTTGATACCGCAATGACCACCGGGGCATTTTTGAAGAAGGTGGCGGCGTGGATGGGCCCTTCCATCCAGGCCTGCTCCTGCCCGGCCCCGGCGGCTATCTGTTTGAAGGCGCCGGTAATGGTTTCGGCCAGTTTTTCCTTTACGCCTCTGTTCATCACTACCGTAAAATGCCACATCTGCTGGTTGCCCGCGCTGGGAGCGTGGGTGGCCAGCCTGATTACTTCCAGGATGGTTTTCTCCGGAACGGGCTTGTCTGCAAACTTTCGTATGCTTCTCCTGCCCAGTACGGCCTCGGTCAATTCCACGCAATTTTCCCCTTTCCGTGATAGCATGGTGCCCGGTCGGCGCCTTCAGTTATTATCATACCAGACTTTGGTGTCTTAATACAACCGTGGTTTTAATTAAGCCCTGCACCGGGGAGCGGGAGGCGGCAGGGCCCGGCGCCGCTGCGCGCCGGACCCTGTTCTGAAAAAGGGGTTATACGTTATGGGTTCGGGGTTGTTTTGCCCTCTCCAGCTGAATCCTCTCCTCCAGCATGGTGATCAGTACTTTCAGGTCCGTTTCATTTAGAAAGTCCGGTTTTTTGTGCTGCAGTACCTCGCTTAAAGTATACTCAACCTCGGCGGGGTTGTAGCCGAAGGAAATCAACCTGGATCTTAAAAGGTCTATCGTCATCATAAAGACCTCACCGGCCCTTTTTTCTTATTTTTTCCAGAAAATTTTCAGCGGTAAATAGGCATTTATTCCCGTTTTCAATGGGACTATTTTCCCCTTTTTAATTCCGGCGGGGCGGGGACAGTATCACTTTTGTCCTCTCCCGGAATACACTGTTAAAAAAAGGATTAAAGGTGTTGATTATGTCTTTGTCCGCTCTCTTCAAGGATGCAGACCAAAACAAGACTTCCGGGTCAAAGGAGATTTTCGGGGCTGAGGGGGCCGGTGAAGTCGTGGACTGGCAGCAAAAGTATTTCGATAACCTTGAACTGCATATAAGGGAGATTAAGGACGAGGTCCGGAAGTCGGAGGACAGGATAGCGATGGCTATCCGGGACGCTTTGCAGAAGGTTTACCTCCAGAGCGATCAAAGGCACAGGGAGTACCAGAATGTCAACTCCCGCATGGACGACATGATGGCCAGGCTGGACAAAAAACAGGATGACCAGAACAGGTGGATACTCAGAACAGCCATTACCGTCATCATAGGTGTTGCCGGCCTGGTGAGCACGGGTATTTTCGGCCTGGTCAAGATTTTTGATCTGATGCCGAAGCCCTGAAATCCAAAAAAAACTGCCGCGAATTTTGCGTTGGATCCCTGCCGGCGGGGGCTTTTAGCCTGCCTTTTCCGGCCCGGGGGGTTGATATTGCCTGATCAGCCCCGGCCGGTACGGAAAACGGAGGGGCGTTGAAGTTCTCCCGGGCAAGTTTACCTCCCGGCGCGGGCCGGTTTCCGGCGCCATCGCAGGCTGCCCGGGACTTCAGAATGCGTCGGGGATATGGTCGATATCCCGGACGCTCCCGTCCGGGCCCAGGGTTACCGCCACTACGTCAAAGCGCACCGGCACGTCGCCGGCATTTGCCGACTGGAGGTAATACGCGGCTACCTGCCTGATTTTGCGCCTTTTTTTCAGGTCCACGCTCTCCCGGGCGGTCCCGAAGGCACTGCCGGCCACCGTCCTGACTTCCACGAAAACCAGGTACGGGCCGTCCCGGGCGATGATGTCCAGTTCCCCCAGCCTGCAGCGGAAGTTCCTCTGGGCCACACGCAGCCCCTTCTTTCGCAGGTAGCGGGCTGCTTCCTCCTCTCCTCTCCGCCCCAGTGAGATTCTTTCCCTGGTCAAAGTGAAAACCTCGCCCCCGCATGGTGGGAAGCAGCCCGGGCCGGGACTGCCCCCGGCCTGGAGGTAGGCGGTTTTTTTCCGCGTCCCGGCCGGGCAGCCATGGGGACCCGGCCTCCGTCCCCCTTGCCGTCTTTTGCCTGTCTAATTCTTCGCCTGCCGGATTTTTCCTCCACGCCGGACCAATCCCCCCGGCCCGTTCCCGGGGTTCATCTTCGCATTGCTTCTGCGCCGGACCTTATATATAATCTTGATTAACGTAGTAATTGTCGGGGGAAAAATGAAGAAACCCAAGGTATGGCGTGTAAGACGCGCCGATCCGGCTTTGTTGTATATTTTGCAGCATGAGCTGAGGGTGTCCCCGGTCCTGGCCAGGCTTCTGGCCAACAGGGGGATTGCTACCGTGGAGGAAGCCAGGCTGTTCCTGGAGGGGGGCCTGGACGAGATGCACGACCCGTATCTCATGGCAGATATGGACAGGGCCGTCGAAAGGATTGGGGTCGCCCTGGACAGCGGGGAGAAAATACTGGTTTACGGCGATTACGACGCCGACGGTGCCACCGCCACAGCCCTGCTGGTGAAGGTCCTGACCGGGCTTGGGGGCCGGGTGGGCTACTACGTGCCCAACCGCATGGAGGAGGGTTACGGGCTTCACCTGGAGGCGCTGGCCAGGGCCGGGCAGGAGGGTTACGGCCTGGTGGTGACGGTGGACTGCGGCATCAGCGCTCTGGATGAGGTTGCCCGCAACCGGGCCGGAAAGGGCCCCGATATAGTGATTACCGACCACCATGAGCCCCCAGGTGAACTTCCCGGGGCGGCGGCGGTGGTCAACCCGAAACGGGAGGACTGTCCTTACCCGTTCAAGGAACTTGCCGGTGTGGGAGTGGCCCTGAAACTGGCCCAGGCACTTATGAGCCGCCGGGGCCTCGGAGCAGGGGCCTGGACCGGGTACCTGGACCTGGCCTGCCTCGGCACGGTGGCCGATATCGTCCCGCTCACCGGGGAAAACAGGATTATCGTCAAATACGGGCTTCCTGCCCTGGTGAATACTGCCAGCCCCGGTATTAAATCGTTGATTGAAGTGTCGGGGGTACGGCCCGACCGCCTGGATACCAGGGAAGTGGGGTTTGCCCTGGCGCCCCGGTTGAACGCCGCCGGGAGGATCGGGGACGCCGGCCGGGCCGTGGACCTGCTGCTTACCGGCGATCCGGCGGAGGCCGCCGGTCTGGCCGCCCTCCTGAACAAGGGAAACCAGGACAGGCAGAAGATTGAAAGCCTGGTCATGGCCGAGGCCATGGGAATGCTGGACGCCGACCCGTCGTTGGCGTCCGGCCGGGTTATCGTGCTTGCATCGCCCCGGTGGCATCCCGGGGTAGTAGGCATCGTGGCCTCCAGGCTGGTCGAGAGGCACTACCGGCCGGTGCTGCTGATCGCCCTGGACGGCGGCGAGGGGAAGGGATCTGGCCGCAGCATACCGGGCTTTCACCTTTACGAGGCAATCAGGTACTGCGGGGACCTGCTGACCAGATTCGGGGGACATTCGCAAGCGGTGGGCTTTTCCCTGCCCGCAGACAGGGTGGACATGCTCCGCCGCGCCGTGAACGAGTACGCAGGCCGGCATGCCGGCGAAGAAATTTTCGTTCCCGGCCTGGACCTGGACGCGGCGGTATCCCTGCGGGATATAAACGACGGCCTGATCGAGGAGATAAACATGCTGGCTCCCTTCGGCCACTGCAACCCCGGGCCGGTGCTGGCCAGCCGGCGGGTTACCCTGCTTTCCTGCCGGGAGATAGGCAAAAACGGGGGGCACCTGAAAATGGTGCTCAAGGAGAACGACGCCGTTATTGACGGGATTGCCTTCAAGCAGGCTTCAAGCATGAACGAAATAGCCGCCGCCCAGGAGGTTGACCTGGCCTTCCTGCCTTCGGTGAACCACTGGGGAGGGCGGCGGTCGGTGCGGCTGGAGGTGAAGGACATCCGGCCCTCCGGCGTAGCCTGGGACAAAGAACCGGCGGATTTTCCGCAAAGCGGTTATCCTCCCGGGATGCCGGGATCCCGGGAGGCGGCGGAATCCCTTAAAAGGCTGGGGCCCCTGGCCTTTTTGCCGGAATTTGTCTCGGCCGCCCTGTTGAGGTACCGGGAAAGTTCGCCCCACTTTTTCCTTCCCGGCAGGCACCTCGAGTTTTTTTCCGGCCGAATCACGGCCGGGGAAAGTCAAACGGGGGTCCGGGTGCGTATGCTAAAGGAACGGGACGCCGCCTGCAGGTGGTCCGTCCTGAGGGTCCTGGCCGGCCGGGAGGCCGGCGGCTTGGTGCTGGTGAATTCGCCGGGGCGGGCGGTGGAGGTGGCCATTTTCTTGAACCGTTCCGGTGTCCCGGCTGCCTTCATGCACCCGGGGGTCCCCGCGGAAGATCTGTCCGGCCTGAAGGAAGGACTTGCCTCCGGCGAGGTAGCAGCGCTGGTGTGCACCTACCGGTCCCTGAACGGCGCGGATTTAAAACCCCGCCGGATAATCTTATTCGATCTTCCATACAGCCGGGAAGAACTGGAGACCGCAGCCGGGACAGGGGCCGATCTGCACCCCCTGTTCGGGGAAAACGACCTCAGGGCCGGTTTGGACTATCTGGAATCAATGGCTCCGGGCCGGGAGCGCTTGGCCGACCTGTATAGCCTGATCAGGTCAGGGGGATCGGGACATGTCGACCCCAAAAAGGCGGTGGAATTCATGCGCCGGCGGGGGCTGGCCAGGGCCGGCCTGCACACGACGGCCTTCGGGCTGGCCGTTTTCGCCGACCTTGAATTAATCAAATGCGGCTGGGAAGAAGGCAGCGGGTACCGGGTGATACATGCCGCCGTCCACAGCAAAAAGGACCTTCAGGATTCGGCGGTGTTCCGGGCCGGGCGGGAAATGGCGGCGCTGACCGAAAAGTGGTGGAGGAGCCTTGATATATAAAAGAATACAGGAGTCAGGAGACAGAATGTGAAAGCCCTATTTTTTGGGTAAATCCCGTAAGTGCCGGAGTGTACGAAGGGGGGAGGACCTTTCAGGCCGGAGGATTTGGAAGCCCGGATCTCCCAACCGCACCCCCGGCCCCGAATTTTCATTGTTTGTGGTGCCGCATTTTTGCGGCATGAGGGTCTGGATTCTGGCTACTAACAGTTGGAAAAGCTAGGAAGATAGTTATGACTCTTGACGACCTGGTACAAAAACTCATTCATTACAACCCGCAGGCCGATCTTTCCCTGGTCCGCAGGGCCTACAATTTTGCCGCGGAGGCTCACCGGGGGCAAAGGCGTATTTCCGGTGAGGAATATATTTACCACCCGCTTGCAGTAGCCATGATCCTGTCCGAGCTGGAAATGGACCCGGAAACCCTGCTGGCCGGGCTGCTCCACGACGTGGTTGAGGACACCGAAGTGACCCTGGATAGAGTCAGGAAGGAATTCGGGGACGGAGTGGCCCTTCTGGTGGACGGCGTCACTAAACTGGGGCGGCTGGAGTTCAAGTCCAAGGAGGAGCAGCAGGCCGAGAACCTGCGCAAGATGTTCCTGGCCATGGCCAGGGACATCAGGGTAATCCTGATCAAACTGGCCGACCGCCTGCACAACCTGCGCACCTTGAAGTACCACCCGGCGGAAAAGCAGAAGGAGATAGCCCAGGAAACCCTGGAGATATACGCTCCCCTGGCCCACCGCCTGGGCATCCACCACCTGAAGTGGGAACTGGAGGACCTCTCCTTCCGCTTCCTGCACCCTGGCATGTACTACGATCTGGCCGACCGGATAGCCCAGTCCCGGCTGAAAAGGGAGCAGTACATTAAAAATGTGGTCGGGATCCTGAGGGAAAAGCTGACCTCGGTGGGTATCGAGGCCGACATCCAGGGGCGGCCCAAGCACCTCTACAGCATTTACGAAAAAATGAAGGAGCAGCAGAAAGACCTCAGCGAGATATACGATGTAATGGCGGTCAGGGTAATCGTCAATTCGGTGCGGGACTGTTACGGGTCCCTGGGTACAGTGCACACACTCTGGAAACCCATTCCGGGCCGGTTCAAAGATTATATCGCCATGCCCAAAACCAACATGTACCAGTCGCTGCATACCTCGGTGGTGGGCCCCCAGGGAGAGCCCCTGGAAATCCAGATCCGCACCTGGGAAATGCACCGGACGGCCGAATACGGAATTGCAGCCCACTGGAGATACAAGGAGGGCGGCCGCGGGGACAAGGACTTCGACAAGAAGCTGGCCTGGCTGCGCCAGCTTCTGGAGTGGCAGCACGACCTGAGGGACGCGCGGGAGTTCATGGAGACCCTGAAGGTCGATCTTTTCGCTGATGCAGTATTTGTCTTCACTCCCAAGGGTGACGTTTTCGAGCTGCCGGCGGGGTCGGTTCCCATCGATTTCGCCTACCGGGTGCACACCCAGGTGGGCCACGGCTGTGTCGGGGCCAAGGTGAACGGCCGGATTGTGCCCCTGGATTATAGGCTTAAAAATGGCGACATAGTGGAGATAATCACCTCGAGGCACCCGGCGGGCCCGAGCAGGGACTGGCTCAACCTGGTCAAGACCTCCCAGGCCAAGAACCGGATCCGGCAGTGGTTTAAGAAAGAAAAACGGGAAGAAAATATTGCCAAGGGGCGGGATGCGCTGGAGCGGGAGGCCAGGAAAATAGGGCTGGAACCCGAAGTCCTGAAGGGCGACCGACTTCTGGAGGCCGGCCGGCGGTACACCCTGCTGACCGTCGAAGACATATACGCGGCCATAGGCGAGGGGGCCGTTACCGCCACCTTGATCTTGAACCGGATCAGGGAAGGTATGCCCGAGAAAAAACCGGCCCTGCCGGAAAAATACCAGGCCCTGTTGGGAGAGCCCCGGGGCAAGCCCGACTGGGGCAAGCCCACCCAGGGGATCAGGGTGCGGGGCGTCGACAACCTGTTAATCAGGCTGTCCCACTGCTGCAATCCCATTCCCGGGGATTCCATCGTGGGTTACATCACCAGGGGCAGGGGAGTTTCCATCCACCGGGCTGACTGCCGGAACCTAAATTTCATCAAGCGCGGCGAGAATGACAGGCTGGTGGAGGTGGCTTGGGACAGCGACTTTCAGGCCCCGTTCCAGGTTAAACTGGAAATATCGGGGGTGGACCGGGCGGGGCTGCTCAGCGATGTGTTGGCGATCCTGGTGGAGATGAAAATCAGCGCCAACTGGGTCAGCGCCCGGGGGCGGAAGGACGCGGCCATGATCGAGATGGTTCTGGAGATGAAGAGCAAGGAGCAGCTCGAATACATCATGGCCAAGATTAACAGGGTTAAGGATGTCTACGAAGTTAAACGCACAAGCTAAATTTCAGGGCCAGAGGGAGACAGAATACAGGAGACACATTCCGGCTGTTGATCTCTGAAATCAGTTATTTTATCGTAATTGTTATCCTGTCTCCTGACTCCTGTCTCCTGTATTCTGACCCTGATTTAATGCGGAGGTGCAAGTAATTGCGGGCTGTAGTTCAGCGGGTGGTCAGGGGGTCGGTTTCGGTCGGGGGCGGCACCGTGGCCGAAATTGGCCGCGGGATCGTTGTCCTTCTCGGTGTGGGAAAGGATGACGGCCCCGGGGACGCGGCCTACCTTGGCGGAAAAATTGTCAACCTGCGCATTTTTGAAGATGAGGGGGGAAAGTTGAACCGGTCGCTGCTGGATGTCGGGGGCAGTGCCCTGGTGGTCTCCCAGTTTACCCTGTACGGCGACTGCAGGCACGGCCGCCGGCCCGGTTTTTCCGATGCCGCCGACGCCGGCCGGGGGAAGGAGCTTTACGAACTGTTTGTCTCCGAGATGGCCGGCCTGGGGGTCGATGTTGCCACCGGCGTCTTCCAGGCCCACATGCTGGTGGAGATTGTCAACGACGGGCCGGTAACAATATTACTGGATAGTAAGAAACAATTTTGAGTAAGGAGACAGAATACAGCATTTTTATTCTGGATTCTGGCTTCTGGATTCTTCAGTATAAACCAGGGGAGGAAGAGATATGATTTTCACCGGACTTTCCGTAGGACCGATGGATAACAACTGCTACATCATAGGCTGCGAGGAAACCCGGGAGGCGGCCGTGGTGGACCCGGGGGCTGAGGGCGGCAGGATCCTGCGCAAACTGCAGGAACTGAAGCTGAACTGCCGCTGTATAATCTTGACCCACGGCCATGTCGATCACCTGGGGGCGCTGGGTGCGGTGAGGGAAGCCACCGGGGCCCAGGTTTTGATCCATGCCGAAGACGCCGATATGCTCACCAGCCCGGGCAGGAACCTGTCCCTTTTCCATGGGGGATCTCTTAAATTCGCCCCCGCCGACAGGAAGCTGCAGGACGGGGATGTGGTGGAGGTCGGCAAGGTGAAGCTGAAAATAATCCATACCCCCGGCCATACCCGGGGAGGCATTACAATACTGGCGGAAGGCAGGCTTATTACCGGGGACACCCTCTTTGCCGGGTCCGTGGGCCGGTCGGACTTCCCGGGCGGGGACCACGACCAGATGATCAGGTCGATTAAGGAAAAGCTGCTGGTCTTCCCGCCGGAAACACCGGTTTACCCCGGACACGGCCCGGCGTCGACCGTCGGGGAGGAGGCCAGGTTCAACCCCTTTCTTAACGGGACCTGGTAGGGCGGTTACCTCTCCCCCAATGAGGCTGCTGGTGAAAATTCACCAGCTGATATGGCGGTAGTGTCCGTGGCGGAATTAGTGTCCCCTGCAGTCCGGGCACGAGCACTCTTCCCGGTGCTGCGTTTTGGGTTTTAAGCCCATGGAATTAAGGGCGTCCACAACCTGGGCCCGTATGCCCCGGAGGTAAAGCTGGCGGAGCCTGTACTGCTCCTCCTTTTCCTCGTCGGTCAGGCCCTCGCGGCGCTGCTTGCGGGCGAGCCAGTTGATCCGGTCCACCAGTTCCCTGGTAATCATGAAGGGTCACCCCGTACTATTATATCACGGGTGCCCGGAATAGGCAGTGTATATTTTTAGTAGGTGTCTGGAGGGGCAATAAAGAAATGAGACCTCTAGAGGTTACTTCATAAGAAGT
>DYET01000125.1 GCA_020725625.1 Desulfovirgula sp. | reverse complement strand
TGGCGGCTGTTTTCGCCTCCATGCCATACTGGAAGCTGCTGGGGCTGTATTAGATCCGAATTGTGCGCCGGGAATTGAAACTTCAAGGGAGGGATATGCCGTGGCCAATATGGACATAAGCATTCTCAAATCGATGATCCGCCGCGGTGAGATTGATACGGTCATTATTGCGGCCGCCGATATGCAGTCGAGGCTTATCGGGAAGAGGTGCTGCGCCGATTTTTTTCTATCCGAGGCGGCTCATGGCATAAATATCTGTTCAAACAACCTGATCTGGGATATAGAGCTGAACGAGGGCGGGCAGTACCCTCTGGCCGGCCGGCAAACGGGACTGCCGGACCTCAGGGCCGTCCCCGACATGGCCACCCTGCGCCTCTATCCCTGGTTTGAGAAGACGGCAATGGTCATGGCCGACCTTTTCCACCGGGACGGCGCGCCCGTAAGCGTGGCCCCGAGAAACATCCTCAAGCGCCAGGTGGAAAAGGCCGCAAATATGGGGCTTCAGGCCGACATGGCGTCGGAGATCGAATTCTACATTTTCAATGAAACCGCCGAAACAGCCCGGGATAAAAAATACCGGGACCTGCTACCCCTTTCCCGCATGCCGGCGGAATCAATCCACCAGTTGTCCCGTTACGAACATTTTCTCGGCAAGGTCAGGCGCCATTTAAACAGCGCGGGGGTGGAGGTGGAACTGGCCAGGCCGGAGCGGGGACGGGGCCAGGCGGAAGTAAACCTTTCCCCAAGCCGGCCCATGATCATTTCCGACATTTTACCCGCCGGCCACACCCCGTCGAGGCCGCCCGAAACCAGCAAAACCGGCCCGTTAATCCGCTCCACCCTGATGGTTGCCTTTTCCACGGCCTCCCTGTTCTGCAGCGCATATTCATACATGGGGGCGGTGGGCCAGGGTTCTTTGTTTGACACTGTAATAGAACAGCAGGCCGAAATTAAACAGGGAGAAAAAGCCGGAAATAATGTTGTTTATGACCACACCCGACAGCATCCTGCGGATCTGGCTCACGCTCATGGCCCGCATGGCCAGTTCCCCGGCGGTGTAGTCTTTGAAGAAGGGTACCGGCAGGCTCAGCAGCCGGTCCCAGACGGCCGCCATGACGGCCCCCTCCATCCTTCCCTCCAGCCGCAACACGGCCAGGGAGCGGGTCAATTGAAACAGCAGCCCGGCCAGGGCACTGGATCCGAGGAAAAAGGCGATTTGCAGGAGCTGGGCCCTTTCTCCCCCGGGAATAATGGTGTCAAATATGATTCCCGTGGCAACGGGAATAACCATACTCAACAGGCCGCCCGCCACCCCCATTAATACAACCAGCAACAGGTCCCGCCTCCAGCAGCTTTCGATCCCGAAGATTAAAATATCCCGCAGCTTCAGCGCTTTATTGGGAAACGGCCGGTAGAAGGATAGGGCGAAAGGTTTGAGCCGCCGTGCAATTTGGGGATTAACCGGCTCCGTGGTGTTGTTTGCAGGATCGTGCAGCTGATAGCGGGACGGGGACAGGGGAATCAGGGCCACCGGCCGGTTGTCGTCCGCCATGAAAGCCAGCAGGGGACCGTTATCCCGGCTGTACCACTCCCCTTTTAAAGCCACCTGCCTGATCCGGATGCGGGAAGCCCTGGCAATATCCCTCAGGGGATCTTTGGAGGAAATACCCTTCACAGCCAGCGGCGAACGGACAATTTCAATATTCATGGCCCGGCCCACCAGGCTGCAGGCGGTAAAGAGGGGATCACCGGCAATTACATCACGAACTTCACCCTTGAGTTCGGGTTGCGCAACAGACGCCATATCTTTTATGGCGTTCTCAAAATACAGCCGGTCATGCCCGGCTTTTTCCCGGAAACGCCGCCTTTCAGCTTCCTCCCGGTTCCTGCGGCGCTCGACAATCGCCTTTAAGGACGACCCGTGAAAGGACTCCAGTGTTACCGGAGCGTCACTTTCCCCCGCATATTTCACCCGGACCGGTTCCCCGCCGGAGGAAAGCAGCCGGACTTCCGGCGGATCCGCCGCCCCGGTGCTGCCGGCCAGGGATCTTACCCACTGTTCCAGCGGGGAAATGAATGTATCCGCGTCAGCGGACTGTTTCATCCGCCGAATAAATACGTCCAGCTCAACGCGCCAAAGCCGGGTGCCCGGCAGGCCCGAAGCCAGAAGGGCGAATTTCTCCTCTTTATCATCTGGCTCTTCCGGGTTGAGGCCGAACAGGAGCCCCTCCGCCTTCACTTCAAACAGAAAATCCCTTGATCCGGCAACCCCGTCACCTTTGACGGCAAC